>CAIQRN010000067.1 GCA_903874255.1 uncultured Actinomycetes bacterium
CTAAACCTTGCTCCACGTGACCAATCGATAGCTTTCATTTCACTTTTACCCTCAGGAATCACGTCATGAATTTCAATTACACCATCGATGGTTCCGATCAAACAGCTGTTTTCAAAGCTTTGAAGTTGACCAGCAGCAAGGTTGATCGTTGCTTGCGAGATAGAAGCTCTAGAGATTTTCAATTTTTGACCGCGAAACACTGTCCATGCACAAGGTTGTGGGTAAAAGGCACGAATGCGGTTGGCAATCAGATGGCCTGGCGTACTCCAATTAATTCGTGCTTCCTCTTTTGTCAATTTATTTGCTCGGCTTGCTTCACCCGCCTGCGGTATAGGCTGTTGACCCGTCTCAATCATTTCAAGTGACTTCGCTATCGCAGATACACCAAGCGCGGAAAGTTCTGACAACAATTCAGCGCTTCGCCATTCGGGTGCAATCTCTATTGATTTCGAATAATAAATTGGTCCTGTATCCATCCCGGAATCTAGTTTGAAAACCGTTACGCCTGAAAGCGTTTCGCCATTTTCAATCGCTCGTTGAACCGGAGCGGCGCCGCGATATTTGGGTAGCAATGAGAAATGTAGATTGATGCACCCATGCGTTGGTATCTCTAATATCGACTCTGGGAGCAATCTGCCGTAACCAATTGTTATCAAAAGATCCAGGCCAGCAAGCGAGTCGCCGATGGCTGGCATTGAATCAGGCTGCAACAAATTAACTCCATGATTGTTGGCCCATAGTGCAACTGGTGATTGCTGTATTTTTTGCCCGCGACCGACCATGCGATCAGGTTGGGTGATAACTCTGGCTAATTCATGGTGAGAGCCAAACAACCAATCAAGAGCTGGGACTGCAACCTGCGGAGTAGCTGCGACTCCAATTAGCATTAAGTGTTCCGTCCGAAAATTGTGTGCGGTGATTCCTTAATTTTGGGTGTGTTTCCTGATTCGTTCTGAAGATTAAACCACTCTGATTCACGAATTTCTTTCATGGCCAATTTTCTGTTCTCTGGCGATAAACGATCTATGAACAAGATTCCATCCAAATGATCCGTTTCATGCTGCAGAGCACGTGCTAAGAATTC
This sequence comes from uncultured Actinomycetes bacterium, assembly GCA_903874255.1. Classification (GTDB taxonomy): domain Bacteria; phylum Actinomycetota; class Actinomycetes; order Nanopelagicales; family Nanopelagicaceae; genus Planktophila. Next base: position 1,085 of record CAIQRN010000067.1, read on the forward strand.
AGTGCCCTCAACAACAATTGGCTCACCAAACATATTAAAGCCCTTAGCAACAACTTGTAATGATCGTGGAGTGTTGTATCGGAGTTCAGGAAAAGATAAGCACCCCTCTTCGTCATCCTCGGTCTCACTGCCCAGGTCGAGTACGGGATTTATTAAATGGCCCAACTCTTCTTCAACAATCCAAGTGAAGACGCGCAATGGAACGCCGATCTGAGGCGCAGCCAGGCCTGCACCTGGCGCATCTAACATTGTCTCGGTTAAATCGGCAACCAAATTACGAAGCTCTTTGTCGAAATCTACGACTGGCGCAGCCGGTGTCAAAAGTACTGGATCGCCAAAAAGGCGGATTTCTTGAATCGACATGTTCTTACTCTACCAAAACCTAAATCGCATATGGGTCTATTCGTAAAGTTGCCTCTGTTTTACCGGCAATACTTCTTCGTCGCATAAGTTCATGCATAAATTCGACAGTTTTATTCTCTGATTCGCTATCAAATAACAGAACTAACTTACTCTTTTGTGCATCGATGGAGACTGGTCCAAGTACTCGCATATCACGTGGCAACCTTGTTTCATCAATTGCCATTCGAATCCCACGGGCAATTGCAGATATTTCATTCGTAGGACAAGTAAATATTGCACTATGAACTAATGGTGGGAAATGAATCTCACTTCTTTGCTCTAACTCTTTTTGTAACATTAAAGCCGGATTCCAACGAATAAGTGCCGAAACAATAGGGTGTGAATCCTCTATAACGAGCAATACCGTTCCACTTTTTTTGACCAACGACGATGTTTCAAAGAAGAGTTCCCATGCGCGTTCATTGGCACGTAAATCATCGTGAGCAAAGTAAGACAAACCCTCGAGTATTACCACTGCGCTATAGCCATTCTTCGCATATGGCGCAGCCCCTGGTGTAGACACAACAATTGAGGATTTTGATTCGACTACATCCTTTATGACATCGCCATATGAAAGCGTGATTGGAATATTTGGAAAGGCGCGCGAGATCTCCTCAGAAGCTTTCTCAATTCCACGAGAAACTTCGTATCTCTTTGCCCTCCCGCAGTAATCGCACTTCCAGTCAGCATAATCTGCACCGCAAACCCGACATTGTGGCTGTGAATTTTTAGTCGCAACATGCAACCTTCCACCACACTTACAACTTGCGTAATTCTTACAGTGCGCGCAAATAACTGCATTTGCATAGCCTTTCCGAGGGAAGATAAAGAGCACTGCACCATCTTTTAAAGCCGCGCGTATGTCAGTGAATATTCGTCCTGGTAAAAGTGAGGAATCTTGCGGCGAAAAAGCCTTAACCTTCAACTGCGATTTCGTAGAGAAATATCGTATCTCTTTACTTTCTATGAGAGCCGCGAGTTCAATGGATGGTACATACCCACAAAAATGTACATTGAGATTTTCCGTATCTCGACGGATAAGGGCGATATCTCGCACATTCCACCCCGGAGAACGTCGCTCATACATCTGCATTGACGACTCATTAAAAACTATTATGGAAGAACCTTTGGGAACAGGGGCAAAAATAGCGTTTCGAGACCCGATCGCAATCTGGTTTTGCTCTCTTAAGATCTTCAGAAAATTTGTATAACGCTCTTCACGAGATGCGCCACTATCGATTCGGAGAGCTGATTTACCCAAAAGGTTGAGATATTTGATTAATTGAACAACGTCTCGCTCATCAGGAGCGATTATTAAAACTGAGTTTTTTGTTGCTATTTCTAGGGCTAATTGTGCAGTGAGAGAAAAGGGATTCTGATGTGGATCAAAAGCTCTAAAAGTTAGCTCTCCCCTATCTCGCGCACTTGCTGCATCAAGCAAACTCTCTTGAACTTCAAACTTTTTATCAACTGATGCCACTCGAGCCGGGATTGCACTAGAGATAATCTCCCACGGATTAGCGGCCCAATGTTGTGCGACAAAGGAAATCAGATTGATTGAAGAGGTATTGGCAACACGGTGCGGAGAGAGAACTTTCGTAATGAACTTCAATTTTGATGTGGTTGTGGGCGATTCGATGCGAGAAATCACGAGCCCTTCAACTTCACGTGAACCAAATGGCACTTGCACTTTTACCCCCACTTGAATTAGTGAAGATAATTTTTCTGGAACTAAGTAATCAAATGCCTGATCAAGATGAAAAACGCCAGTATCAACCCAGATTTGTGCACAGGAGTGTTCTGAGGCGACTGGACCAGCTGGCGATGGTGCCAACTGCGATTTAAGTTTGAATAAACGTGGCTCTACCACTGCAGTTACTTAATGGCGTTTTGGAGATCAACTATTCGGTTTGTGCGCTCCCACGCAAACTCTGGAAGTTCACGTCCAAAGTGGCCATAGGCGCTAGTAAGTGAGTAAATAGGTCGCAATAAATCCAAGTCACGGATGATTGCTGCCGGGCGCAGATCAAAAACCTCTGTAACTGCAGCTTGAATTCGGCTGACGGGTACAGTTTCAGTTCCAAAAGTTTCAACAAAGACACCTACAGGTTGGGCTTTACCGATTGCGTAAGCGACCTGTACTTCACAACGGCGAGCAAGACCAGCGGCAACAACATTCTTAGCAACCCATCGCATTGCATACGCTGCAGAGCGATCAACTTTCGATGGATCTTTTCCACTGAAAGCTCCGCCGCCATGTCGGGCCATTCCACCATATGTATCAACAATTATTTTGCGACCAGTAAGTCCGGCATCGCCCATTGGTCCACCAATTACAAATCGACCTGTTGGATTGATTAGCGTGCGTAGATTATTGCGCGGTAAATCAATCGTAGAAAGAATCGGATCAATTACGTACTCTATTATTTCAGGGGTGAGCTTGTGAATCACATCTACATCTTCGGCATGTTGGCTAGATATAACCACTGTGTTCAAAGCGATGGCTTTGTCGCCGTCATATTCAATCGTTACTTGAGTTTTTCCATCTGGGCGAAGGTAAGGCAGTACACCAGATTTTCTCACCTTTGTTAATTGCTGTGCCAGAGCATGCGCCAACCAAATCGGCAGCGGCATCAATTCTTTAGTGTCATCACATGCATAACCAAACATCAAACCTTGATCGCCGGCGCCTTGTAGGTCGAGTGGATCAACATTTGACCCAACGCGATGTTCGTAGGCATCATCAACTCCTTGTGCGATGTCTTGCGACTGTTGTCCAATCGAAATTGAAACACCACAGCTATTGCCATCGAAACCTTTTTCAGATGAGTTGTAACCGATTTCTAGGACAGTGTCGCGAACAATCCCCATCACATCTGCATAGCCATCAGTTGTAACTTCCCCGGCCACATGCACTTGCCCCGTAGTAATAAGGGTTTCGACCGCAACTCTTGACTTCTTATCCTGACTTAAAAGTGAATCAAGTACGGCGTCGGAGATCGCATCTGCAATCTTGTCTGGATGGCCCTCTGTAACGGACTCGGAAGTAAATAGGCGCTGTGACATTGTCTTAACCTAACTGCTTAAGGGCGTAATCGAGAAGTGAATTGGCAAGCGTGTCTTTGGAAATCTTGCCATTAGCAACAACTTCCCCGTTCTTAAGAATGATCATACCCTCGGTTTGATCCTCACCAAAGATTGCTCCACCTGAAACATCGTTGACATAGATAAGGTCTAAACCCTTGGCATCCATCTTCTTCTCCGCAGATGCAATTAAATCGCTTGTTTCAGCGGCAAATCCGACCATAATCTGTCCGCCCTTCTTATCTTTGAGCACTGCTAACAAATCAGGATTAGGCACTAAATCAATCTGCGTGAAGGAATTTTTTTTAATTTTCTCATTGGCTTGAATAGTCGGTTTAGCATCGGCTACCGCCGCTGCCATCACCAGAATGTCACATGAATCGAAGTTAGCAAGAAGAGCTTCTAACATTTGATCGGCGCTTTCAACGTGAATCAGTTCAATTCCGGGAATCTCCTGGACCAAAACGTTAGCTACAACAACTTTGACATGGGCTCCGCGTCGTTTTGCAGCCTTTGCAATCGCTATTCCCTGCTTACCCGAGGATTTATTGCCGATAAAGCGAACGGGATCAATTGCTTCTCGCGTTCCACCTGCAGTAACCAATACTTGCTTTCCTGCTAAATCTTGTTCGATGCCGATAAAACCCAAGAAATTTTCAATGATTTTTTGAGTTTCAGGAAAACGACCAGGACCGAAATCTTCACCGGTTAGTCTTCCTGTATCTGGCTCCATTACAAGAAAACCTCTTGCTCTCAATGTCGCCACATTTGCCTGTGTTGCAGCATTGCGCCACATCGAAGGATGCATCGCCGGAACTACCATTTTCCTAGCTTCGCTAGCAAGCACCAGATTCGTCAAGAGATCATCTGCTCTACCAATAGCAAGACGCGCGATAAGATCAGCGGTCGCCGGTGCGATAATAAAATAATCTGCGTTCTTGCCCAGTTTTATATGGCGAACTTCATGAACGTTTTCCCATACTTGTGTAGTAACCGGATGACCCGAGAGTGCTTCCCAGGTAGCGGCTCCAACAAAATTTAATGAAGCTGGTGTTGGAACCACAGTTACATCAAATCCGAAATCTTGCAGCCGTCTCAGCAGGTCAGCAGATTTATATGCTGCTATGCCACCACCAATACCAAGAATTACCTCACGGTTGGTTGCCGACATTGTGATGCCCGCGGTTTTAAGCGGTTGGTTCTAGATTTTCAATTGTAAGTAGACCTTCGTTAATTTCGCGAAGGGCAATTGACAATGGCTTTTCGTGAACATGTGTCTCGACTAGCGGACCGACATATTCAAGCAAGCCCTCACCTAGCTGTGAGTAATAAGCATTGATTTGGCGGGCGCGCTTAGCTGCGTACAAAACTAGGCTGTACTTTGATCCGCTCTTATCTAAAAGTTCGTCAATTGGTGGATTTGTAATGCCATCCATGATGTACCCCGCTCAAATTATCCGATGTGACAGAATCCGTCTGCGGACTCAAGAGGCCAATGATACCAGTTGAGCCACTACACGCTCGACGACATCATTGACGATGACATGGTCGAAAAATGAGGCGGCGGCAAGCTCCTCCTGAGCCAATTGAAGCCGATGCGCCCTTCTTTCCGCCCCATCTGTTCCTCTGCCTTCAAGGCGAGAAACCAACTCCTCCCATGACGGAGGTTCAAGAAAAACCAAAATAGCCTGAGGTAAATGCTGCTTAACCTGCTTAGCGCCATCAATCTCTATTTCGAGCAAAACATTCTCGCCGCGCGCTAGCGCATCCTCGACCTCACTACTGGGCGTCCCATATCTATTTCCTGCAAACTCTGCCCATTCCAAAAATTCATTGTGTTTTATTTTCTGATCAAAATCTTCATCAGATATAAAGTAATAATCGATCCCATGTAGCTCGTTATTTCTTGCTGTCCGTGTAGTCGCCGAAACACTAACCCAAAAATCACCCGACTTTCTTAACTGGGTTGCAACTGTGCTTTTTCCGACCCCACCTGGTCCAGATAAGACCAAGAGCGTGCCCGGACGAACAGCATGCGAATTTTTCATAAACTCTTTTCGTAACTCCTTAATTTGATGACGACCTAGACCAGCAATTCTACGTGTTGGCGAGATGCCTAATTTCTCCATCAACGACTGCGCCCGAACTTTTCCAACCCCTGATAGTGCTTCAAGCAGTTCTCGCACTCGCATCTTTGCAACCGCGTCATCACTTTGTGAAAGTTCTAGAACAGTATCGACTGTGTACTCACCGCTCTTTATTTTGTTTTTTATATCGGCTCGACGTTTGCGCGATTGGGCCGCCTTTAATAAAGCTTCGGAGCGCTGCTCTGGAGTTAACTTCGGTGGGGCGCCCATACGACAAATCTAACTGGTAACTCTCTATTTGAGAATTTCCTCAGCGATTTCAATGGCGCGTTCACGCATCGCCGTGGCCCCTTGGGCAAATCGTGAGGTGATGGGTCTTCCGATCACCAGCAAATTTGCACCTTTTTCAATCGCCGCGGCTGGTGTCAGTGTGCGATTTTGATCATCCCCACCAACAGAATCAAGCGGTCGCACACCCGGAGTGATGATTGTTATTGCACTGCCTACAACCGATCTAATAGCTTCGATCTCTAGTGGTGAGCAAACAATTGCCTTTGCTCCACCTTCTACTGCCACCTTGGCCAGCCCTACTGCGCTGCTCAATGCATTGGCTTTAAAACCAATATCAACTACATCCTCTTCAGAGAGGGAAGTCAGGATTGTTACTCCAGTAATCGAACTGTTAGGCATCTCCTTGGCAGCTGCTTGAACCATCGCCGCGCCACCTGAAGCGTGTACGGTCAGATATTTCGGATTCAAATGTGAAACGGCGCGCGCTGCACCCGCCACTGTATGTGGAATGTCATGAAGTTTAAGATCAAGAAATATATCTGAATCAGTCTCATCGCGAATTTGTTGTACGCCATCGTGTCCGAAAGTTAAAAAGAATTCTAATCCCAACTTAACCACAGATATCACGCCATCTGTAGCTTTAACCCACTGCTTAGCAGTATTGAGATCCGATGTATCTACAGCCAAAACAATTGGTGCTCTATTCATTGACTACTCACTCTCTGGTCTGTGGGCATAACCAATTGCTTGGCGTAGAGAGTTAAAACCTTTAGCCGTGAGAAGTGCTTTAAGTTCATCTTGGACTGCAATTATTGCCATTGGGTTACCAAAACTTGCAGTGCCAATTGATACACCGCTGGCTCCAGCGGCAATCATTTCTAGCGCATCACGTCCATTTGATATTCCACCCATTGCAAGAATTGGAACTTGCGGCATTGCTGCGTGTACCTGATAGACCGCGCGCACTGCAATTGGTCGTATTGCTGGTCCAGAAAGGCCACCAGTTTTGCCGCCCAAATGCGGACGCATTGTGTCCAAGTTGATTACCATGCCAAGAACTGTATTTATCAATGCCAGAGCATCAGCACCTGCATCGACAACTCCACGCGCGATGGAAACTAAATCCGTTACATCGGGTGAAAGTTTTGCGATTATCGGAAGTTCTCCACCAATAGTGCGACGGACTCCATCTATAACTCTGCGAGATGCCTCTGGGTCACAAGCAAAAACTAAACCGCGATTTTCAACATTTGGGCAGGAGATATTTACTTCAAGTGCACTGATACCTGAAACTGCGCGAAGTTTTCTGGCCAATGTTGAGTATTCCTCAACTGTTTCACCGGCAATTGAAACAATTATTCGCGCTTTTTGTTCGACAAGATACGGAATATCTTTAGCTAAGAAAGCATCTAATCCTGGACCTTGTAAGCCAATCGAATTGAGCATCCCGCTAGGTGTTTCAGCCATGCGAGGAGTGGGACGACCACTTCGCGCCTTACTCATTATTGATTTAGTAACCACGCCACCTATTGATGCAAGATCGAAAAATTGCGCTAATTCTCTGCCTGAACTTGCACAGCCGCTGGCTGTGAATGTTGGTGTTGGAAACCAGGCATTACCCAATGTCGTTGAAAAATCTAAAGTACTCATAGCGCCTTGCCTACTTTTTCCCATTGAACAACGGAACCATCCATAACAGGACCATCAATGCATGTACGTAGCATGGCGACGGTTCCATCTTCTTGTTCAACTGGCAGAACGCACGTCATACAAATTCCAATGCCACAGGCCATGGATTCTTCTACCGCGCATTGATGGACTACATCGCTGCCTCGAGTTATGGAATCGATTGCCGAAAGCATCGCCATTGGCCCACATGAATATATAACTGCGATATTTGAATCATGAATCATTTCGGGAATCGGATCAGTTACACGCCCTTTATGTCCCATCGAACCATCTTCAGTGTAAATACGTAAGGAGTTAACGGCGCGTTTACCTTCCATCGGCGCGTAGATTTTTGCCGCCGTACTTGCACCTAGCAACATATCCACCCGGCAACCACGCGCATTAAGTAGTTCGGCCAGACCGAATAATGGTGCTGATCCATAACCTCCACCCACCAATAAAACATGAACGGGTTCGGTAGGAATGCCAAATGCAGTGCCAAGCGGCACGATCACATCCAACTCATCACCTTCAACCTGACTGCATAACCACTTGCTACCTTGCCCATGCGGCGCAACGATTAATTCCATTGTGCCGCCGCTGATGGCACTCGTTGATACACGAGAAATTGCAAAAGCGCGACGAAGAACCATCCGCGAATTTGCCCCGCCTACGTTGATCGCAACAAAATTTCCAGGTTTGCAAACAGTAGCTAGTTCTCCGATGTTGATAATTAGTTGGAAATACTGACCAACCCTTTTGTTACTTACAATAGTAGCTCGCACATTCGCTGCATTTTTATTGATAGTAGACATCTATGCCAGCCATTTCTGCAAAGAACGAATTGATAAATCATTGTGTTGAATAAATTTTATCCCTTCGACTGCTGCGCTAAAGCCCGCTGTAGTTGTAATAATCGGGATAGAACGTTGCACTGAGGCTGTCCGAATCAACCAACCATCCTGTCGAGTCCCACGACCAACCGGAGTATTAATAACCAAATCAATGTCACCTGAATTGATGATATCTACGATAGTTCGCTCGCCCAGAGGACCAGTTCCTTCGGAATTTTTTCGTACTTGCGAACACGCAACACCATTTCGAGTTAGAAATTCCGCCGTACCTTCTGTTGCCAAGATTCTAAAACCGCACTGCTGCAAACCAGCTGCGGATTTTAGTCCAGAATCTTTGTCTTTATCAGCCAAGGAGATAAATACGGTGCCTGATTTGGGTAAAGGACCAAAAGCTGCAATTTGGCTTTTTGCATAACTTTCACCAAAAGTAGGAGCAATTCCCATTACTTCTCCAGTAGATCGCATCTCTGGCCCAAGAACCGCATCGACTCCCCTGCCATCGCTTCGTCTAAATCTATTCCACGGCAATACCGCTTCTTTTACCGATACCCCATTTGCCTGTCCATCACCGGATGATGGAAGTAAATTCTCGTTACGAAGTTCGGCAATGCTTGATCCAACGGCAATACGTGCGGCTGCTTTTGCCAAAGCAACGCCCGTTGCTTTGCTGACAAATGGAACGGTACGCGACGCGCGTGGATTGGCTTCGAGCACATAAAGTTTTGAATCAGCTATTGCAAATTGAATATTAATTAATCCTCGTACTCCAACACCTCGCGCAATTTTTTCAGTAGCTTCTCGAATCTCTCCCAATTGCGCCGGAGTTACTGTCATAGATGGCAAAACACAGGCACTGTCACCACTATGAATTCCTGCTTCTTCAATATGCTCCATTACTCCGCCTAGAAATAATTCTTCGCCGTCGAAGAGTGCATCGACATCGATTTCTATAGCACTATCTAGAAAACGATCAACTAGTACTGGGTGATTTGGAGTGATATCTGTAGCACGGGAAATGAAACCACCCAATGCATCATCATCGTAAACAATCTCCATTCCTCGTCCACCAAGAACAAAGGAAGGTCGAACTAGTACTGGGTAACCGATTCTTTGCGCAATTGTTATTGCTTCCAACTTTGAAGCGGCCATACCGAACTCCGGCGCAGTGAGATTTTGCTCTAGGAGAATATCTCCGAAAGCCCCGCGCTCTTCAGCTAAATTTATAGCTTCCGGACTTGTTCCAAGAATGTTAATACCTGCAGCTTTTAATCCTGCTGCTAAGCCCAACGGTGTTTGACCACCCAGTTGCGTGATGACACCTAGCACTGGGCCGGCCAGCGTTTCTGCATTGACTACTTCAATGACATCTTCCAAAGTCAAAGGTTCGAAATAGAGTCGATTGCTTGTGTCGTAATCAGTTGAAACCGTCTCTGGATTGCAGTTGATCATGATTGTTTCAAAACCTGCCTCACGCAAAACGAATGAAGCATGCACACAGGAATAATCGAATTCAATTCCTTGTCCAATTCTATTTGGTCCGCTACCAAGAATAATCACTGCAGGTACTGTTCTAGTTTTTACTTCAGTTTCATTTTCATAGCTTGAATAATGGTAAGGAGTGAAAGCTTCAAATTCTGCCGCACATGTGTCCACTGTTTTATAGACAGGTCTAATATTTAAATGGTGTCGAATACGGCGAACTTCATCCTCATTCAACCCTCTAAGAATTGCTATCTGCGAATCAGAAAAACCCTGGCCCTTTGCCTGAATCAATATCTCGGCAGTCAGCTCACCAGGCTGCGCAATTAAAGCCGCTTGTTCATTAATAATCTCAATCTGACGAAGATACCAAGGGTCAATTTTTGTCGCCTCAAAAACCTCTTGAATAGAAGCACCTGCCCACAGGGCTTTTTGTACTTGCTGCAATCGGTACTCAGTAGGAACCTTCATTGAGGTCAGCAAATTCTCTTTCTCTTGCACCGAGATTTCTGGCCAAGTGAAAATCGCTTCCTTGCGCTCCAAAGAACGCAGCGCCTTCATGAGAGCTTCGGAGAATGAGCGACCGATTGCCATCGCTTCTCCAACGCTTTTCATAGTTGTTGTCAGGCGAGGATCAGCATCTGCAAATTTTTCAAAAGCAAAACGCGGCATTTTTACGACAACATAATCAAGGGTTGGTTCAAATGATGCGGGAGTAACTTTAGTGATGTCGTTTTGAATCTCATCGAGCGTGTAACCAATAGCTAACTTCGTCGCGATTTTTGCGATTGGAAAACCTGTCGCCTTAGAAGCTAGCGCGCTAGATCTAGATACGCGAGGATTCATTTCAATCACGATAATTCGACCATTAGATGGGTTGACTGCAAATTGGATATTGCACCCACCCGTATCAACGCCAACTTCGCGGATAATGTCAATCGATAAATTACGTAACTTCTGGTACTCAACATCGGTCAAAGTCATAGCCGGGGCAACTGTTATTGAATCGCCTGTATGCACGCCCATTGGATCCAGGTTTTCGATACTACAAACTATGACCACGTTATCTTTACGATCACGCATTACTTCTAGCTCATATTCTTTCCAGCCCAGAATAGATTCTTCTAGTAGCAGTTCAGATGTAGGACTATGTCTCAATCCCGCGCCAGCAATTTGTTCGAGTTCTTCTCGGTTGAATGCAATTCCAGAACCGAGACCACCCATAGTAAAAGATGGGCGAACTACTACAGGATAATTAAGGGTTTGAACTGCGAGTAGAACTTCATCCATAGTGTGGCAAATTATGGATTTCGCGGATTCCCCACCGACTTTTTCTACGATGGCTCGAAAGAGTTCGCGGTTTTCACCGCGTTGAATCGCATCTACATCGGCACCTATAAGTTGAACTCCGTACTTCTCCAGCGTTCCGCGCTCATAAAGACCGATGGCTGCATTAAGCGCAGTCTGTCCCCCAAGAGTTGCGAGTACGGCATCAGGCTTTTCGAGCGCAATTATTCGTTCGATAATTTCTGGAGTTATCGGTTCAATATATGTTGCATCTGCAAACTCAGGATCGGTCATAATTGTTGCTGGATTTGAATTCACGAGAATCACGCGAATACCTTCGGCTCGCAATACTCTGCATGCCTGCGTACCTGAATAATCAAATTCACATGCCTGACCAATAACGATAGGTCCACTTCCAATTACAAGAACGCTCTTTATCGAAGTATCCAAAGGCATTAGTTGTTCACCTTCTTTCCCATCAAATCAATAAATCGGTCAAAGAGATAAGAGGCATCGTGTGGTCCAGCTGCCGCCTCTGGGTGATACTGCACAGAAAATGCAGGGCGTTCCAGTAGTTGCAAACCTTCTACGACACCATCGTTCAAACTCACATGCGTAACTTCTCCAGTGCCATATACCGTTGTGAAAGTTCCTTGTGTTGGCGCCGTCAGCGCAAAACCATGATTATGCGCAGTTATCTCAACTTTATTTGTATTCTTATCGATAACTGGCTGATTGATTCCGCGGTGACCAAACTGCAGTTTGTAAGTTTCAAAACCAAGCGCTCTACCCAGCAATTGATGTCCAAAGCAGATTCCAAAGATAGGAATTTCAGCAGCCAATACTTCTCGAATCACCTCAACTACTTGCGTCATGGTTGAAGGGTCGCCCGGACCATTAGAAACAAATACTCCATCGGGTGCAATTGCGACAATCTCTTCGAAAGTAGAATCAAAAGGCATCACATGCACTTCTACTCCGCGTTCGGAAAGCATTCTCGGGGTGGCCGCTTTAATTCCTAAATCCAGTGCAGCGACGGTAAATTTTATATCTCCTTGTGCAGGAACAACATATGTTTGCGGTGTTGAAACATCCTTAACCAAAAAAGCACCTGACATTGCCGGGGCCTTACGCACTTCAATTACCATTTCTTCACGTGTGAGCTCTAGCGCGGAAAAAATTCCAACTCTCATCGCCCCGCGGTCACGCAAGTGTCGTGTAATTGCGCGTGTATCAACATTTTGAATTCCAACGATTTCTTGATCAATCAGTTGCTGTTCTAGCTCACTTTGAGCGCGCCAATTTGAGGTCAAGGTCGAAGGATTGCGAACCACATAGCCTGCAACCCATATTTTTGACGACTCATTATCTTGCTCGTTAAATCCGGTATTACCAATATGAGGCGCAGTCATCACAACTATTTGTTTATGGTAAGACGGATCGGTAAGAGTTTCTTGATACCCAGTCATACCGGTTTGAAATACTGCCTCACCAAAAGTTTTACCTATTGCGCCCCAAGGTTTACCTTCGAAAATACGCCCATCATCAAAAACTAAGAATGCAGTACTCATTTAATTAACCACCTTCGAAACTACGCTTGAATCAATCAACGTTGCTGCGCCATTAAAAAAAGTATGCGTAACAACGCCTGGCAATTCGATTCCGTGGTACGGAGTATTTCTAGACTTCGAAAGAACTAAATCGCGATCCACAATCCAACTTTTCTCTGGATTTATCACAGTGACATGAGCTGGTGCTCCCACTGTAAGACCTTTTGTATGCGCGTCATAACGCCCGATTTTTGCGGGAGCAATAGCTAGTCGATCAGCAACTAATTGCCAATCCATAAGTTTGGTTTGGACCATCGTTTTATGAACTATAGAAAGCGCAGTCTCTAACCCAATCATTCCAAATGCGGCCTCTTGCCATTCACAGTCTTTAGATTCACTTGAGTGCGGAGCATGATCAGTTGCCACGATATCAATCGTGCCATCAGCAAGGGCTTCACGTAGCGCCATAACATCTTTTTGCGTGCGAAGTGGAGGATTAACTTTAAATATCGGATCATAAGAGGCGGCAAGATCATCGGTTAATAAGAGATGATGCGGAGTAACCTCAGCTGTGACTTGAATACCTCTGGCCTTAGCCCAACGGATAATTTCTACACCGCCAGCGGTAGTCACATGGCATATATGTAAGCGCGATTTAACGTGATCAGCCAAGAGAACATCGCGAGCAATTATCGCCTCTTCTGCGATAGCTGGCCAACCCTTGAGTCCCAATTTGGCGCTGACTTCGCCTTCATTCATTTGCGCACCGACAGTTAATCGTGGCTCTTGAGCATGTTGAGCGATTACTCCATCAAATTTCTTTATATATTCAAGAGCGCGACGCATTACTAAGGGATCTGAAACACAAAAACCATCGTCACTAAAGACACGAACGCGAGCAACAGAATCAGCCATTGCGCCTATTTCAGATAATTGCTTTCCTTCTAATGCTTGAGTTACGGCTCCAACCGGAAAGACATTGAGATAACCAGCCTCTTGTCCTAAACGAAACACCTGTTCGACGACGCCTGCAGTGTCAGCCACTGGAGATGTATTGGCCATCGCCGACAGTGCAGTAAACCCACCTTTAGCACCTGCTTTGCTAGCGCTCAAAACTGTTTCAGAATCTTCTCTTCCTGGTTCACGCACATGCGTATGTAAATCTACAAGTCCAGGGAGCGCGATGCTTCCATTGATGTCGAAAACAGTTGCACCTTCATGAATAATATTCGGAGCAATCTCTTTAATAATGCCATCAGCTATATAAAGATCACTCTTAGCGCCACCAAGGATTGATGCATTTTTAAGAATATAGTGCGAAGTTGTCATTAGTTAGTAACCATTTCTAGAGGTCCACCGGCCAGTAGTACATAAAGGATGGCCATACGAACATTTACACCGTTGGACACTTGTTCGACAATAACTGAACGTGCGCTATCTGCAACATCAGCACTTATTTCCAACCCACGAATCATAGGACCTGGATGCATAACAATTGCTTGTGCGGACATTTTCGACATACGCTCTGAATTTAATCCGAAATAACGTGAATACTCACGTGAATTTGGAAAGAAGAGATCACTCATACGCTCTTGCTGAACCCGCAACATCATGACAACGTCAACTTGAGCGATTACAGCGTCAAAATCATAAGAAATAGTTACCGGCCAACTTTCAACGCCAACCGGCAATAACGTTGGAGGTGCTACCAGCACCACTTGAGCACCTAGCAAAGTTAGTAATAAGACATTTGATCGTGCGACTCTTGAATGTAAAATGTCACCAACGATTGCAACACGAACACCCTGTAAATCTCTCGACCCTTTACCTAAATGTTTTCTAATTGTGTAGGCATCAAGAAGGGCTTGACTTGGGTGCTCATGTGTTCCATCTCCAGCATTTATGACACTTCCTGACATCCACTCAAGATCAGCTAAACGTTGGGCAGCGCCCGAAGCTGAATGTCGAATAACTACGGCATCGGCACCCATCGCCTGCAAAGTCTGCGCCGTGTCCTTTAAGGATTCACCTTTACTTAAACTCGATCCCTTAGCAGAGAAATTAATGACATCGGCTGATAATCTTTTTGCTGCAGCTTCAAAAGAAATTCTTGTGCGAGTTGAATCCTCTGCAAATAGATTAACGATAGTTCGTCCACGCAACGTTGGAAGCTTCTTAACTTGACCATCACTTATGCGTGCCAACTCACTCGCGGTATCCAAAATAGATATAGCCTGCATTGCGTTGAGGTCACTTATCGAGAGAAGATGTTTCATCTCTACTCCCCGCCTTCGATTAAGACTTCGTCAATTCCATCAACTTCGCTCACCAGAACTTTGACTGATTGATTCTGCGACGTTGGTATATTTTTTCCAACAAAATCGGCTCGTATAGGAAGTTGGCGATGACCTCGGTCAACTAGAACTGCTAACTGCACGGTTCGCGGCCTACCCACTTCACCCAGTGCATCTAAAGCCGCCCGAATAGTTCTGCCAGAAAAGAGAACGTCATCAACTAAAATGAGATCCTTGCCTTCGATGCCTGATGCTGGAATTGATGTTGGCATTATCGATCGCGGTGGGCGCAATCGCAGATCATCTCTATACATCGTGATATCTAGAGTCCCGACGTTGGCTTCTCGACCTTCGATTTCGCTGATGTTCTTCGCAATTCTCTGGGCAATGTGGGCACCTCGAGTGGGAATTCCCAATAGGACAATATTTGAAGATCCATGATTTCTTTCGAGAATTTCATGGGAAATACGCATCAACGCACGTGAAATATCCTGTGCGGACAGGGCAACGCTCATGTAAATCTCCTTCCCCACCTCGCAGGATGGGTCGTTAAAGGATGCTTGGCCGACTATATCAGGTGCTCCCCCGGCCTGTGGATATCTACGCTGTGGTGTGCGTCGTACTCGTACTCTCGGCTATATGACTACAACTAATGCCGAAATCAGCGCACGGCTTCGCTTAATTCGCCGAACTCGAAGCCTCACACTTTCTGATGTTGAACGCGAGAGCAAAGGCGTCATTAAGGCAATTGCCCTGGGTTCCTATGAAAGAGGCGATCGCTGCCTGAGTATTTCAAAGGCAATTGTGATTGCCAATCATTACCAGCTCCCCCTGGCCTACTTACTGACAGGTCAAAGAGAATCTAAGGAGAAGCGTTCTTCTTTGATAATCGACGTTTATCGTTTGAAGAAACTAATCGCCGAAACACAATCTGAGCAATCGATAACGACAACCATCATCTATTCATTTTTGACTGGAATAATAAAGAAACGTCAGGACTTCAACGCGCAGGTGCTCTCTCTTCGAGAAAGTGATTGTCACTATCTAACGATGATCTTGGGTTGTTCCACAAATGAGATTCTTGAGATATTAGATGAAAGAAAATTACGGATAGTTTTGAATACTAAATAGACAATGTCTCTTTGAGCGAGGCGATTCGTCCTAAAACACCATGAACATAGCTGGCAGAGTCATCTGTAGAAAGTTCACGCGCTAAATCAAGAGCCTCGTCAATTGCAACACCCACCGGCACATTATTTGCCCAAAGAATTTCATAAATTCCAAGTCGTAGAATATTTCGATCTACATTGGGTAAACGATCCATATCCCAGCCTTGAGCGTAGGTTGTTATGAGTTCATCAATCTTTCGTGATTTTTCGCTTACCCCTGAAACAAGTTCTCGCGTGTAATCTCGAATTGGCCGTGCATCTGGCCCTTCTTCAACTACATCGCGGATATTCAAGATTTCTAAGGCGTTGGTACCTCGAATATCTGCTTCAAACAGTAAATCGAGAGCTTGTTTTCTAGCTTTGCTTCTAGCTGACACTAGTTAGCGCGACCTTGGTAAGACCCATCACGAGTATCAACCATGACGATCTCATCTTGTTTGATAAAGAGAGGAACTTGAATTTCAATACCGGTTTCAACGGTAGCTGGCTTAGTTCCGCCCGATGATCGATCGCCTTGGATGCCAGGTTCTGTATACGTGATACGCAAAGGTACAGATGCCGCTAATTCGATATACAGGGGATTTCCCTCATTAACAGCAACAACGGCATCAGTGTTTTCGAGCATGTAGTTTGCCATGTCACCGACTACTGCAGCTGAAATTGTCATCTGGTCAAAAGTCTTGCTATCCATAAATACGAAGTCATCGCCTTCTTTGTACAAATATTGCATGTCGCGCTTTTCTAAAATTGCGATTTCAATTTTAACGCCGGAGTTAAATGTTCTATCAATAACTTTTCCAGTAAGCACTGACTTCAACTTTGTACGCACAAATGCTGGGCCCTTGCCTGGCTTCACATGCTGGAATTCAATAACCGTCCAGAGCTGTGATTCAATTTCAAGGGTTATTCCATTTTTCAAATCAGCCGTTGTTGCCACAGTTCAAACTCCACTCGTATCGGATTTAGTTTTGGCTATTGATTAGCAATAGCAAGGAGATAAGGATACCCGTAAATAATGGTGGCTTTGTCGCCCTAGCCAAGCATGGCTTTTAGGGCATTAATAGCTAAGACATAAGAATTTGGACCAAACCCTGCAATAGTTCCATGTGCAATACCTGAAATCACGGATGTATGGCGGAACTCCTCACGGGCCATGGGATTCGACAGGTGAACTTCGATGAGTGGTGCGGTCAATAACTCTGCTGCATCACGTATCGCATATGAATAATGCGTAAAAGCGGCGGGATTAATGATCACGGGAATCTTTGCATCAGCCGCCTCGTGCAACCAACCGATAATGGTGGCTTCGTCATTGCTCTGTCTTACATCTGCAACAAATCCAGAGTTGCTTGCTGCGCCCTCGATTAGAGATTTTAACTCGCCATAATTTAAATCACCATAAATAGATGAATCGCGAATATCTAATCGCGCCAAATTAGGTCCGTTAATCACCATGAGTTTCATGAGGATATTCTCTCATAAGCTAATGCCAACTCGCTTTGCGTTGCATCCTCTATGCGAAGAGTTTTTCCAATGTCACTGATTGCCACGAATCGCAGTAAATGCCCCCGTGACTTCTTATCTAACGCCAAAAGTGGAAATAAATCCGACCATGCATCTTTAGGGTAGGAAATCGGCAAATTCATCGACTTGAGAATAGTCATATGGCGATCAACGACATTCTTTTCAAGCAGGCCTTTTATGTTGGCCAATTGCGCGGCGAAAACTAATCCTATCGATACTGCTTCACCATGCTTAAGTTGATACTTGCTATGAATTTCAATTGCATGTCCCAGGGTGTGGCCATAATTCAAAACTTCGCGGTCAAAACTTTCTTTGAAATCCCGACCAACTACATCGGCCTTTACTTTTGCTGCCCGATAAATCAATTCGACAACAAGATCCCTATTATTTTGAACCTCTGACAGACTTTTACCTTCAAGAAGTTCCAGAATTTGCTCATCAACAATAAAACCACATTTGATTACTTCAGCTAAACCCGCCGAAAAGTCACGAGAACTTAAACTCTGCAACCACGATGTATCGATGATTACTGTTCGTGGTGAATGAAACGCCCCAATTAGATTCTTGCCAAATACACTATTAATTCCGGTCTTGCCGCCTATTGCAGCATCAACCATTGCAGCAACCGTGGTTGGGACAGCTACCCAATCAACCCCGCGCAACCAAGTGGCAGCAGCAAAACCGGCCAAATCGGTAATGGTACCGCCACCGATACCGATAATTAAATCTGAACGAGTAAAACCCGTCTCGGCTAGTTGATCCCAAAGAGAACTCAATGTTGCCATTGTTTTTGCGTCTTCACCATCTGGCACAGGGAAAAAAATTACATTGGGGTGATTAATTTTAAGATTGACCAACTCGCTACTCATGTTGGTGGAATGAATAACTGCCACACGTATACGTTCGGCGCATAGTTCTTGGAGTTTTTCTAACCAGCTGACATCAATTAGAACTTCGTAGTCATGCTCTGCTTGTACACGAATTGCCATCATTTCAATAGCTCTTTTATGTGCAGCGCAATCTCTTCAATGCTCATGCCATCAACTTTAATCGTATGTGTTGAAATCGATTCATAAATAGGACGTCGTGTCTCAAGAAGTGCCTGCCATTGTGCTCGTGGATTGCCGAGCAATAACGGTCTATCTCGATTGAAGCCAATTCTCGGTGCAGCTACCGCGAGTGAGACATCCAAAAAGAAAATTGGAGCTTTCGTCTCACGTAATAGTTCCTGTGATCTGGTTGGAATCGGTGCACCTCCACCCAGTGATAAAACACCTTCTGCCAAAGACAGAGATTGTTCTAGAGCTGCGAATTCCAATTCTCTAAAAAAATCCTCACCCATATCCACAAAAATCTCCGAGATTTTCTTTCCATAATTCAATGAAACAATGTCATCTGTATCTGTGAAATCAGTATTTAAGATCTTCGCCAGGGCTTTACCTACCGCGCTTTTACCAGCCCCGGGAGGACCAATCAAAATAAGAGTGGGCATAATCTATTTAAAATTCAGATTCTGCATATAGCTGTTGTAGTTACGGCGAACTTCAGTAAGTGAATCACCACCAAATTTCTCTAAAACTGCTTCAGCCAGAACGAGGGCAACCATTGCTTCGGCAACTACCCCCGCTGCTGGAACCGCACAGACATCGGATCGCTGATTGATTGCCTTCGCAGATTCACCTGTCGATACATCAATCGTGTCCAAAGCTTTAGGAATAGTAGAAATTGGTTTCATGGCTGCTCGAACTCTAAGAATTTCACCGTTAGACATTCCACCTTCGGTGCCACCAGCGCGATCTGTACGTCGAACTATTTTTCCGTGTGCATCGCGTTCGATTTCATCATGCGCAACCGAGCCACGTCGCGTAGCGGTTTCAAAACCATCTCCGACTTCAACACCTTTAATTGCCTGGATTCCCATCAACGCACCTGCTAAACGTGCATCCAACCGTCGATCCCAATGAACATGTGAACCTAAACCGGGAGGCATGTTGAAGGCGAGTACTTCTACTACCCCACCTAAAGTATCTCCATCAGCATGCGCACTTTCGATTTCCTTAATCATCGCGGCGCTAGATTCAGGATCGGCGCAGCGAACTGGATCGGCATCAATTCTCACTATATCTGCACTCGTTGGAAGTTTCGTGTTTTCTGGTACGCGAGCTTTTCCAATTGAAAGTACGTGCGAAATAATTTCAATTCCAATCGCCTGTTGCAAGAAATTTCTAGCCACAGCACCGAGTGCAACTCTTGCCGCAGTTTCTCGCGCACTAGCCCGTTCTAAAATTGGTCGGGCGTCATCAAAATTATATTTCTGCATTCCAACCAAATCCGCGTGACCTGGGCGAGGTCGTGTCAGCGGAGCGTTTCTTGCCAAATTTTCAATTTCTTCAAGAGGGACCGGGTCGGCCGACATAGTTTTTTCCCACTTTGGCCACTCTGAATTTCCAACTTGGATAGCAATTGGACCACCTTGGGTTAATCCCAATCTAACTCCACCAAGAATAGTTATTTTATCGGCTTCAAAATTCTGTCTGGCTCCACGGCCATATCCCAAACGTCGCCTCGCTAAATGATGATCAATATCATTACTAGTGATTTCTACCGATGCAGGAATGCCTTCGATAATGGCACTGAGTGCCTGACCATGAGATTCACCAGCTGTTAACCAACGCATGTGCATATTCTTGCAGAACTCACGCCAACTATGCGCCCAAATATAGGGCTGAGGCGAAAAATATCGACGGGGCCAAGGCTAAATTGCTTTTCCAATGGCCCGTGAAGGCACGAATCACAAGAAATTGCATAAATGCAATAGAAAAAATGGCACATAGAAAAATCAACAAGTCATGGATAGTTGAAAATTCTGAGAATATAACTAATAAAAGAATGATTTTTAAATCACCCATTCCAAGGCCAAACATGTTGAGGAGTCCAAGAAAAGCTATTGCTGTCGAAATCACGTGCAAATGATTAACGCCAACGAAAAGAATGTGAATCGAGGTTATGTATGCCAATAATAATGTGTAAATATTGGGAATTTTGTGAGTTACACAATCTGCGATTATTACAGGTAAACCAAAAATGAGGAACATCACCAAGAGAAGGTACTTCACGCAAATATTCTGGAAATATAGCTGTGGACTATTTAAGGGCTTCTAGACCCACATCTCTTAACACTCCGTAGATCTCATCGCTATCGAAAGTCAATCCTGTGAAAATTTCAATCTGAAGCATCGCTTGGTGTATCAACAGGTCGAGACCATCAATGACTTGACCTCCCCCTTCAGCCCATTTCTTAGAGGCAACCGTTGGCCATGGTTTGTATAACGCTTCAAAATATGGTGCTTTCGTGATTAATGGGAAAAAACTACTGATCTCATCCGTTGCGCCCTCTGGAGTTGTACTTATAACTAAATCGGCATCATTAAGCAGATCCAAATTCTCCCAGCTAACACATTGAAGCTCGGAGAATTGCACTGCTTGCGACATGGCGGGAATCCGCGCAGCAGATCGTGTCACCACAGTTATATGCGTTTCTACTGAGTCACATGCGGAAGCTGCTGCGCGCGCCGTTGCACCTGCTCCGATTATTACAATATTGCCGTTTACTTCAACTCCGTGCATGCTGAGAGCATTTACAAAACCACCGACGTCAGTGGTTGTTGCACTCCAACCCGTCGCAGTTTTATGCAAAGTATTGGCGCTTTGAATTCGTAACGCTAAATCACTTATTGGATATCCAAGTGCCACTAATTCCTCTTTAAGTGGCATAGTCAATGAAAAGTTATTCCAACCTGAATCAAGTGCGGCCATAAAGCTTCCTAAATCACCTGCCAATACTTCAATCGCCTCATAACTTCCATCGACACCTAAGTATTTATAGGCAGAACTATGCAAGATAGGGCTTAATGAATGCGAGATTGGAGATCCGAGAACAGCGGCCTTGATCACTTGAAAGCACCAGCCTTTCTATTTGTCTCATACAAGGCTTTCCATGCAATGAATTGCGTATGTGAACGGGTGAATCGAGTGTCTCCCGGTGCAACGGTAATGAAGTACAACCAATCACCTTGCGCGGGATGGAGTGCGGCATCTATTGCGGTACTGCCTGGATTTCCAATTGGTGATGGAGGCAATCCGTAATGCTTATAAGTGTTGAAAGGTGATTTTATTAACGTTGAATTGGTGCTCAGAAAAATCTGACCTCGCACTTTCTTAACATAATGCACGGTTGAATCCAATTGCAGTGGCATCGAAATTTCCAGTCGATTGCGTATCACTCGCGAAATCTTTGCAAAATCCTTTACGTCGCCCTCTGCTTGGACGAGAGAGGCGATAATCAGGAGTTGATCGGGTTTGTATATATCTTTTGTCGCCAGAAGTGTCTTTCCAGAAATATCGTTGCTAAAGCGATCAACCATACTTTGCACCGCAACTAAGGCAGGTGTGCCTTGGGCAAAACTATATTGCGCGGGAAAAAGTAGACCCTCAACTGTGTTGAAACCCTTCGGCAATATCACCTGCTTGAAAGCTGAATCAACATCCTTAGCTGTGAAGCCGTACTGTATTAACGAAGCTCGTATTTCACTCTGCCACGAACCTTCAGTTATTTTAATCAAATTGGGTATTAACGCCGGATCCAAAAGTTGTGCCAATGCATCCTTGGCGCATATGCCTACACTCAACCGATGAGCACCGGCTGCTACTTGTGAAGATCGAGTGTCGCTTACCGCCGTACGGAAATATGCCAAGGATGATTTAGTGATCCCGTTTATAAAAAGAATTTCTGCTATTTGCGATCCCGTGGCACCAGTTGGAACTTCAATAACAATACTTTTCTGCTGAGAATTAATAGGGGCACACATAAAATCAGGAGCTCCGGTTGAACCTGAGCGTACGAAATGTATCGAGGTTGTTAACATCAGAACAAACATCAATCCTGCGATTAAGCGTAGCAAGGGAGAATTTACTCGTTTCATGGTTTACGTTTCTCCATGCTCATGGCAAACTCCAAAATGGCAACTGCTGCTGCTTGATCAATCTTGTCCCTGGAATTTTCAGATTTAACACCGGATTCGCGCAGGTTGCGCGCAGCAGTCACTGTACTCAAGCGTTCATCAATAAGTTCCACCGGGCACTGAACAAGTGTGGCGATATGGTCGGCAAATTCCGACGCTTTCGTTGCAGACTCGCTATGGCGACCATCCATATGTGCAGGTCTACCCACATAAATATGAATTGGTAAATACTCTGAAAAAATCTCGAGCAGATGTGAATCCAACTTTTTATCCACGGCCCTAAGCGTAGTTAAAGGGCTTGCCAAAATTGCATCGGGATCAGAAATTGCTACACCGATTCTTACATCACCGTAATCGAAAGCTATTCTTCGACCACGTTGCATGGAACTATTATCCAACGAGTGCTTGCGAAATCGTCGCTAATGCATCAGCAGATTTTGTAGCCATAGTTCCGCCACCCTGGGCAAAATCATCTTTACCGCCGCCGCCGCCGCCTAGAACCGTTGAACCGATTTTGACAAGGGCTCCAGCTTTAATGCCCTGGGCACGTGCAGCATCACTGACCGCTACGACTAAAATCGGCTTTGAATCATTAACACTAATCAGAGCAACTACGCTGTTATTGGCGGTATTTCGTAATTCAAGTGCTATTTTTCTTAAATCATCACCAGAAATACCATCACTGAGCACCGCAACAATTGTTGTAACACCATTAATGACAGTTGCCTGCTTAGACAACTGTGAAACTTGAGCAAATGCTTGAGCTGAACGTAATGTTGCAAGTTCTTTTTCAATTTCTTTCATGGAAGTTAAGATTGAATTAATTCGCTCAGGCAACTCTTCGGTTCGGGCTCCCTTAATAATTTCGGTCAAAGAGTTTAATAAAATATGTTCATGTGCTAAAAACTTATATGCATCTACTCCAACTAAAGCTTCAACACGACGAACTCCGGCACCGATCGAGGATTCGCTTAACAACTTAACAACACCAAGTTGGCCTGAGCGCGAAATATGCGTACCTCCACACAACTCTCGGGCCCAATCCCCCACGCTGACAACACGAACTTCTTCGCCGTATTTCTCTCCGAAAAGCGCCATTGCTCCAAGTTTTTTTGCTGCATCTTGCGACATAACTTCGGCTGTAACTTCCAGATTATCTAAAAGCAAAGTGTTTACTCGAACTTCAACATCGTTAAGAACTGAAGCAGGAACTGCGCCTGTTGCTGGAAAATCAAAACGGAAACGGCCTGGTGAATTCTCTGAACCAGCCTGTGTCGCAGTTTCACCGAGTAGTTCTCTAAAGGCTTTATGTACCATGTGC
>CAIQRN010000068.1 GCA_903874255.1 uncultured Actinomycetes bacterium
AGCGTCACATCTTTTGTAGTTCCCACTTCATACAAAGTAAACATAGTCGGACCAACAATTGCTCGCCCAGGTTCAATTGAAATCTGAGGTACATCTAATTTATGAGCGGCGCATTGCTCGGCGACAATGCGTGCTAATTCCCTCATGACTGATTCTGGATTTAGTTCTATTTCGCCAGGCAGATACGCAATTCCATATCCCCCACCAAGATCAAGTTCAGGAAGTTGTTGTGAGTATTCATCACGGAATTTTGCTAGTAAGGAAATTAATCTCTCGGCACTTATCCCAAATGATTCTGTCTCTAAAATCTGTGACCCAATATGTGCATGAAAGCCACGGAGTTCTATTGCTGGATGGTTGCGTACTTCTTGCACCGCTTTCCATGCCGCTCCACTTGCAATAGAAAAACCAAATTTCACATCCTCATGTGCAGTGGCTATGGACTCGTGCGTATGAGCCTCAATGCCTGGAGTCAGACGTAAAAGTATCCGTTGCACAACGCCATGACGGTTGGCAGCTTCGGCCACACGCTCTATTTCAAAGAGTGAGTCAATGACAATTGTGCCTACGCCAGCGGCAACGGCCTTATCGATTTCAGAGAGAGATTTATTGTTGCCATGTACTTCGATTTTCTTAGGATTAATTCCGCCTTTTAACGCAACGGCTAACTCACCACCAGTACAAACATCGATTCCTATTCCAACATCTTTTATCCACCGTGCAACTTCAACACAAATAAATGCTTTGGCTGCGTAATAAACCGTTCCGGAATTCTGGCCAAAAGCAGAAGTTAATGCGTGATTCCATGAAGTAGCACGGTTGCGAAAATCCTCTTCATCCATGATGAACGCTGGCGTTCCAAATTCTGCCGCTAATTGAGTCGCAGGTATTGCAGATATTGAAAGCTGCTCACCGGTTTTAACGCTTGAGGACCACATATTTACATCCTCTCCGGAGCGCTCACGCCTAATAAATCTAAGCCATTTTTAATGACTTGCTTTGTAGATGAACATAGTAATAGTCGGGCAGTATGTAATGCCGATGGTTTTTCTTCACCCATTGGTAGGACTCGGCAATCAGCATAAAAACCGTGATAAGTCCCGGCAAGTTCTTCCAAATAACGTGCAATACGGTGAGGTTGACGAAGTTCAGCAGCGCTCTGCACAACGCGTGGAAATTCTGCAAGTGCCCCTAGTAATTCATTTTCACGATCATGTGTTAATTGCGTAGCATCAAAATCTCTTATATTTACTGAAATACTTAGCTCTTGCGCATTACGAAGAACTGCTGCAATTCGCGCATGCGCATACTGGACATAGTAAACGGGGTTTTCATTTGTATTGCGCTTTAACACATCAATGTCCATGACCATAGGAGTATCTACTGGATAACGTATGAGTGTGTATCGTGCGGCATCGACGCCCACTTTTTCAACTAATTCCTCTAAAGTAATAATAGTTCCGGCGCGCTTAGATAATTTTACTTCTTCGCCGCCTTCCATGATTTTTACTAACTGCCCAATCAAAACATCGATGTTGTATTCGGGATCATCTCCTGCGCATGCAGCGATAGCTTTAAGCCGTCCGACATACCCGTGATGATCCGCGCCCAACATATAAATACAGATATCAAAACCACGTTCACGTTTATTGATGTAATAAGCAGTATCTGAAGAAAAGTAAGTTAGTGAGCCATCTGATTTAGTTAATACGCGATCTTTATCATCGCCAAAATCTGTTGTTCGCAACCAAATTGCGCCTTCTTCTTCAAATACATGACCTTGCGAGCGCAACTTCTCTAACCCGTGTTCCACCGCACCTTGATCGTGCAGTGATCTTTCCGAAAACCAAACATCGAAATGTGTGCCAAAAGTATCTAGCACTCGCTGTTGATCTTTCAGTTGAACTGCGTAGGCAGCTTCACGAAATGCTGAGTGACGCTCGCCTTCTGGCAGTGAAGTAATTGCTGGGTTGGCATCTACAACTTGTTTGGCAAGATCGACAATGTAACCACCTTGATATCCATCTTCAGGAATTGGATTTCCAAGAGCTGCAGCCTCAACCGATGCACCAAATAAATCCATCTGATTTCCACGATCATTAATATAAAATTCACGAGTCACCAAAGCGCCAGCGGCACTTAAAACGCGTCCCAAAGAATCACCCACTGCTGCCCAACGTGTATGCCCTAAATGCAACGGACCAGTTGGATTTGCGCTAATAAACTCCAAGTTAATACGTACTCCAGAAAGTACATTCACTTTTCCGTATTCACTTGTCGCAACAAGAATTGCAGTCACAAGCTCGGCTTGACTCGCACGATTTAAAGTAATGTTAATAAATCCAGGTCCGGCAATATCCACCGCTGATATGCCATCGGTACCGCTTAATTGCTCACAAATAATCTGGGCGACTTCTCGAGGATTCTTGCCCGCAGCTTTTGCCAGTTGTAGTGCAATAGAAGTGGCGTAGTCACCATGGTCCCGGTTTTTTGGCCGTTCTAACGAGATCGCCTCTGGGAGCTGGGTGTCCAAGAGCCCAGCTGAAACCGCGCGGGAAACCGCCGCTTTGATAGCTGCCTCGAGTTGTTCAACCTGTGTGGACACCCCCCAAGGCTATCGTGAGCCTTGCTCAACGTTATCAAATCGTTAGGTGAACAATAAATTTTCTTTATATTTTCTAGTGACCTTTCGGGCATTGCCCACTACCGTTTGCTCCACTGTCGTGCCCATCTGAAGCGGACGGAAAAGTTTCGTCCTAGGGCCCGACCCCTTTCGAAAGGTGTTTCATATATGAAAAAGCGCCGCCTCGCGATTACTGCAGTACTTGCTGCAGTTGCTATCGCACTTACAGGTTGCTCAAAAGCTGACAAGGCCGGAGATGGTTTTGTTGGAGTAATTCTTCCTGATGCTGCATCATCAAATCGCTGGGAAACTGCTGACCGCGGATTCCTACAAGCTGCATTTGATACAGCTGGTGTGAAGGTTGATATCCAAAACGCAAATGGCGATACAGCACAGTTCGCAACAATTGCAGACCAGATGCTTACAGCTGGTGCAAAGGTACTTATTCTTGTAAACCTAGATTCAGATTCAGCTAAGGCTGTTCAGGATAAGGCAGCTGCACAGGGTGTTAAGACAATTGACTACGATCGTCTAACACTTAACGGTTCAGCTTCATACTATGTTTCATTCGATAACCAAGCAGTTGGTCAATTGCAGGGTGAAGGCATCAAGGCATGTCTAGATGCAGCTGGAAAGACAAAGGCTCGCATCGTTTACCTCAACGGTGCACCAACAGATAACAATGCAACTCTTTTCAAGGCTGGCTATGACTCAGTGCTACGTCCTTTGATCGATTCAAAGGCTTACACACTTGTTGATGACCAAGCTGTCCCAGAGTGGGATAACGCAAAGGGTGGCGTAATTTTCGAACAGCAACTTTCAAAGGCAGGCGGAAAGCTTGATGCAGTTGTATCAGCTAACGAAGGTCTTGGACTTGCAGCAGTAGCTGTTCTTAAGAAGAACAAGCTAAACGGCAAGGTCTGCGTATCTGGACAAGATGCAACTGTTGATGGATTGCGCGCAATCCTTACAGGTGACCTTTCAAACACTGTTTACAAGGCAATCAAGGCTGAAGCAGAAGGCGCAGCAACTCTTGCAATCGCATTGCTAAATGGAGAAGATGCAACAACAGCTACAGGTTCTGTAAACAACGGAACAACTGATGTCCCATCAGTGCTATTGGTACCAGTAGGAATCACAAAGGCTAACGTCAAAGACGTTATTGCCGATGGCTTCCAGTCACGCGATGCAGTTTGTGCTGACATCGAAGACCTCTGCACAGCTAACGGAATCTAATTTCCGACCTAGTTAGGCAATAGAAAGTAGGTTGCGGCTCAGGGTTTGTGCCCTGGGCCGCAACTTCTTTAATAAGATGTTATTTGTTCAATCGAAACTGATACTCAAAAGAAAAGTGGGCAATGTATGAGTACACCGATTCTTTCACTGCGTGGTGTTAATAAATCCTTTGGGCCTGTTCATGTACTTAAGGATGTGAACTTCGACATTGCGGCTGGAAAAGTCACTGCATTGGTCGGTGATAACGGCGCGGGTAAGAGCACGCTGATCAAATGTATCGCCGGAATTTACACACCTGAAACAGGAGATTTTCTATTTGAAGGTGGCAAAGTCGATATCAATGGCCCACGTGATGCCACTGCCCTTGGAATTGAAATCGTGTATCAAGATTTAGCCCTTTGCGACAACTTGGACATCGTTCATAATATGTTTTTAGGCCGTGAACAAAAGCGCGGGCCTGTATTAAATGAGACTTCTATGGAAGCACTCGCCCGAAAAACCCTTGATGGCTTAAGTGTTCGAACCGTTAAATCTATTCGTCAAACAGTTTCATCTCTCTCAGGTGGACAACGCCAAACTGTTGCAATTGCCCGCGCAGTTCTGTGGAACAGCAAAGTTGTAATTTTAGATGAACCAACTGCAGCCCTAGGTGTTGCACAAACCGAGCAAGTTCTAAATTTAGTTCGTCGCTTGGCTGACAATGGTTTGGCCGTGGTATTAATCAGCCATAACCTCAACGATGTCTTTGAAGTTGCAGACAATATTGCCGCACTTTATCTAGGTAATATGGCGGCTCAGGTAGATAAAAATGAAGTTATCCCGCGCCAAGTCATTGAATTAATTACGACCGGAAAATCAGCGGGAGTAGAAGCACCAGCTGCAAATAAAGGAGTAACGCTATGAGCGCATTAGTCGAACAAGAAAATGCCACAATAAAAGGCGCCGCCTCAGATTATTGGGCACGTGTTAAAGCTGGCGACATCGGTTCACTTCCTGCCGTTCTTGGCCTAGTAGTTCTCTGTATTGTTTTTGGATCGATGTCTAGTGTCTTCTTAACGTCTGGCAACTTCGCAAATCTACTTACTCAAGCAGCAGCTGTTATTGTCATAGCAATGGGTTTGGTCTTTGTTTTACTCCTTGGAGAAATTGATTTATCGGCTGGTTTTACTGCAGGTGTTACTGGAGCAGTATTGGTAATTCTTATTACGAATCATCAAGTTCCTTGGTATGCAGCTCTCATCGTTTCAATCATCGTTGGAGTGGGTCTAGGTTTTGGTCTTGGAACTCTTGTTGCTCGACTTGGAATCCCATCATTCGTTGTAACCCTTGCGGCATTTCTTGCTTTCCAAGGAATTCTTCTGCTGCTTGCTGGTGAAGGCGGAACAATTCGCGTTGAAGATAAAACTATCTTGGCCGTTGAAAACTCAAATCTTTCTCCGCTATTTTCTTGGGTCTTCTATATTGCGGTTTCAGCTATATATGTTTTGACGGGTTTGAGTTCAATTAATTCTCGCCGCAAAGCAGGGTTGAAATCCGAACTCATCAAATTATGGGTTATCAAAACGGTCGGATTGCTTGTAATCACGGGATTGGCAGTATTTGCATTAACCCTTGAGCGAAGCAACAATCCCGATATCGTCAGTCTTAAGGGCATTCCTTATGTTGTTCCAGTGATTCTTCTCCTTCTTGTCGTCGGAACTTTCGTTCTTGGCCGCACCGCTTTTGGTCGCCACATTTATGCAGTCGGTGGAAATGCAGAAGCGGCACGACGTGCCGGTATCAATGTGAAGCGAGTGCGCATCGCAGCTTTCATGATCTGTTCTGGTCTTGCAGCTATCGCTGGAATGATTTTTGCTTCACGCCAAAACTCAGTTTCTCCAACAACAGGTGGTAGTTCAACGCTGCTTTATGCAGTTGGAGCTGCAGTAATCGGTGGAACTTCACTCTTTGGTGGCAAAGGCAAGATGCGTGATGCGATTCTTGGTGGCCTTGTAGTTGCTGTCATTGATAACGGCATGGGCTTGCTGGGTTATGCAGCAGGCATCAAGTTCATAGTTACCGGACTTGTTTTGCTGATTTCAGCTGGCGTTGATGCAATCTCACGTAGAGGCGCATCAGTTAATTAAAGCTTTTTAGGCTTTAACTCCCATTAAATGTTCGAGAGCTAGTTGATCAACTAGCTCATAGCCATATCCGCGCGCGCCTGCGGCTTCTACATCGAAGGAATCTTTAGCAAGATCTCTCCATGTTTCACCAGCAGCAAGAGTTGATTCGTTCAGACCTGGAATATTTGATGCCTTCATCGCATCAATAACCCTTGAATCTGCGCGGAATGCCGCTGCTCGCTCTTTGAGCGCAAGATAAGTACGCATGTTTGCAGATGCTGATTCCCAAACGCCTTTGTCGTCTTCGGTGCGTGCTGGTTTGTAATCGAAATGTTTTGGTCCGTCGTACTTATACCGCTCAAGTAGATCAACTAAGAAGAAGGCTGACTTCAGATCTCCATGACCAAAAACTAAGTCCTGATCAAACTTTGGACCGTGCTGACCGTTGAGGTCGATATGGAATAACTTCTTTTGCCATAAAGCTTGTGCGATTCCATGAACAAAATTGAGCCCCGCCATTTGTTCGTGACCGACCTCTGGATTTAATCCAACTAATTCGGGACGGTCTAATGTATAAATAAATGCAAGCGCATGACCGATAGTCGGCAAGAAAATATCACCACGTGGCTCGTTTGGTTTTGGTTCGATCGCAAATTTAATGTCAAAACCGTTATCAGTTACGAATTCACCCAACGTGTTAAACGCTTCCCGGAAACGATCTAAAGCAACATAGGCATCCTTAGCACCATCTGATTCGGCACCTTCGCGTCCGCCCCAGCACACATAAGTTTTTGCACCTAGTTCAACAGCGAGTTCAATATTTTTCATAACTTTGGCAATTGCATATCGGCGAATGTCTTTATCGTTTGAAGTAAATGCACCATCCTTAAAAACTGGATGTGTGAAAAGATTTGTAGTCGCCATTGGTACTTTCATACCGGTTTCTGCGAGCGCTTTTTTAAACCGGTCTATATGTCCTCGGCGAGCGCCTTCATCGCTTCCAAATGGAATTAAATCGTCATCGTGAAAAGTCACACCATATGCACCACGTGCCGCCAACTCATTGACGGTACGGACTGGATCTAGCGCCGCACGTGTTGAATCTCCAAAGGGATCACGTGCCTGCCAGCCAACGGTCCAGAGGCCAAAAGTGAACTTATCTGCA
>CAIQRN010000069.1 GCA_903874255.1 uncultured Actinomycetes bacterium
GCTTGCATTAAAGCCGGTGGCAAATCCAATAATCGTATCGATGGCCGGTGGGATCGCAGAGATTCCATCGTTCACGGGAATTCGTTGCGAATATATTCCCGGTCGAGATCGCCTATGGATGTCTCGTGAAAAATGGGACACATACCTGCGTGACCGCTTGCTAGCTTTGGTCGAAGAGACTGATGCAAAGGTTTTGTCTTTTGATGGCGTGGTTCCTTATCCAGGTGTAATTGCCACACGAAATGCCAATCCAAAATTAAAGCTTGTGTGGGTGCGTCGCGGATTGTGGCAAAAGAAGCCACAGCGTTTTGTCTTAGGTTTGCAGGCAAAGATGATGGATGCCATCGTTGAACCAGGTGATATTGCACGGGCATATGACTTTGGTCCAACATCAAAGCGAAAAGACTCGGTACTAACAGCGCCAGTGTCTTTGTTTAGAAAAGAAGATGCACTTTCACGCGAAGATGCACGCAAAGCACTTGGCTTAGATCTCAACCGTCCAGTTGCCTTAGTGCAACTTGGAACCGGTGATAGCGATGTTAACCACAAGATGACGGCAGCGCTTGAGGGATTATTAGGATGGAAAGATTTACAGGTAATCCTGACTAAAGCGCCGATTGATAAAGATGGCAACTCATTAGCTCCAGAGGGTCTAGATATAAAAGTTGCGCGCTATTTTCCACTGGCCAAGGTGTTACATGCATTTGATGCTGGTATTTGTGCAACTGGTTATAACGGTGTGCACGAACTCTTGCCCGCACAGGTTCCAACAGTCTTTGTTTCAAATATCCGTGGAACAGATGATCAAGAGGCTCGCGCACGTTGGTGTAATGATTTTGGCTATGCATTGCGCGCAGATCAAGCAGATTTAGCAGATATTACAAAGACGGTAAAACAGTTACAGGATCCGGAAGTTCGTGCGCGCCTATCGGCCAAGTGCGCTGAGCTTCCTAATACCAATGGGGGACAAGAGATCGCCGATATCTTGTATGCACTTGCTACCCAGCAAACACCAGCACGTGCAAAGACGTTAACTTTCAATCGACTAATGGCTCAAGACCACATCAATCGCGGTCTGCGCCATGTGGCAAATATGGGATTGCGGCGCCTTGCCTTGGTTTATCGATTCCTACACCCACACATAGTTGTTGAGGTTGTAAAACTTGACCCGCCAATCTTTAGCGATACTTCCGATGTAGAAGAACTCCGGGGTTTATTAAAATCTGGCGCTAGATTTGAGCATCTAATAAGTGGTGCGTCTTCTCATTACCGAGCAAGGCGTGAAGCTATTGCAAGTACAGCTTATGGCGAACAGATTGAAGTAACGAAGAAGTAATTATTCCTCAATCATCTTTTCAAGCTTATTTTTCAAGATTAATACAAGTGTTACAACTACCGCTAAGAAAAAAAACGCCCAGTACTTAAGGTATTTTTCTAATGTATTTAATGAACTTGCGAACTGGTATCCCAATGTGACCACTACTGTGCTGAAGACAATTCCCCCTGCTGCGTTCCATTTAAGGAATGTGCGATATGGAACTTGGTGCATTCCCGCAAGTGCTGGAACCAGCGCACGAAGTAATGCTTGAGCACGACCAAAAAATATTGCCCCGCCGTGATACTTGGCAAAGATATGTTCGGCCAATCGCCATCGTTTTGCACCAACAAATTTTCCAAACTGAGTTGTCTTTATCCGCGGCCCAAAGTGCTTACCCACTTCATATCCCACCGAATCTCCTGCAATAGCACCAACAATTGCACATATTAAGAAAAGCCAAAAAGACCAGACATGGGAATGAGCAAGAACCCCACCGATTAAAAGCGATGTTTCGCCAGGTAGGACAAATCCCACAAATGCTGCTGCCTCAGCAAAGGCAAA
>CAIQRN010000070.1 GCA_903874255.1 uncultured Actinomycetes bacterium
GAAACAGTTTGAGATTTTTCATCTACCGTCAAAGTGGTTTTGGATGGGAAAGGTTTGCCTGGGGCTTTCTTGACTGGAATAGTTTTTACCGCTGCCTTTTTTACAGGTGCGGCTTTTTTCACTGCAGCCTTCTTTACAGGAGCCTTCTTAACCGCTTTTTTAGCTACTGGTTTTTTCGCAGGAGCCTTCTTTGCAGCTTTTTTGGCTGCTACTTTCTTGATTGGCTTCTTAGGCATGTCGCGAACCTTATTCCCCTAAGGCATCGGTTACCAATTCGCCACGTCGATAAATACCCCCGCAAACCCGTTATGATTAGTCTCCTACCGCACATGAGCGTTGACGGGGCTATCACCTCACGAGCTTGTTGGAAGAAATGGGTTCAGCCCATCTAGAACCAGCAGCGGACAGGAATAAAAGTGGCGTGATTTCACGCAAGGCGGGTGGTACCGCGAGATTTGCACCAGTAGATCTCGTCCCTCCAGAGTTACTTACAAACTCATGGGGGATTTTTTATGTCGTTTCGCGCCATTGCTGCAGCAGTTGATTTGCCTGCCGTTGAACATGAAATCTTAAAATTTTGGCGAGATAACGCGATCTTTGAAAAAACCGTAAATGCCCGTGAAGGTGCACCTGCCTGGATGTTTTATGAGGGCCCTCCCACTGCAAATGGAATGCCTGGCACTCACCACATTGAAGCCCGTGTATTTAAGGATGTCTTTCCGCGCTTTCATACAATGAAAGGCAAGCATGTAATCCGTAAAGCTGGTTGGGATTGTCATGGTCTGCCAGTTGAAATCGCTGTTGAAAAAGAATTAGGTTTTGCAGGTAAAGGTGACATTGAAAAATATGGCATTGCAGCGTTCAATGACAAGTGCCGTGAATCTGTACAGCGCCATGTAAGCGCATTTACAGATATGACAGACCGTATGGGATTTTGGGTCGATTTTGATCAGGCGTATTGGACTATGTCACCAGAATATGTTGAAAGTGTTTGGTGGTCATTAAAAGAAATTTGGAAAAAGGGATTACTTGTTCAAGATCACCGCGTTGCTCCATATTGTCCACGGTGCGGAACTGGACTCTCTGATCATGAGCTTGCACAAGGATATGAAACTGTTGTCGACCCATCAGTTTATGTTCGCTTTCCAATCACTTCTGGCGATTTAGTTGCACTCAATGCAAGCCTACTTGTTTGGACGACAACACCATGGACTTTGGTTTCAAATACTGCAATCGCAGTTCACCCTGAAGTTGAATATGTTGCAGTTGAAGTAACTATTGATGAAAGTTCAGAAGTTCTCGTGGTTGCCGAGGCCCTGCTCGAGAGCGTAAAAGGCGAGAAGAAAATTTTGAAGAAGATGCTCGGAAAAGATTTAGAGCGAACTACCTATAAGCGTCCTTTTGATTTTGTCGAGATCCCTGACTCGCACTTTGTTGTTCTTGCAACCTATGTAACAACTGAAGATGGAACTGGATTAGTTCACCAAGCACCTGCGTTTGGTGCCGATGACTTACAAGTGTGCCGTTCATATGGATTACCTGTTGTAAATCCGATCGCACCAGATGGGCATTTCTTACCTGACATCGATGTCGTGGGTGGGATGTTCTTCAAAGAGGCGGACAAAACCTTGGTCAAAGAACTCAAAGTTCGAGGGGCTTTATATAAGCACCAACCATACGAGCACACATACCCACATTGCTGGAGATGTCACACACCATTGATGTATTACGCGCAACCATCTTGGTACATCCGTACTACTTCAATAAAAGATGCATTGCTTCGTGAAAATGCCGCAACAGATTGGCACCCAGAGACAATCAAAGAGGGACGCTACGGGGATTGGCTTAACAACAATATTGACTGGGCGCTTTCGCGTAATCGTTTCTGGGGAACCCCTCTGCCAATTTGGCGATGTGAAAACAAACATGAAATTTGTGTTGATTCTTTGGCAGAACTTGGTGCATTGTCAGGTCAAGAACTTTCTAAACTAGATCCACACCGGCCATTTGTTGATGACATCACATTCACTTGTTCAGAGTGTGAAGCCACCATGGTTCGAGTGCCCGAAGTAATCGACTGCTGGTACGACTCTGGTGCAATGCCTTTTGCGCAATGGGGATATCCGCACAAAGAAGGCTCTGTAGAGAAATTCAAAGAGTCGTACCCTGCCGATTTTATTTGTGAAGCTATCGATCAAACTCGTGGCTGGTTCTACACATTAATGACTATCGGCACATTAGTTTTCGATAAATCTTCTTATAAAACCGTTTTGTGCCTTGGCCATATTCTTGATAAAGATGGTCGAAAAATGAGTAAGCACCTTGGAAATGTTCTTGAACCAATGGCGCTAATGGATCAACATGGCGCAGATGCTGTCCGTTGGTACATGCTGGCAGCTGGTTCGCCATGGGCGGCGCGACGAGTAGGTCATGAAGCAATTAATGAAGTCGTTCGTAAAACACTTCTTACTTACTGGAATACCGTTTCCTTCCACGCGTTATATGCGCATGCGTCAGATTTTGATTTGAGTAAAAGCACAAAACTCGCCGATCGTCCATTGATGGATCGATGGATTATCTCTGAACTAAATGTCCTCATAGAAGAAGTCGATGGCGCTTTGACGGGATTTGATTCTCAAGTTGCTGGTCGAGCACTTGCCAAATTTATTGATGACCTTTCAAATTGGTATGTGCGTCGTTCTCGTCGCAGGTTCTGGGATGGCGATCCAAGTGCACATGCAACACTTCATGAGTGTCTAGTAACTTTGACTCAGCTGCTATCTCCGATGGTTCCTTTCATTACAGAGCAGGTCTGGCAAGAGTTGGTAATTCCTGCAGATGCAAGCGCCGTTGCCTCGGTTCATCTTTCGGATTTTCCAACTTCTGACCCGCAGGCAATCAACTTAGAGTTGAGCAAACAGGTCGCATTGACGCGGCGTATCGTTGAACTTGGAAGAGCATCACGTGCAGAATCCGGAATAAAGATCCGCCAACCTCTTGGCCGAGCATTAATTGCAGCCAGTGGTTGGGCATCTTTGCCGGCAGAAATGCGCGAGCAAATTGCTGATGAATTAAATGTCATCGACTTACAAGATATTGCCGATGCCGAAGGCGACTTGGTAGATATATCGGTCAAAGCTAACTTCAAATCTCTTGGAGCAAAATTTGGTGGCGCAGTACAAGAGATAGCTAAAGCAATTTCAGCCAGTGATGCAACGCAATTGGTAAAGGTGTTGCGGACAACTGGTACAACAATGCTCCAAACGTGGGAAATCAACCTTGAGGATCTGGTTGTAACTGAGGTTCCAAAATCTGGATGGATGGTTGCATCCCATGAGGGTGAGAGCGTGGCCCTTGATCTAGAGATGACTCCGGCCTTGATTAGAGCTGGCCTTGTCCGTGAAGTTATTCGATTCATACAGGAACGTCGAAAGAGCGATGGCTTTGAGATATCTGATCGAATAATTATTTCTTGGAATGCAACTTCAGATATCGCCGAGGCAATCACATCCGATGAAGTTCATATCAAGGCCGAAGTTCTGGCATTGGGAATGAGTTGCGACTTGACGCTTGCCATTGAAGAAGGAGAACTTGGTTTAACTATCAAACTTTCTAAAGCTGAATAAGAAGATTTTGAAGTAATCGGATTCCGAAAAAGAGAACGATGAAACTTAAATCCAGGCTTACTCCACCTAAGCGAAGTGGCGGAATGTAGCGTGCAACAAATCGCATAGGTTTATCTGTAATTGAGTAAATAATTTCTACAAGAGCGGCGATAAAGCCCGTTGGCCGCCAATTACGGGAAAACATGCGTATGTAATCAAGAATTAAACGCGCAAGTAGTGCGTACAGAAAAAGCTGTAAAACTTGAAAGAGAATTAAACCTATGCGCAATTGCGTCAGCTCTGATTAAAGAAGCTTGCTTCTGCCGCAGCTGATTTGTCTGCGGTATCAATAGAGACATTTGCTGGCGATAAAAGAAAGACTTTACTTGTAACTCTTTCAATTGTTCCATGCAAACCAAAAACTAAACCGCTAGCGAAATCAACTAGTCGCTTAGTTTCTGAATCATCCATCTCGCTCAAATTCATAATGACTGGATTGCCTTTGCGATACTGCTCACCAATTGCTCGGGCTTCGTTATAAAAACGAGGATGCAAAGTTACGATTCGATCAAGCACTGGTAGATCTAACTGCGGGGCTAATTCTGCCGCTGTTGAAGTAATCACTGAGGATACATACTGAGTTGGACGAGTCTTAACCCGTACCTCGCCTGGCGAAGGAACTGCCGGAACGTTAGTAGGTGTATCAAATTCTGGGTCGTCCATCAAACCTAAATAATTTGCGACGCGCTTGAGTGCATTAGCCATGTATCAAAGTTACCCGTTGGC
>CAIQRN010000071.1 GCA_903874255.1 uncultured Actinomycetes bacterium
TAAAAGTATCTGATCGGCGCCGCGTCCTTGACGAATTCCTAAAGCTTTTGTAATTCCTAACTTGCCGAGCCAGTAGCCGCCACCTTCATCACCAAAGGTGCTACCCAAGCCATCCCTGTGCGCAAAAGTTGAGCCAAGACCGCCAACGCTAACAACTCCGCCCCCGATAGAAAGCACGACGCCATCACTGCCAGAAAGTGCACCTACGAAACCAGCAAGACCATCGTCAATTACAGCAACTTTCTTTGCGCCAAAAAATTCATTACACAGTTGGAGAAAAGGAACGGGATCAGTGACAACTCCGCCAAATCCTGTACAGGAAAGAGAAACGACATCTGCTTGGAGCCGCTCTATCTTTTCAAAAAATACGCGTAAAGCCGGCAGTGGATGTTCGCCCGCCAGTTTTCCACGAACGGAGTTAATTGAATGATCGCCGATTCGAAGACGACTGCCGGATTGCCCTAAATCGACGGCGAGATTCATAGGTTTAAGGGTAGTGGAATTGATGTGGGAAGATAAGCACATGAAGCAACTAGGTTCAGTA
Source organism: uncultured Actinomycetes bacterium (assembly GCA_903874255.1). Taxonomy (GTDB): domain Bacteria; phylum Actinomycetota; class Actinomycetes; order Nanopelagicales; family Nanopelagicaceae; genus Planktophila. Next base: position 545 of record CAIQRN010000071.1, read on the forward strand.
ATGTCTTCGGAAATCGCAGAGACTCCAAAGGTATTCGCAGAAATTCTTGATAATCGCGAGGCCTTTGATTCGATCAAAAATCTACTAGTGGATCAGAACATTCATTCAGTCCTAATTCTGGCAAGAGGCACATCTGATAATGCCGCACACTATTTGAAATATTTAATAGAGACGCAAATTGGTCTACCCGTTGGGCTGACATCGCCTTCCTCGGTCACAGTTTATAACTCAGAATTACAGTATAAAAATACTTTAGTAGTTGCAATTAGTCAGAGTGGGCAGTCTCCTGATCTAGTTCATTTCGCAACTGCAGCCCGTGATGCCAGTGCATATGTCATTGCAATGACAAATGATGATTCATCACCTTTAGCAACTATTGCTCACAACCATTTCTCCTTGCAAGCTGGCCCTGAACTAGCAGTTGCTGCAACAAAGTCATACAACGCCCAACTGCTCGTTTCATATTTACTTGTGTGCACGTGGACTGGAAAGGTTGTTAATAGCGATCAAATTATTTCTGAAGCGCAAAGAATTTGCGATAACCCAAATTTGGTAACCCAGGCGGTTATAAATACTTCTCGCGATAATGAAATTGTCATTTTGGGACGGGGATTTGCCTATCCAAATGCGCGCGAAGCGGCTCTAAAAATTCAAGAGACCTGCAAGATTTCAGTACAGGGTCTATCAACTGCCGATTATCTGCACGGGCCAATATCTGCCCTTACCTCTGAAACACAGGTTTTTATAGTCGCTCCATTGCATTTGCCTAATGAATCAATTGTTGAGGCCACAAGCAAAATTCGGAAAACATCTTCTCGAATTTTCTGGATTGGCAATGGCGGAACACCAATTGGTAATGACATTGTTTTAGCGGGATCTAATTGTGATGATGAGATTATTTCTACTCTTGTCGATGCCATTGTCTTGCAGCGATTTGCCTTGGAGTTTGCGGTTGCATCGGGTTTTGATCCAGATGCACCTGAAGGATTATCGAAAGTTACGCTTACTCACTAATTAGAGTGATGCTACTTTCTGCTGCGTTATAGCTTAAAAGGTCAGCGCGCATACCAACTGCAATGTGTCCACGATCTGTAAGCTTTAGTTTCGCGGCTGCACGTGTTGAAGTTGCTTGAACGGCTTGTTCAACCGATAAGCCCAATTCATTTACTGCATTGATAAAGACTGTATCCATGGTCAATGTGCTTCCAGCAAGTGCATTGTTAGATGTCAGTCGTGCAACTGCCTGGCTAACCTGTACGGCAAGTTTGCCGATTGTGTAATCGCCATCAACTGAACCGGCGGCAGCCATAGCATCGGTGACAAATATCGTGCGCGGACCAAGGGCCGTATAAATTTCACGGGCAAGCGCGAAAGGCACATGGTGCCCGTCAAGAATTAATTCAACAGATAGGCGTTCATCAGCTAGGACAAATGATGCAAAGGAACCCTCGCCCAAAGATTTGTCCATAGCATTCATAAAGTGTGTAACCAGACCTGCACCTGCATTTGTAGCGTTAGCGGCATCTGCGAAACCACCTGCGGTATGTCCAATTGCAACTTGGACTCCCGCAGCTGATAAATATTTAATGGCATCAGTTGCACCTGCAAGTTCGGGTGCAATTGTGATCATTTTAATCGCACCATCTGCGAACTCGATGAGCTCTTTGATTTCATTTAAATCAGGATTTAACAATAAAGAGGGATCATGCGCACCACACTTGGCATGAGATAAGTAGGGGCCTTCTAAGTGAATTCCTGCAATTTGTTGGTTGTGATAAAAACTCTTTAGGCCAATGATTTGTTCTTTGATTGTCTCAATTGGCTCACTGACCAATGAAGCAATTATCGAAGTCGTGCCGTGGCCGCGATGCGTTTCAATTACCGAATGAATCTCTCCAGCAGTAGCGGCTGAGAAGTATTTGCCACCACCGCCGTGGCAGTGAATATCTATAAAACCTGGAATTAGAACTCCATCGATTATTTGATCAGGGGAGGGATGAACCCCTGCATTTACCTCTGCGATCATATTTCCCGAGATTTCCAGCCAAGTATCGCCAACTAATTTGGATGAAACCACAGCCGCACGGGCCTGAATAATCATGGATTAATAGTAATGGTGAGATGATTATGCACATGGCAACCACGAAGAAAGCAGCAGTAAAAAAGCGCGCAGTACCAGCGACAGCCCCAGTACATCAAGGTCTTGATTGGAAATCGCTGTACTTGTATGCGATTTGCTTGATAACACTTATGGTTTGTCTGTTCTCAGTTGTTGCGGTAATCAATGGTGTTTTGGATATTGTTTTCCCGGATCCGGGTTACTTTGATAGCGCGGCATATCCCGACAAGACTGCAGCCGCTTTAGATGCACTTCGCAAGCAGACTGAAAACGACAGCCAACGTCGGGCTTTTAAGAATCTTTTGAGTTCACTTTCTCTCATCGCAGTGGCACTTCCACTGTATAAATACCATTGGAAGCAAACTAAAGCCGTCGCTAATTAATTCAAAATTATCGCAAAGCTGTAGGTCTCATGTCAGTGTCATTAGTCAAGTACCACTGGATATTGCAAACTTGCGCCGGGTGGTCCTCATCTTCGCCTAGCCATGAGTCCGTAGCTATATCAAACGTGTAATTTCGAAGTACGTGGTGATGTAAACCATCTGTATGAATGAACCATTCTTCCCAAGTCACTTCAGAAGTTGGTGTTTGAATCGGATGTAGATGTAAGACTCCGTGTTCGATTACTGAATTTTTCAGCCAAGAAAATTGGAGATTCTTAAATGGTGATTCGATAGCTTCGCAATTAGTAAGTGGCTCAAGGAAGTTAGCCGCGAAGTCGATGCCTAATTTTTCACAGTATTCATCAACTTTTAGTTCAGCCCAACGGGTAAGGACTTCCAGTTTCCATGTTGTGCTACTCATCGGTATACCTTTCCTCTAGATCAGATCTCAATGCCAGGCTTGCGACGCTATCCATAAGTTACGAAATCGTTATGAACTATGAGCGCAATCCATCTTGACCGCGCACGCTAGCACGGATGTAAGGTTCGGGACAACGTTGTCTCATGTTGCAAAACGGGGGGCAAAGTATGTCCACCGTTTACTATCTCAACTAACGAAAGGTAACCTTCAATGGGTTCATTAAAGAAGCTATCTGTCAGCGTAATTGCTGCAGGTGTTGTAGGCGCATTGCTTACAGGAACAGTTGTTGCACCAGCACAGGCCGCAGCTAAGAAGAAAATCGCATTCGTTATGGGTGCAGAATCTGATCCATTTTTCCAGGCAATGAAGGTCGGCGCAGTGGCTGCAGCTGCAGCAAATAACGTTGAACTTATTTGGCAGGGAGATCCATCAGAATACTCACCAGCAACACAGATTCCAGTTGTTGATCAAGTTCTTGCCCTAAAGCCAGATGCACTTGTATTAATTCCAACAGATCCAACAGCATTGCAACCATCAGTTGCTAAAGCCAAGGCTGCTGGTATTCCTGTTATCAACGTTGACACTCACGTTGGCGATCTAAAAGATGTTCTTTCTTTCATCACTGGCGATAACGCTGACGGTGGAGCTAAGGCAGCAGATGCTCTTGCTAAAGCAATTGGTTGGAAAAAGGGTAAGAAGTACAAGGTTGTTGTTGGTCTAACATCAGCAACTGCAACAACAAACGTTGCACGTCTTGATGGTTTCTCAAAGCGCATTTTGCGCAACTACCCAGGAATCAAAATTGTTGATAAGGCTTATTCACAGTCTCAGCCAGCAAAGGCAAACACAAACGTTTCAAACTGGTTGACAAAGTATCCAGATCTAGCAGGAATTTTTGCAATCGATGGAACTAATGCTGCAGGTGCAGCAGCAGCTCTTCAAGCTAAGGGACTAACTGGCAAGGTTGCTCTTATTGGTTATGACGCTTATAAGGCAAACGTTGACCTAATCGGCAAGGGTGTTTTCACTGCTCTTGTTGCACAGGATCCAGCTGCTGAGGCAAAGCTTGCTATCGAGTACGCAGTTAAGTACTTGAACACAAAGTCAAAGTCAGGCATCAAGAAGAACGTTGTTATTCCTAACGTCGTTCTTTCTAAGTCTTCAACTGCTGCTGATCTTGCTAAGTACACATACGTACAGAAGTAATTTCACAGACTAAAAGAACTGCACAAGCGCAGTTCTAGTATTAAACGGGTCAGCGCCCCCATAATTGGGGGCGCTGATTCAATACTTATAAGGGAGAAAATGAGTTGAGCACAGTAGAAAACACAAGCATAATTAAAAAGTTTGCAGGTAATCAACAGTTCCTACTGCTACTTGTTTGGTTTGGCATGGTTGCTTTCTTCTCAGCTTTTAACTCAATCTTTTTCAGCACTGCAGTCTTTGGAAACATCTTGCTGGATTGGGCACCAGTTGTACTTATGGCGGTTGGCCAGAGTTTTGTAATTATCTCTGGCGGAATCGACTTATCCGTAGGCTCAACTGTTGGTCTATCTGGTGTTGTCGCCGCTTTCCAGATGCAGCACATGATCGAATCCGGAAAGAACCAATGGTTTGCAATCGCCATCGGAACCCTCGTAGCTGCAGCCGTTGGCATAATCATCGGCCTAGTAAATGGTTTTCTAATTACTAAAGCGAAAATAGTCCCCTTCATTGCAACACTTGTCACAATGGGTGCAAGCGCTGGATTAGCAATTATCTATTCAGGTGGCGCACCAGTTGCTGGTGGCCCAGAAAAAGCAATCACTTTGAGTGTTCCGTGGTTTGGTCCGTTCTCAACTCCCGGATTAATTGTTGTAGTAATTGTCATCATCTGCGGCCTTTTTCTTCATCGTGCGCGATTTGGAAGATATACCTATGCAATTGGCTCAAATGAATTTGCTGCTAGAAGCGCCGGTATTAACGTTAATCGTCACTACTTAAAGGTTTACGCACTCTCTGGTTTTCTTTCTGGACTTGCAGGAATGTATTACTACTGTCGACTTGGATCCGGTGCACCAACCTCGGGTTATGGTGGTGAACTTGATGCAATTGCTGCAGTGGTAATTGGTGGCGCAGCCCTTTCAGGGGGAGTAGGAAGAATTTCCGGCACAGTTCTTGGGGCTTTGATTCTTACAACTACGACTAGCGGTTTAATTATTATCGGAGTTGCTCCAGACTGGAAACAAGTAGTTGTTGCAATTTTGATTGCGGCAGCGGTTCTGCTTCAGGGGACAAAAGGGGATTCGAGAGGAGCTAAAAAATGAGCGCACCACTCTATGAAGTTCGCAATATTTCAAAAAAATATGGTTCTGTAGTCGCGCTAGACGGTGCAGATTTTCAGATTCACGCCGGCGAGATTGTTGGACTTGTTGGCGACAACGGTGCAGGAAAATCAACTCTCGTAAAATGTTTATCAGGAGCGCATAAACCAACATCTGGATCTATATTTCTGGATGGCGCAGAAGTAACTTGGGATTCACCACGTGATGCAATTGAAGCCGGTGTTGAAACTTTGTACCAAGATTCGGGATTAGCACCACACTTAACAGTGAGCGCAAATGTATTTTTGGGCCGCGAGAAATACCTAAGTGGTCCATTGGGCAAATTAGGTTTCTTGGACAACAAAGCAATGAATAAAGAGGCTCACGAAGATTTGGACCGTGTAGGAATTGCAGTACCTGCTTCAAATAGATCCGTCTCCCAACTCTCCGGTGGTCAAAGACAAGCGGTGGCAATTGGTCGCGCAGTTTCTTGGGCTTCGAAAGTAATTATCTTGGACGAGCCAACGAATCACCTTGGAGCGCGTCAAGCTGGCGAAGTTTTAGAAGTTATGAAGGCTGCACGTGCTAAGGGCCTTGGTGTTGTATTCATTTCGCATACATTGCCACACGTTCTTCAAGTAACAGATCGAATCGTTGTGCTCCGTCTTGGAAAAATAGTTGCCAATGCGCCTACATCTGAGTTCGACGCGGAGAAATTACTTGGAACAATTACAGGACTCAACCAAGTACAGTAATTCCTAATGAAAAGCACATCAAGTCGCGCACGCCCCACAATCCGTGAGGTAGCGGCGCTATCTGATACCAGTATTAAAACCGTTTCTCGGGTAATAAATGGCGTATCAACTGTTGATCCAATTTTGGTAAAAAGAGTTGAATCTGCAATTAAGAAGTTGAACTATCGCCCAAATGCCACAGCTGGAAGCCTTCGAAGAGTTAACGGTCGAACCAACACCATCGGAATTTTGCTCAAAGATATTGCAAACCCCTTTTCTTCAGCGCTCTATCGAGCTTTCGAAAACCTAGCAAGAGTGCAGGGGATCGATGTAATTGCCGGAAGTATGGACGAGCAACCAGAGCGAGAAGTCGAACTAATTGCAACTTTTATCGCTCGACGCGTGGATGGCTTAATCATCGTCCCGACAACCATCGATCACGGCTATTTAAAGACAGAGCGCAAGAGTGGAATGCCTTTTGTGTTTATTGATCGACCGCCAAATAATTTTATTGCCGATACTGTTGTGGCAACCAATAAGAAAAGTGCCCGTCAGGCAACAGAGCACCTTATTAACTTCGGTCACAAGCGAATTGCATATTTAGGCGATAACCAAGAGATTTATACCGCCGAACAACGATTCGGTGGATATCAAGAGGCGCTGAAAGCCGCTGGCATAAAAATTGATAACCGCTACATCCATCATGGTGTGGAGAATAAAGAAGAGATACAAAAGTTTACTTCAGAGTTATTTGCTTTAAAGGATCGGCCAACTGCGATATTTTCAAGTCAGAACTTTGTGACGGTAGAGGTTTTAAGAGCCCTTCGGCAAGCTAAACTCGAAAAAACGATTGCACTTGTTGGTTTTGATGATTTAGATTTTGCCGATCTCGTGAACCCGGGTATTACATTAGTTACACAGGACATTTCAAAGATGGCCCACGTTGCTGCCGAACTCCTATTTGCTCGATTGGCAGGAAAGAAGACCCCAGCAGAATTACATGAAATTGAAACTATTTTCACACAACGTGGATCGGGAGAAATAAAGGCTTAACCAACTAAATCGCGGTTACGTTTAATCTCTCGGTCATGTTTGCATGGCATTTCTAAATGCTTGTCATAGCAGGGGTCACAGAGCAGTACTAGTTGGTGACACTCTGGTTTTTGACAGTTTCTAAATTCTTTAGTCGGGCCATCGCAATGCGCGCACTTTCCTATAAGTTTTGTGTGATCACTAAAATCAATAGTTAAGCGATCATCGAAAGTGTAAAGAGAGCCTTCCCATAGTCCGTCATCTCCAAAGGCATTTCCATATCTGACGATGCCACCCTTGATTTGATAGACCTCTTTGAAACCACGATTCTTCATTACCACTGAAAGAATTTCACAACGGATTCCACCAGTGCAGTAAGTAACTACTGGCTTATCCTTCATATGATCGTATTTACCGCTCTCAATTTCTTTGACAAAGTCATGTGAGGTAGTGACATCTGGAACCACAGCATCTTTAAACTTACCAATCTTGGCTTCAAATGCATTTCTTCCATCAAAGAAGAAAACGTCATCGCCACGTTCTTTAACCAGCTTGTTGACTTCTTCTGGGCGCAAATGAATTCCGCCCCCTATGACACCATTTTCATCGACCTTGATTTCACCAGGGTTTCCAAAAGCCACTAATTCGCTTTTAACCTTAATTTTTAACTTAGGAAAATCATTTCCAGTTCCTTCAGACCATTTGAAATCAATCTTCTTGAAACCTGGATATTGGCGCGTTGCCTTAATGTATTTCTTCACATCATCCATGTGTCCACCCAAAGTGCCATTGATGCCATGTGGTGAAATCAGAATGCGACCTTTGATATTGAGAGATTCACATAATGTCTTTTGCCACAGTTTTACTGCTTCGGGGTCGGCAATGGGTGCAAAGCCGTAATAGAGAATGACTTTATTAAAGTTCATAGTTTTAGAGCCCCTCTGTCTTCATTTAAGCGATTGCACCGGCGATGGCTTCAGTGTGCGCAGGAGATGATCCGCAGCACGAGCCAACTATATTTACACCGAGATCTTTCATTTCTTTTGCATAGCGCGCCATTTCTTCGGGTGTGCCATCGTAGATAAATTCATCACCTTGCAACTTCGGTAGTCCTGCATTTGATTGGGTAATAATAAATACACCCTCAGGTCTGGCATCAACAAGTTCTTTAGCTATCTGAGACATTTCATCAGTTCCCCGACCACAGTTGGCACCGATAATTCGCACGCCAAGGGCGGATAATTGTTGAACGGCCATTGCTGGCTTAACGCCCATCATTGTTCGTAGGTTTGTGTCAAAACTTAATGTAGCAATTATTGGCAAGCCTGGCGCGCATTCGTTAGCAGCTAAAACAGCAGCTTCGACTTCACTCAAATCTGACATAGTTTCAATCAGGATTGCATCAACACCGCCGGCAACAAGCGCGCGAATCTGTGCGGAAAATAACGCTTTACCACTTTCAAGAGTTAGCGTTCCCATCGGTTCCATCAAATCTCCAGATGGACCGATGTCTCCCATTACAAAACAGTTTGGATGGCGATCGGCAACTTTACGTGCAATTTGTGCGCCAGCTTTATTTAGTTCTTCAAGTCGATCTTCAACTCCATGCATTGCCAATCGACCTGCGGTTCCCCCAAAAGTATTAGTAGTAATGAAGTTTGCACCGGCTGCGGCATATGCCTCAAGTACGGCTTCGATTTCTTCGGGTTTTTCTACATTCCACAGTTCCGGTGCTCCACCGTCGGTTAATCCACGTGCCTGCAACATAGTTCCCATTGCTCCATCTGACGTGAGAGTTGCCTTTTCTAAAGCATCATAAATTGCTGACATTATTTTTCTCCCATGGATTTGATGAGCGACGATAGTTTCTCTTCATCTAATTCTTGTTCTAACTGCTCGGCAATTTTTGCAGCTAATTGATCTGGTGAGACTTCTGAAGGTATCCAAGGGTCACGGTTCCATCCGGAGGTATATGCATCGGCATCGGTTTCACCCATCTGCATTGCAGCTTCATCGATTGCTTCTTGAAATCTAGATGCCAACATAACTTTTATTGTTGTTTCAGAGTTCCGGGCGATTACCATCGAAGGAATTTGATGCCAACGCATCACTTGGTATTCGCTCATGTGGCAATTGTATATGCGATTTAGCGTGCCTTAATTTTCAGAACAACATTTCGATCTGAAGCACTGCCTTGCCACCATTCGAAGCCATGATTAGCCCCTAACTCGGGCCGCTTTTGCCAAACATTTGCGCTTAACTCTCTTGAAAGTGCGGCAATCTCTAAGGGAGTGCTGGCTTGTCCGTAGTCAACTCCGGCAGCATGGTCTACAACTGTGAGGCCAAAGTAAATATCGCCGACTGCATCACGAACGATTTCTACAGTACGTGATTGCTGTGGCCAATCTGCATGCGATGCAGTTTCTATCTGCCAAAAGCCAAAGAGTTCTTCTTCTGGGCCAATCCATTCGATATGGTGCCGATGCTCGTGCCCGGCAAGCCATGCAATTACATTTGGATACTTAAGTAACATCGTTTGAATCTCATCAAGACACACTCGTCGACCAACAGGGGCGTAGTCATTAAACATTTTGCTCAGTGGATGGTGCGAAGCCAATACAACCGGGAGATCAGAAGCCGCAACTTCTTTTTCAAGCCACTCAAATTGCTCGGCATCTAAAGAACCCTGCCAACCACCAAAGTGATTGACGCTATCGATGACAATTAGTTTTACACCCTGGATTAGCGTCGAGTAGTACATAGTTTTGTTTGCAACATTATCTTCGTTAAATCCATGTCCGCGGGGAGCTCCCGGTGAATTTAAATGCACTTGTGCATACTCACCTCGTTCAATTGCCCGACGTTCAACATCTGCGGCAACTGTAATAAAAGGTGCATCACCTGCTGATGGGAAACCTGCAGGTCCGATTTCACGAAATTGCATTAACACATCAAAGAGCGGTGAAGTAGTTGGCAAATCTGTATAGCGTTTATCTGCGACCATTTCTGCAATTACTTCAGCCGATGCGACAACCGTTCCCTGTAGTAACGCATCGTGGTTGCCATGCACTGCAAACCATGGAAATTTAAGTCCTGTAGCTTTAAATGGTGCGCGACATGAATTCAGTAAATTTGGAACTACTGGAAAGCCATATTTCGCACGAGCATCGTCATCAATTTTTCCTTCTGGAGTTCCATGTGGGTGCCAATATCGAACATCGTAATGTTGAGCACCTTCATCAATCACGCCTTCATATTTCGAACAATCACCAGAGTCTGGGCGAATTTCTAATCCATCCAGTAGCGCTAAATACCAATCAACTTCATTTTTCTGCGCATTATCAGTGGTATCACCAGTAATGATTGCACCAGCAATTTCATGGCCAGATAATGAACCCCTCGTTATTTTGTTGAGAGATTGCACCATCGACTCAACAACATGCGGTGAGAGCATGGAGTGAGGACGGTAGGTACCGATGGTGCCAACTTGTTCACGGATTGGACTGTCAGGATCGGCATGTCTATCGAGATACTCTGGACGCGTAGGAGATTGGGCATCACAGATGTGCAAATCAGATAAGTGATGAATTAATAAGAGTGGAGTACTCGCCTCTGGGAATGGATGGCCACAATGTGTTTCATCCCTTTCAATGACTAAATTGCGCCAACCAAGTGAGTTCGCTTCACCACGCACAAATGCCATAGTCGGTATCCTAGTCAAATGGAATCCAATATCGCGAGCATCGTAATTTTAAGCGGTGGAACAAGTTCGCGCTTTGGTGCGGATAAATCGCAGGCAATTCTTGGTCATAAGAAAATCATCGAATATGTTCTTTCGAGTATTCCAAGTGACTTTCAAATAATCGTTGTTGGTCCGGACCCTTTATTCTCCGAAGTTTCGTATGAATGCGTCCAGGAAAATCCACGTGGAGGTGGTCCAGTAGCGGGAATTGCAGTAGCACTTGAGATAACTAAGAGTGACATCGTCGGTGTTCTTGCAACTGATATGCCATTTGCGCTTTCACATATGCTTCACTTATTGAGTGCAATGAGCGCTCATGATGAGGCAGTGATGTTTGTAGATTCACAGGGTTTTAGGCAACCACTTGCTGCTTTTTATCGCTTCGAGGCGCTAGAAAAAGCTTTAATAAAACTGCCACAAATACATGGAGCATCTATGCGCACATTGATCTCCGAACTCGCAGTACATGAAATCCACATGAGCGTTGAAGTTGAAAAAGCTTATATAGATGTGGATACTCCGCATGACCTAGCTGTCGCAATTGAACATTTGAGGGATTTATGAGCGTTTTGATTGAAGGAAGCTGGGATGATGCCCGCCAAATTGCATCTGCAACATTTTCACAATTACCTGCCCAACTCATTGCGGTAGCTGATTGCCTCGGTCGCACACTTGCCCAAGATGTTCGTTCATTGGTAGACCTTCCAACTTATGCAACTTCTGCAATGGATGGCTATGCAGTTGCGGGAGTTGGCCCGTGGGAAATTATCGGAGAAGTAAAAGCAGGGTTACCGATGAAGCAGGCTTTGAAAGATGGTCAAGCAGTTGGCATTGCAACTGGGGCAGTTGTACCCGAAGGAGTTTTTGGAGTTATACGTTGGGAAGATGCAAAAGTAATTGGAGTGCAACTCTCTGGTGAACTTGTAAAGAACCAAGATATTCGCCCACCTGCACATGAGTGCACCGCCGGAGATGTTTTGATTGAAGCCGGAACCGTGCTTAATCCCGCAATGATTGGATTACTTGCTGCGGCAGGTCTTGATTCAGTTCATGTAGTAAATAAACCAAAAGTTGCACTTGTATTACTTGGTGATGAGATTGTTCTTTCCGGAATTCCTCGCGATGGATTGGTTCGCGATGCATTAGGCCCACAATTGCCTGGTTGGCTCATTGCATTTGGCGCAGAAGTCATAAGTACACAATATATTTCTGATCAACTCGACTTAGTTATTAGTGAATTACAGAGAGCTTGCGAAAGCGCAGATATTGTTATTACGACTGGTGGGACCGCGCAAGGTCCACGGGACTATTTGCATGATGCATTGATTGCCATTGACGCACAGATTTTGGTGGATACAGTAAAAGTTCGCCCAGGACATCCAATGTTGTTAGCGCGAAAAGGAAAGACTGCAATCCTTGGACTACCCGGTAATCCACAATCTGCAATAGTTGCACTGGCATCTCTGGGTCAGCCAGTCATTGCCTCCATGTTGGGTCAAGCAGAAGCCACGCTTGCAACAGTCTTAACGGCAAGCGAACTCACTGCTCCGGAAAATTTCACCAGATTGATAATCGGCAATCTTAAAGATGGGCAGTTCCACATTGCTCCGTATCTAGGTTCAGCGATGCTACGCGGTCTGGCGCATTCCAATGGATTTGGCATTGTTACAAAACCGCTTACGCATGCGGGAGAGCACATACGCTGGTTAGACTTGCCAGTATGAGCAATGAATTTACACATTTAAATAACTCTGGCGAAGCAAACATGGTTGATGTGACCGGCCGTGAAACAACTGTGCGCGAAGCACATGCGTCAGCGCGAGTGAATTTGTCGCCAAAAGTAGTAACCATGCTCCGCGATTCGAGCACTCCTAAAGGTGATGTTTTATCTACGGCCAGGATCGCAGGCATTATGGCGGCCAAGAAAACGAGCGAACTTATTCCACTGTGCCACCCGATTGCTATAAATAAAATCGCTCTCGAACTTTCGATTACAGGTACTGGCGTTGAGATTAAATCTCAGGTGATAACTTCAGATCGAACTGGCGTTGAAATGGAAGCGTTGACTGCAGTAAGCGTTGCCGGATTAACGATTATTGACATGATTAAGGCAATCGATCCTTCTGCCCAAATTAACGCAATTCAAGTCGATTCTAAATCTGGCGGTAAGAACGGTGATTGGGTTCGCGAGTGAGTATGCGCACTGCCGCAGTTATTACAGCAAGTAATCGAGCATCTCGCGGAGAGTACGCCGATTTAAGTGGAGCGAAATTAGTTGAAGGTTTAACCGATCTCGGTTATCAATGTGCGGGTCCTTTTGTAGTCGCAGACGATGTCGTTGCAATTGCCGAACAACTCACAAACAATCTTGCAAAAGGAGTTCGTTTAATTGTTACGACAGGAGGAACCGGAGTTTCACCCACTGATGTAACCCCTGAAGCAACGTTTCCATTTATTGAAAAACATATTCCAGGCTTTGCTGAAGGTTTGCGGGCGTACTCAAGGGATAAAGTTGTTACCTCAGATCTAACTCGCGGTTTAGCTGGAACAAATGGTTCATCGCTAATAATTAATCTTCCAGGCTCTCAAGGCGCAGTAGTTGACGGTTTAGTAATTATTGAGCGCTTAGCTGGACATGTCCTCGATCAATTAGATGGCAAGGATCATTAATGCCTACGCTGGTTTTGGCAGAAGTTACTGAATCTATAATTAATTTGGAGCAATTAGATCAATTGGTTATGGATAAAAGTTGTGGCGCCTATGTTTCATTTAAAGGTAATGTACGAAACCATGACGGTGGCAAAGAAGTTGCATCGTTAATGTATGAGATTCATCCATCAGCAAATGAAAAAATAAAAATTATTGCAAGAGAAGTCATGGCAAATTTTGAGGTTGAAAAGGTTGCGCTAGCGCACCGCTATGGAAATATTGCAATCGGTGATACTGCATTTGCAGTTGCAGTAGCTGCCGCGCATCGGCAAGCGGCATTTGATGCCTGCTCGGCCTTAGTAAATGCAGTAAAAGAAGGATTGCCAATCTGGAAATATCAGAAATTTTCTGATGGCACCGATGAATGGGTCAATTGCGCATGAGCAAACTCATTGATACTTATGGTCGTAAACACCGTAACTTGCGGGTTTCACTTACCGATCGTTGTTCATTGCGTTGCACATACTGCATGCCAAATGATTTTGCGGCATGGATTCCAAATGATGATTTATTAACTACCGACGAATTAATTACTGTGATTGAAGTTGCAGTTAGTCAAGGCATTGACGAGGTACGACTTACTGGTGGCGAGCCTTTGCTTCGCCCAGATATTGTAGAAATTGTCGAGCGAATAGCATCGATTAACGATGCTCCACGATTGACTTTAACTACCAATGGTTTGCGCCTCAATGAATTAGCCCAACCTCTAGCCAGAGCTGGGTTAAATCGCATAAATGTCAGTTTGGACACTTTAAGTCGAGAGCGATTTAAAACTCTCACTTACCGCGATCGCTTTGCTGATGTAATCGCAGGTCTTGAAGCAGCGAACTCCGCAGGACTATTTCCAATAAAAGTAAATAGTGTTTTATTGCAGGGAATCAATGATGATGAAGCGCCCGCACTATTGGCTTGGGCTTTAGAAAATGAATACTCACTTCGCTTCATCGAACAGATGCCATTAGATGCAGGTGGAATATGGGATCGAGCAACAATGGTTAGCGCTGATCAGATCTATAAAGATCTCTCCACGCATTATTCGCTTACTCCAGTAGATGGCCGAGGCTCTTCACCTGCAGAAGAGTTCTTTATTAATGGAACCTCTGCAACTGTGGGAATCATCGGTAGTGTGACGCGACCATTTTGTGGTGCCTGCGATCGTTTACGGTTAACTTCAGATGGCCAACTTCGTTCATGCCTTTTTTCAAATGAAGAAGTGGATGTGCGTAAAGTATTACGTGATCCAAATAAGGAGATACAAGAAAAACGTATAGAGATAGCTTCCAGATTTCAAAAAACAGTCTTGAGTAAATTACCCGGACATGGAATCAATGATCCAAGTTTTATTGCACCTGCACGACCAATGTCTGCAATTGGCGGCTAACCTCCAGCAAATTTTGGTAGTACGTCTATGACGCTGCCCGCACTTATTTCACAATCCAAATCATGGACCGCCAGAGCATCAACTAAGAATGAACATTGGGGAATAACCCGTGCTAACTCTTCGTTCTGCGCAGAAAGTTGATTTAATATCTGTGACAGAGTGCCCGGTGGAACATGCTCTGATCCAGTTCTCGCGGCGGCACGCGCAGCCGCAAAGAAGCGAAGCTCTACTTCTAAATCCATAGGCACATTGTATGGTTGAGCAATGCTTGAGTATCTATTTATCGGCCTAGTTGGCGTAGTGGTCGGTGGAATAAACGGCATGGCCGGGGGAGCATCAGTGATCTCTTATCCGGTTTTACTTGCAACTGGAATGTCTCCAGTAAGCGCGGCGATTTCAAACGCGCTCGGAGTTACCCCGGCAAATTTCTTTGCTTTGATTTCAGTGCGCCATAAAATGCGGGATTACTTCCGTGAATATAAAAAACTTATATCTATTTCAATAATTTTTTCAGCAACTGGCGCTCTTTTGCTATTGAACGTACCACCGGGTGTTTTTGAGAAGATGGTGCCATTCCTATTATTAGCTGCAAGTCTTACTTTTCTAATAAAACCCAAACCGGTTCGTGGGATACGCCATGAGCTCATGGAAAAAATCGGCATCGCTGCAAGTGGTTTGTATTGTGGCTATTTTGGACCCGGCCAAGGAGTTATGGTGATTGCAGTGTTAGCGCGTGATATTCGCCGTGATCCAAAAACTCTCAATATGGCCAAGAATTTAATTGTTGGCTGGACTTCGCTCGTTTCAAACGTAATCTATCTTTTCAGCGGCAAAGTCGTATGGCCCGCAGTGTTGGCATTGCTTGCCGGCGCGAGCATTGGCGGTACATACGGTGGGAGATATGCAGCGAGAATGCCGGCCGCCCTGTACCGAGTTTTGATTCTGACGGTGGGCTTTGGGGCATCGGCCTGGCTATTCAAAAAGTACTATCTGAGCTAAGAATTCCCCGCCCGCGCCTCTAGGAATTGGTATATCACTGATATATCATCACCACTGTGAGCCAGCCCATCCACATCCTCTCGCGCCAGAGCAGTTCCTTGTCGGAGGAGGCCTATAGCCGAATTCGTTCAATGATCATCACGCTTGAACTTGAGCCGGGTTCTCTCATTAGCGAGAGCGCGCTTATGAGCAAACTGAAAATGGGGCGCACGCCAATTCGTGAAGCTTTGCGCTCGCTGGCCAGTGAGAAATTGGTTGAGGTTTATCCGCGCCGCGGAATGTTTGTCACTAGCGTGGATGTTGCAAATCTTTCTCAGTTATCTGAGACCCGTGCGGTTTTGGAAATCAAGGCAGCCGAACTCGCCGCAATTCGTTCTACGGCTAGCGATAAAGAGATCACGCAAAATTTAATCAAAGAAATCAATGGCATAAAAGGTGATCTGGATATGCCAACTTTAATCGGCCTTGATCAAAGAATTCATCACCATATTTATCAATGCACACACAATGAATTTTTAGCGGCAGCTTTGGATAACTATTACGCACATGCACTAAGAATCTGGTTCTTGGCACTAGATCGAGTCGAACATTTAGCCGATGCAATTATCGAACACCGTGCACTTCTTGAAGCTATTGCCAGCAATGATCCAATTGCCGCCGCCAAGGCAATGAAAGATCACGTCGAAGGTTTTGAAACTGAAATTCGTAAATCTTTATAACCACCACCAACTATGAAAAAGGAATACAGCTATGAGTAAGTTACCTGCAAAGGCAAAGTGCGTTGTTATCGGCGCAGGAATCGTCGGCAACGGCATGGTTTACCACCTTGCGAAATTAGGCTGGAAAGATATCGTCCAGATTGATAAAGGACCTCTTCCAAACCCTGGTGGTTCAACTGGCCATGCATCTAACTTTATTTTTCCTGTCGATCACTCAAAAGAAATGACAGCAATTACCGCAGAAAGCATGCGTCAGTACAAAGAGTTTGGGACTTTTACCGAAACCGGTGGAATTGAAGTTGCACGCACACAAGAGCGTATGCAAGAACTTGCTCGCCGAATTACATCTGGAAAGTCATGGGGAATCGATGGTGGTCGAATCCTTACGCCTGCAGAAGTAAAAGAGTTAGTCCCATACATTGATGAGACCGTCATCGTGGGTGGTTATTACCAACCTACTGTAGGTGTTGTTGATTCGCTTCGCACCGGAACAATCATGCGCGAAAAAGCGCAAGAGATGGGCGCCCTTCAGTCATTTGCAAATGTAGAAGTTCAAGACATTACTGTGGAAAATGGAAAAGTTAAATCAGTAGTTACAGATCAGGGAACAATTGAAGCCGAGTATGTAGTTATTGCAACTGGTTGCTGGTCACCAAAGCTTGCGGCTATGGCAGGCGCACATATTCCATTAACACCTGCAGTTCACCAGATGAAAGACATTGGACCGGTTCCATTCTTCAAAGACACCAAGGGTGATATTGAATGGCCAATCGTTCGCGACATGGATGTATTTATGTACGAGCGCCAACACGGTACGGGACTTGAAATCGGTTCATATGCCCACCGTCCAATTCTTTACACACCAGATGATTTGCCATCAAATGCAACAGCTGCGCTTTCACCAACAGAGTTTGCATTTACTCAAGCCGACTTCGATATTCAAGATGAGCATGCTTACGAATTAATGCCATCAATTGTCGGCGATGAAAATGTTCGCGAAAAATATGCAATCAACGGAATTCTTTCTTATACGCCAGATGGTATGCCGGTTCTTGGCGAGACTCCAGAAGTTAGAAACCTCTGGTCAGTTGCTGCGGTCTGGATTAAAGAAGGGCCAGGAACGGCAAAATCTGTTGCTGAATGGATGGTTCTTGGGGATTCACATATTGATTTGCACGCATCAAATATTGCACGTTTTCATGAGCACCACAAAGAGGAAAAGCATATTAAATCTCGTGTGGCTGAATCATTTAATAAGACATATGGAATCGTGCACCCAAATGAACAGTACGAATCAAATCGTAAAGTGCGTCTCTCTCCTTATTATGATCGCGAAGCAGCGCTCGGTGCAGTCTTTTATGAGACCGCTGGTTGGGAGCGTCCATTCTGGTACGAGTGCAACAAAGATTTAGTTGCAAAATTTGGTGACAAAGTTATGCCTCGTACCGCAGAGTGGGAATCTCGTTGGTGGTCTCCAATTATCAACGCAGAACATCTACAAATGCGTGAAACCGCGGGCATCGTAGATTTAACTGCTTTTGCATACTTTGATATCACTGGACCTTCAGCATTAACTGTTGTGCAAAAAGCCGCGCTACGCCAGATGGATGTAGCAATTGGTCGTGTTGTTTACACCCCTGTACTTGGACCAAATGGCGGATTCAAATCAGATTTAACAATCATGCGCCTTGATGCTGATCACTTCCGCGTTGTAACTGGTGGAGCGCATGGAATGGCTGACAAGAAATGGTTTGCAGATTTATTGCCAGGAGATGGCTCTGCAACCATTAAAGATATTACTTCTGATTACACAACCCTTGGAGTGTGGGGACCAAATGCCCGCGCAATAGTTCAAGAAGTTACATCGGCAGATATGAGCCATGATGCTTTCAAATTTAGTACATGTAAAGAGATTGATATTAAGGGTGTCAAAGTTCTTGCTTCGCGTATTTCTTATGTTGGTGATCTCGGTTGGGAATTCTATGTACCGATGGCCGATGGCCCTGCGCTATGGGATGCATTATGGGAAGCCGGTAAGAATCATGGTTTGATTCCAGTTGGAATCGGTGTGTATGGAACAACCGGTCGCCTTGAAAAGTGCTACCGCGCATATGGTCCAGAACTTGAAACCGAATACACCGTGGTTGAAGCTGGCATGCAGACACCGAAGTTGAAGGAAGCTGATTTCGTTGGAAAAGATGCCCACGTTAAGCACCGAGCAGAAAAACCTGTTGCGATGCTTTGTACATTATTTGTTGATGACCACACATCATCAACGGGTGAAAAGCGTTACATGATGGGTAATGAACCAATTTTAACGTTGGATAAGCAGCCAATCACTGATGCACATGGCCGACGCTCATATGTAACAAGTGCGGGCTCAGCACCTTCACTAGGTAAGCACATTCTCATGTCTTATCTACCAACTGAATTAGCTGTTGCAGGAAACAAGTTCATCGTTGAATATCTTGGAGAGCACTATCCATGTTCAATCGCTGAAGTTGGTGCAACATCAGTATTTGACCCATCGAATGAACGGATTCTTTCATAATGGATGTACTTGTCTGTTTAAAGCGCGTTCCACTGGCTGGCGGAACATTGATTCTGACTCCAGATTCTCGCGATATCGAAACTAAACATTTGGGTTTTGGTATTAGCCCACATGAAGAAAATGCTGTTGAGGCAGGCGTACAACTCGTTGAACAAATGGGTGGAACTCTCACGCTATTAACGCTTGGACCAAGTGATGCTGAAGAACAACTACGTTCACAGTTAGCAATCGGTGCAACTCGCGCCGTCTTGCTTGAAACCGATGGTCAAGAGTGGGATCCACAAGGAACTGCCGCCGCCCTCGTCGATGCAATTAACGCCGAAGAAACTAAGTTTGACTTAATCATCTTCGGCGCCGAATCTGCAGACAGTGCGGGATATCAGATTCATATTCGCGTGGCGCATGCACTTAACCGTCCAATTATTACAAATGTTAAGTCAATGAAAATTGAAAACGGAGTAGCGATTTGTGATCGTGTTGTTGCTACTGGCCGTGAACATTATGAAGTTGCATTGCCCGCAATTGTTACAGTCAGGGATGGATTAAATATTCCACGATATCCATCGGTTCCTGGTCGTATGCAAGCCCGTAAAAAGCCGGTAGATATGAAGAAAGCTGAAGCACGTGTTCCAAAACTTGAAAAAGTGAATTTGGCCCTTGCTCCTTCAAAATCTAAAGGCGCCGAAGTTCTAGGAAAAGGCGTAGAAGCCGTACCTGCACTGGTTGAAATTCTCAAGAAGATTGGAACTTTCTAATGATTCTAGTTCTTGTAGATCACGATCGCGGTGAATTAGATCCACTTTCACTCCGCGCATTAACTGCAGCACGCAAACTTGGTCATGATATTGAAGCGGTGGTTGTCGGAAAAGAAGCTAGTTCACTTGCCGCAATCGTTGGCGAGTACGGTGCCAAAGTTTTACATGTGGCATCACATACCAGCGTTACCGATTACACACCGATGGCAACTGGTCGGGCACTTAAGGATCTTGTCGAAAAATTAAAGCCAGCAGCGGTATTGGCAGCAGGAAGTCCACGTGGAAATGAACAGCTCGCGCACTTAGCGGCCTTCCTTGATTTACCAATGGCGGCAGAGTGTTCTGAAATAACTTTAGGTAGCCCACACCACGTGCTTCGTGCACGCTGGGCAGGCAACCTTATTGAATCTGCAAATGTACATTCCGAACTACTCATTGCATCGGTTCTCGCATTTTCAACTGAACCTGAAAGTGCAAATGGAAGTGCTGCGACAGTAAGCGAATTTGAACCTGCGCTCATGCCACAAGATTATGCAGTCAAAGTTCTTAGCCGCGATGCTGGAGAATCAAAAGGTGGCGTAACACTTATTGATGCAAAAGTTATTGTCTCTGGCGGTCGCGGAGTTGGCGGTCCAGAAGGCTTTGGTCAGATTGAAGAACTTGCTTCACTACTCGGCGGAACTGTTGGCTGTTCTCGTGTTGTAACAAGTTCAGGTTGGCGTCCACACGCCGAGCAAGTTGGACAAACTGGAACAAAAGTAGCCCCAGATCTCTATATCGCAGCTGGTATTTCAGGTGCGATGCAACATATCGCTGGAATGAAGAACAGCAAGACAATCGTTGTCATTAATACAGATCCAGAAGCTCCAATTTTGGGATACGCAGATTACGCAATTATCGGTGATTTGCATCAAGTGCTACCTGCGCTAACAAGCGCCATACGTCAGGCAAAGGGATAAAAATGTCAGATATCGAAATTGCACAAGCTGCAACCATGAAGCCAGTCACCGAAATCGGTGCGATGCTCGGAATTGATGCAGATAACCTTGAAAGTTATGGAAAATATAAGGCCAAGGTAAATCTTAAATATCTCACCGCACTTCCAAAGCGTGACAACTCAAAATTAATTTTAGTAACTGCAATTAGTCCTACGCCGGCGGGAGAGGGAAAGACCACTACCACCGTTGGTCTTGGCGATGCACTTCGCCATATCGGCAAAAATGCGATGATTGCACTGCGCGAACCTTCACTTGGTCCAGTCTTTGGAATGAAAGGTGGAGCAGCTGGCGGTGGATATGCCCAAGTTGTTCCGATGGAAGATATCAATCTGCATTTCACTGGTGATTTCAATGCAATTGCGCTTGCCAACAATTTACTTGCCGCGCTTTTAGATAACCATATTCACCATGGTAATGAGCTCAATATCGATGTACGTCGAATCGCTTGGAAGCGCGTAGTGGATATGAACGATCGTGCACTGCGCGAAATCGTGGCATCTCTTGGTGGAGTTGGAAATGGATATCCACGAAGTGATGGTTTTGACATTGTTGTGGCTTCAGAGATCATGGCCATCTTTTGCCTTGCCACATCAATTGAAGATTTGAAAGAAAAAATCGGAAAAATCGTTGTTGGCTACACAAAGGATAAGAAGCCTGTTCTTGCAAGTGACCTAAAGGCTGAAGGCGCGATGACAGTTATTTTGAAGGATGCCTTTCAACCAAACTTGGTGCAGACTCTTGAAAACACTCCGGCATTTATTCATGGTGGACCTTTTGCCAATATCGCACATGGTTGCAACTCTGTCGTTGCAACAACATCTGCAATGAAACTAGCGGATTACGTTGTTACTGAGGCGGGTTTCGGCGCGGATCTAGGCGCAGAAAAGTTCATTGATATTAAATGCCGTAAATCTGGATTACGTCCATCTGCATGTGTACTTGTTGCAACTATCCGTGCACTTAAATACCACGGTGGTGCGGATCTAAAGACAATCACAGAGGAAAATCTGCCAGCTCTTGAGGCCGGACTTGTAAATCTTGAACGTCATATCAACAACATCACAAAGGTTTATAACCTGCCACTTGTTGTTTCCATCAATAACTTCACCAGTGATACTGCCGCTGAAGTTGAACTATTACGCAAGCGCGTTGAATCTCTTGGTGTAAAAATTGTTCTTGCTACGCATTGGGCAGATGGTGGCGCAGGTGCAGCAGATTTGGCGCACGCTGTGGTCGAACTCTGTGAAAAACCACAAGCAATGACCTTTGTATACGAAGATAGTGCAACACTTTGGGAAAAAATTACTGCAGTTGCCACGAAGGTTTACGGCGCAAAGGAAGTTACTGCCGATGCAAAGGTGCATTCAAAGCTTAAAGAGCTTGAAGCATCTGGGTACGGAAATTTCCCTATCTGCGTCGCAAAAACTCAGTACTCATTCTCAACTGACGCGGCTTTGCGCGGAGCTCCAAGTGGACACACCATCAACATCCGTGAAGTAAAGCTATCTGCAGGTGCAGAATTTATTGTGATGATCTGCGGAGAGATTATGACGATGCCTGGTCTGCCAAAGGTTCCTGCGGCAGAGCGCATTGATTACGTAGATGGAAAGGTTGTCGGACTCTTTTAATGAAATTCTCGCCATGGTCAAAAGATGCAGCGTTAGTTGTTCTTGCGACCCTGCGCGAAGAAAAAGGTCCTGTACTGATGGCACTACAAGCTCTGCAAAATGAGTTTGGCTATGTGCATGATGAGGCAGTTGGAGTCGTTGCCAGTTACTTCAATAAATCACGGGCCGATGTTCATGGGGTTCTTACTTTTTATCATGACTTGCGCACGGTTCCACCTAGCGATAATCAAATCTCAATCTGCGTTGCCGAAGCCTGTCAAGCCGTTGGTTCTCGCCAACTTGAAAAAGATGTCAAAGCAAAGTTCGGCGCAGAAGTACATGATGGTTACTGTTTTGGTAACTGTGCACTTGGCCCATGTGCAATGGTCAATGGAGCAATTCTTGGTCGTGCGAGTGTAGATAAGATCGCGAAGGCACGTGCATGAAGATATATGTTCCTAGCGACAGTGCGGCAATCTCTGTTGGTGCCAATGAAGTTGCTGAGGCAATTGCTTCTAAGGTGCACGATGCAACGATCATTCGTAATGGTTCGCGCGGTGCGTTATGGCTTGAACCAATGGTTGAAGTTGAAACGAGTAAAGGACGCATTGCTTACGGACCAGTAAGTGTTGAAGATATCGATTCACTCATTGCCGCTGATTTTGCGCATGGTGGCGCACATCAACTTGCTCTTGGACTTACCGATGAGATCGAATGGCTGGCAACACAAGATCGTGTCACTTTCAAACGAGTTGGCATCATCGACCCTTTATCCATTGCAGATTATGAAGCCCATGGGGGATTAGTTGGTTTGCGTCGTGCCATCTCTTTAACTTCTCATGCCATTATCGATGAAGTCACCGAATCAGGTCTTCGTGGACGCGGAGGCGCGGGTTTTCCTGCTGGCATCAAGTGGAAAACCGTTGCAGGAGCAGTGAGCGATCAGAAATATATTTGTGCAAATGCAGATGAAGGCGACAGCGGAACTTTTGCAGATCGTATGCTCATCGAAGGTGATCCATTTACTCTTATTGAGGGAATGACAATCGCGGCAATTGCAGTCGGTGCTACTGAAGGCTATGTCTACGTACGATCCGAATATCCATATGCGATCAGCACACTTCAAAAGGCCATTGATATTGCACATGCATTTGGTTGGCTAGGTAGTTCAGTTCTTGGAAGCAGCCACGCATTTGAACTCAAAATTAGAGTTGGTGCGGGTTCATATGTGTGTGGTGAAGAAACCGCGATGCTAGAAAGCATTGAAGGCAAACGTGGCGTTGTGCGCGCAAAGCCACCACTTCCTGCCCTTGAAGGATTATTTGGTAAACCAACAGTAATTAATAATGTTTCAACGCTCTCCTCTGTGCCTGCGGTTATGGCTGATGGGGCTGCTGCATACAAAGCCCGCGGTGTTGGGCGCTCACTTGGAACGCAAGTTTTCCAATTAGCAGGAAATATCAAACGCGGTGGAATTGTTGAAAAAGCTTTCGGTGTAACCATCGATGAAATCATTAATGGCTATGGTGCAGGAACACTTAGTGGCAACCCTGTTCGTGCGATTCAAATCGGTGGCCCACTAGGTGCTTATTTCTCAAAGTCTCAATTCGACACTTCATTGGATTACGAATCAATGCTTGCCGCCGGAGGAATGTTAGGTCATGGCGGAATAGTTGTATTTGATGAGAGCGTTGATTTAGCAGCTCAAGCCCGCTTTGCAATGTCATTTTGTGCCCTTGAATCATGCGGAAAGTGCACACCTTGTCGAATTGGTTCAACGCGCGGAGTCGAAACGATTGATTTAATTATCCAAGGCGTTAAAGTTGAAGAAAATAAAAAGCTTTTGCTGGATCTTTGTGAAGTTATGACTGATGGTTCCTTGTGTGCCATGGGTGGCTTGACCCCAATGCCAGTAAAAAGTGCGATGCTTAATTTCCCTGAAGATTTCACTGGAGAGGTGAGTCGACGATGACAATGATCCATGAGCATGATTTCGGGACTCCGGCTAGCTTAAAAACAGAACAGGTTACGGTTGAGATCGACGGCAAATCAGTTACGGTGCCTGCGGATACTTCGATCATGCGTGCTGCCTCGATTGCTGGAATCGATATTCCTAAACTTTGCTCAACTGATCGATTAAAAGCCTTTGGTTCATGTCGCTTGTGTGTGATTCAAGTTGATGGCCGCAACGGAACTCCATCTTCATGCACGACCCCGGTTGCTGATGGAATGAAAGTTGTTACTCAATCTGAAAAACTAGATCGTCTACGTAAAGGCGTAATGGAGCTTTATCTTTCTGACCATCCAGCCGAATGTGCGACGGGGGATGAGTGTGAAGTCCATGGTGTTGCAAAGAAAATCGGTGTAACTCAGAGCCGGTACACCGCCACAAAGACGCACTTAGATTTAAAGAAAGATGAATCGAACCCATATTTCACTTTTGACTCAACTGAATGCATTGTGTGCAATCGCTGCGTGCGTGCTTGCGATGAAGTACAAGGAACTTTTGCCTTAACCATTGAAAATCGTGGCTTTGAAGCCCGCGTTTCTTCATCGGGAACTTCATTCATCGAAAGCGAATGTGTTTCGTGCGGAGCTTGCGTTCAGGCATGTCCTACGGGCGCATTAACTGAAAAAACTTTGATCACGATTGGCGCACCTACATCGTCGGTAGTGACAACATGCGCATACTGTGGTGTGGGCTGTTCATTTAAGGCAGAAATGCGCGGAGATACATTAGTACGCATGGTTCCATTTAAAGATGGTGGAGCTAATGAAGGCCATTCATGCGTAAAAGGACGTTTTGCATACGGGTATGCAACGCATAGTGATCGAATCACCAAGCCGATGATTCGTAGTTCGATAAACGATCCATGGACGGAAGTTTCCTGGGAAGAAGCGATTGCATTTGCCGCAACGGGGTTGAAGAAAATTCAGAGCGAATCTGGTCGGAATGCAATTGGGGGAATTACTTCATCGCGTTGTACGAATGAGGAAGTTTTTGTTGTACAGAAGATGGTTAGAGCGGCTTTTGCCAATAACAACGTTGATACCTGCGCCCGTGTTTGCCACTCTCCAACGGGTTATGGATTAGGGCAGGCTTTTGGAACTTCAGCAGGTACTCAAGATTTTGAATCCGTCGAACACAGTGATGTGATTATGTTGATCGGTGCCAATCCAACTTCAGCCCATCCTGTCTTTGCTTCACGAATGAAACAAGCAATTCGCAAAGGCGCCAAATTAATCGTTATCGATCCCCGTGTAATCCCACTAGTTCGCACTCCTGGAATTAAGGCCGCACACCATTTGCAATTGATGCCAGGAACCAATGTGGCGGTAATTAATGCGCTAGCTCACACAATTGTTACTGAAGGTTTAATGGATAAAGATTTCATTTCTTCTCGATGCGAAGAGAAATCTTTCAAAGAGTGGGAAGCATTTATTTCTTTGCCAGAGAATTCTCCCGAAGCGCTCGAATCATCTTCACATGTACCGGCTGAAGAGGTTCGAAAAGCAGCCAGACTATTTGCATCAGTGCCTAATGGCTCAATTTATTATGGCCTTGGCGTTACAGAGCACAGCCAAGGTTCAACAATGGTTATGGGTATCGCAAACCTTGCCATGGTTACAGGAAATATTGGTCGCAAAGGTGTTGGTGTAAATCCTCTGCGCGGACAAAATAACGTTCAAGGCTCATGCGA
>CAIQRN010000072.1 GCA_903874255.1 uncultured Actinomycetes bacterium
ACTCTGGGCTGCTTAACTCCAGAAGCAAGCGCACATGGCGAAGCAGATGCCAAAGAGATCGCCGATAAATTAATCGCCTCCTTCGGTTCAATGTTGGTTTATTGGTATCACTTTGCCAACAGCGGCAAGCGCATCGAAGTTGAAACCGACGATGATTCAATTGGCGGACATTTCTTGCATATGTTGCATGAAAGCGCACCAAGCGATCTCTGGGTTAAATCGATGCATGCATCACTGATTCTGTATGCAGAGCATGAATTTAACGCCTCAACTTTCACCGGTCGTGTAATCGCCGGAACTGGTTCAGATATGTATTCAGCTATCGCTGGTGCTATTGGCGCACTTCGCGGTCCTAAGCATGGCGGAGCAAATGAAGTCGCCCTTGAAATCCAAGAGCGATATTCAAACCCTGAACAAGCAGAGGCCGATATCCGTGCACGAGTTGCTGCCAAGGAAGTTGTTATTGGTTTTGGTCACCCGGTCTATACCGTCTCTGATCCACGTAATGAAATCATCAAGGCGATTTCACTTGATCTATCAAAGGATCAAGGAAGCACAGCGTTGTATGAAATCGCTGAACGAATTGAATCAGTGATGTGGGAAATCAAAAATATGTTCCCTAATCTCGATTGGTTTTCAGCCGTTGCATACAAGCAGATGGGCATTCCAACTGCCTTCTTTACTCCTATCTTTGTAATTGCTCGTACAACTGGCTGGTCTGCCCACGTCATCGAACAGCGCATCGACAACAAGATTATTCGACCAAGTGCTAACTACACAGGTCCTGAAGATTTACCGTTCCTACCAATAGAAAAGCGATAAATAATGTCGAGCCATGTAGCAAAATCCAATCAGCCATATGACCAAGAGATCATCGACATCGTTGATTATGTTTGCAACTATGAAATTACCTCACCAGTTGCTTATGAAACTGCATGGAACTGTTTTATGGACACTTTGGGTTGTGGTCTTGAAGCCCTTGAATACGAAGCCTGCACCAAGCTCCTTGGCCCAGTTGTTGAGGGTTTAAACGTTGCAAACGGTGTAAAAGTGCCTGGAACAAAATTTGTTTTAGATCCTGTTCAAGGTGCTTTCAATATCGGCACGATGATTCGCTGGTTAGATTTTAATGATACATGGTTAGCCGCTGAATGGGGACACCCATCAGATAACTTAGGCGCAATCCTTGCAACGGCCGATTGGTTAACGCGCACGAGCGATAAAAAGTTCACAGTCAAAGATGTTTTAACAGCCATGATTAAGGCCCATGAAATTCAAGGTTGTATCGCACTTGAAAACTCATTTAACAAAGTTGGTCTTGATCACGTTGTATTGGTAAAAGTTGCATCAACTGCAGTTGTTGCCCAGATGATGGGTCTTACTCGCGATCAGATCTTGGCCGCAGTTTCACTTGCATGGGTTGATGGTCAATCACTACGTACGTACCGACATTTTCCAAATGCGGGCTCACGTAAATCTTGGGCCGCCGGAGATGCAACATCACGCGCAGTTCGCTTAGCGCTAATCGCCAAGACTGGTGAGATGGGTTATCCATCTGCGCTCACTGCTAAGACATGGGGCTTTTACGATGTCTCATTTAAAGGTAACGCCTTTAAGTTCCAGCGCCCATACGGTTCTTACGTTATGGAAAATGTATTATTTAAAATCTCATTTCCCGCCGAATTCCACTCACAAACAGCGGTTGAGGCAGCTATGACTTTGTATCACCAGATGGTTGCCGCCGGTAAGACTGCTGCCGATATCAAGAAAGTAACTATTCGCACACATGAGGCCTGCATTCGAATCATTGATAAAAAGGGTCCGCTCAATAACCCGGCCGATCGTGATCACTGTATTCAGTACATGGTTGCTGTGCCGCTTATCTTTGGGCGTTTAACTGCACGTGATTACGAAGAAGATATCGCCGCTGATTCACGTATCGACGCTTTGCGCGAAAAGATTGCCTGTGTCGAAGACACTACCTTTACTGCTGATTATCACGACCCAAGCAAGCGATCTATCGCCAATGCGCT
>CAIQRN010000073.1 GCA_903874255.1 uncultured Actinomycetes bacterium
CTCACGCCAATGTTTTACAGCGAGACATGTATCCATCGGCTACAAAATTTGAATCTGAAATAATTGCAATGACTCTAGATATGTTGCACGGAACAGGCCCTGACAGCGATGCGTGTGGAGTAATCACAAGTGGCGGAAGCGAATCCTTAATCACAGCCCTTTACACATATCGCGAACAAGCATCACGCGAACGCGGTGTAACAAAGCCCAATGTTGTTATTCCAACTACTGCTCACGTTGCTTTAGATAAAGGCGCACACTGGCTGGGCATCGAAGTTCGCCATGCGCCTCTGACCGATGCATTTGTTGTCGATCTTGCTGCGATGGATGCCTTAATTGATGAAAATACAATTGCGTTAGTTGGTTCTGCCGGAAACTACGCACACGGGCTCATTGATCCCATTACCGAAATCGGCCAGTTAGCAATCAAACATGGAATTGGTTTACATGTTGATGGTTGCTTGGGTGGCTACTTGCTTCCATGGATCGAAGCTAATGGTGTTGAAGTAACTCCATGGGATTTTAGAGTTGCTGGTGTAACTAGCATCAGCGCCGATACCCATAAATATGGATATGCACTTAAAGGAACATCAACGCTTTCTTACCGAACTAGATCTCTTCGCGCTAACCAGTACTTCACATTTCCTGATTGGCCCGGCGGGCTTTACCTATCACCTGGCTTCGCCGGCTCTCGAAGCGGTGGCTTAATCGCATCTACTTGGGCATCCCTAGTGTTGATGGGTCAAGAGGGATACAAGAGCGCAGCTAAAGATATTTATGATGCAGCACAAAAAATCGTCGAAGGGATTCGTAAAGATATTCTAGAGATTCAAGTAGTGGGCGACCCACTCTTTTTACTTGCATTTACTTCAAGTGAATTAGATGTCTATCTCATTAACGATGCACTAAAAGAGCGGGGTTGGCGCATGAATGCTTTGCAACTTCCCGCCGGTCTGCATTTTTGTTTAACACGTCCTAACACCAAGGACAACGTTGTTGAGCAGTATTTAAAGGATCTTAAGGAAAGCGTTGCCTACGCCAAAGAGAAGAAAGGCGAAGCTGCACGAAGCGGTGCCATGTATGGATTTAGTGGAACACCTAAGGGCAATGCAACACTTTCATTTGTCATGAGCGGATACTT
Source organism: uncultured Actinomycetes bacterium (assembly GCA_903874255.1). Taxonomy (GTDB): domain Bacteria; phylum Actinomycetota; class Actinomycetes; order Nanopelagicales; family Nanopelagicaceae; genus Planktophila. The sequence goes on from CAIQRN010000073.1 coordinate 1,142, forward strand.
AGATGCTATGCACGAGTTAGCACCTACGGAATAATTAACTATGAGCAGTGATCGTTGGATTCTTGCAATTGATTTAGGCAATGGTGGCCCGAAGGTTGCCGTCGTAGATTTAAATAATGAAATCCGCGGTGTTGCTGTGCGCGCAGTCAGTGTCAATCAAGGCTTACACGGTCTCTCAACTCAAGATGCGGCCGAGTGGTGGGACCAACTTCTAGATGCTGCAAAGGAAGCGATAACAGGCAGCGCCGTTGATCCACTTAAAATCCAAGCAGTTGGCATAACAGGTCAATGGGGCTCTACGGTGCCGGTAGATAAAGTTGGTATTCCAGTTGGCGATGTTATTTTGTGGTCAGATAATCGCGGCGAAAAATATATGCGCGAAATTATCGGTGGGCCAATTAGTTACCAAGGTTTTGCACCGTATCGAATTTTCGAATGGATCCGCAAATCTGGGGGAGCGCCAACACCTAGCGGGGCTGATCCAACGGGCCATTCAATGGTTCTGCAGCGTGAACATCCAGATGTTTACGCACGCGCCGAATATTTATTAGAGCCCATCGATTACATCGGAATGCGCTTTACTGGAAAAGCTGCAGCGACTCCGGCATCGATGATTCTTAGCTGGCTTACGGATAATCGAATCAATAAGCCGGTGCAATATGACAAGCGATTGGTTCGCAAATCAAAACGGGATCCAAAGAAACTTCCGGCATTGCTGCCAACTGGTTCCATTCTTGGCAATCTGCTTCTTGAAGTAGCTCAAGTATTAGGAATCCCAGCAACAACACCAGTTATCTGTGGAATCCCGGATCTACATGCAGCTGTTCTTGGAAGCGGTGCGGTTGAGCCATATGCAACACATATAAGTATTTCAACTACAGCATGGATTGGTGCCCGAGTTCCATTTAAAAAGACCGATGTGCTGCATTCGATTGCAAGTGTTCCGGGCTTTGATTCAGAAATGCCAATGGTTGCAAACAATCACGAGACAGGTGGGTCTGCACTTCGTTGGATACAAGAGCAGGTTTTGCCAGGTCAAAGTTATGAAGAGTTGATCGATAAAGCATCAACTGCACCTGCAGGATGCGAAGGGCTGTTGTTTACACCTTGGCTCAACGGTGAAAGATCACCCGTTGATGATAAAAAGCTCCGTGCATCATTTCTTAACATGTCACTTCGAACAAATCAGGCAACAATGATTCGTGCGGTTATGGAGGGCGTAGCTTTCAACGCTCGCTGGCTATTTGATTACTACGAAAAATTCTTGAAGAGAAAGCCAACATCAGTTCGGATTATTGGTGGGGGAGCTCAATCTGATTTATGGTGCCAAATGCATGCATATGCGCTAAATCTGCCCATCGAACGACCAGTCGATCCACGTGATGCACAGTTGAAAGGTGTTGCGATGTGGACCCGTGTTGCACAGGGTGAATTAACTTTGGAAGAGGCTGGAAAGGCCGTAGTTATCGGCGATACGTTTTTACCAACTGGCCCCGATGCCAAGATCTATCAAGATCTTTATAAGGAGTACAAAACTCTTTATCCGACGCTAAAGAAACTGCATCACCGCTTAAGCTGACGCTGGGACAACTAACTGCAAGACAGTCCCAGCTCCATCTGTACGGTTAGTACGTGACCAGTTTCCACCGGTAATACTGGCAAATATCGCGCTTCCAATTCCATTGACGGAATCGCTGGATATGCCAGAGCCATTATCTGTAAATGTGCACTGTAAATCTCCGGCCTCGTTGAGGCGCAGATCCATAATTATGGTGGTTGCATTTCCGTGGCGTACGGCATTTGTAATGGCTTCTTCGACGGCATCACCAAACTTGATAATGGGGACACCAGGCAAATCCTGCATGATCAGGCAATTAACTTCAAAATCAATGAGATCGCCCCAAAGTTGGCAACGAAATATAGATTCCTGCTGTAAATCACGCACAACAAGTTCATCTTTGATTGAAAAATCAGAACCTAATAGTGCATGCGCTGACTCAATTGCTTCCTCTCGACTTCGGGTGTCACCTTTTTCGCTGGAATGTTCAAGTAATGCTGCAATTGCTAACAACTGGGCCTGTAACGAACCGTGAATATACTGAGCCCATTGGCGTGAAATTAAGGCAATCTCCACTTCGGCAAGACCAATTGCCAGTTTTTCGCGCGCTGCATTGGCGGCAAGTGCATCAACAACTTCATCTTGATCGGCAATACCCGATTTTGCTAATGATATTAAAAGCCCGACTCCTGACATAAAGATAAATGCGGTGGCTCCAATAAAGAAATTTCGTTGATCGATTTCTGGAGCAAAGTGGTGACGAGCTATACCAAAAGTTGCCAGAGAAAAGCCGGAGGCTAGAGCAACTCGCAATGGGTAGGCCATTTGTGTGACTGATGAGAATTTAGCTGCGATCGGACTTAACAAGGCCATGGATAAGAAAGATGTAAGGAAGAATGCTAATGCCAGGCCTATTACGACTCCGATCGGGCTATTTCGAAGCGCGAAGGGCATTATCAGAGTTGCGCATGTTAGGCTAAAAAAGAAACTATCAATTGGGGGAAGAAAGAGTCCCAATTGATAAATCTCCAATAAATTGTTGGGTTTCTTTGTCAGTTTGGCTACTGGAAGGTTAGATTGACTCCAAAGTTGATGTGAGAGTTCTCTTAGATTTGTCGATGCAAAATCCCTCAAGAGTGAACTCGAAATATTGGAGGTTGATTCTGGTTTTAGTGAATTTTCGAACTCCTCTTTGGCTACCTCTCTGCTTAGGTTTAACTCCTTGGAAATACTCTGAACGATACTCCTACGGATCGATACCGCCAATCCACTCTGGTTGAATCTAACTTGTTGCAGCCGCGCAACTTTTTCCTGCAATTCTTGGCGTTGATTTGCAAAGGTATAAAAGGCATTCATACACACCGCGTTGGTGGGTAACCAGGACAAAGCAATAAAAAACCCAGCTAACGGCCTTACCCAGAAATCTGAAACATCAACAAGCCCAATTTTCCGGATTGCAATAGCTGTAATTGTCCCTTGAATTACACCGCCTGCGCCACTGAGCAAAATAAGGGTAACTAGGTGCACAGTCTTATCGCTTCGAAGTAAAAATCTGGTCCGCAGGAAGTAGTAAAAAATTGCTAATCCAACCAGGCTCAATGCTTTAACTATCATCCAGTCTAGGAGTTGAGTGAAATTCGCAATTGTGTTGGATTCCACAATGACTAAAAATGGAAAACTAATTGCTATGAATAGTGGAAAATATCGCAGCGAGAATGCATCGGGACCCTGTACTGCACGTCGTAGTTCGGTTACATAATCATTAATCATGTATATGTTGCGCTTTACTTAATCTATAGAAATGTTTAGCGATTAACACACGTTGATTACTGTGGTCATCTGCTGGTATTTCCAATTTCTTTGCCAACCTTGAAATTGCATTTTCAGTCGATTTCACCGTTGTAAACCTAGCTGCTGCGATCGCACTGTTGGACATCCCCAAAGAAATTAAACGCATTAGCTCCATCTGCAAGTCAGTAAACGGTTCCTTATTAATCTCCCAACCAAAATTCGTTAACTTTGATAAATCGGCTATCTGAGCAGCTTCAAATGCATTGCGTATCACTTGAATTAGTATCTGAACATTATTGACCTCGGATTTATTGAGATATTGCGATGTTGCAGGTGCTGCAGGCAAATTTGGTCGAATAGTCCGCACATCTTCAATTGAAGAAACAAATACAATTCCCGTGCTGGGGCTGATTTTGGAGATTGCCATAGCGATATCTAGTCCAGTAGGCCCACCAGCAAGATCGATATCTGTTACGACAACCTGTGGCCTAAAAGTTTTAAAAAGATGCATCGCCTCATGGGCATTTTGTGCTGTACCAACAACGCGAAAGTCGGCTGCCGATAGAACTTTAGAAAGTAGAGTTCGAGTCAAAATTTCATCTTCAACAACAAGTACAGAGATGTGAAGTTGGCTGTGTGCTGTTGCGCCCATGGGTACCTCTCGCATTTGGCTGTTGAACTTAAAAGCAAGAATGACATTTGATTTAGAGATTTGTTAGAGATATTTAGTTGGGTTAGCCCCTCACTACAGCGGTAGGTTTCGTAAAGAATCGGAAAATACGCGAGGTGCAAGGGTTAGCCCCAGGGTATTAGTCACCCCCTCAATTCGCCCCAAAAGGGCTTTTTAAATTGAATGTTCAATCACATTCATCTAACTTTTAGCTCACGAAGTTGCTAACAAATTTGTGACTGAAATATCGAGTGAAAGGAAATTGGAAATGGCACGCAGAAGTGTTAATAAGAAAACAGTACGCATGACTGTTGCTTTTGCAACACTGACTATTTTCCTAATGGTTGCACCCGCTCTTGCAACTGCATATTTTGGTTTCAATATCTATACGGTTATGTCAGGAAGTATGCGACCACACATGGCTCCGGGTGATGAAATTATTACTGACGTAGTTTCAGCACACGATGTTAAAAAAGGTGATGTCATTATTGCCGTCAACCCTGATAACTTTGAGGCGATTTCTCACAGAGTTGTTTCAATAGTTACGACAGATAACGTGCATTACACAATCACTACAAAGGGTGATGAAAATCCTGTAGCCGATACTCCGTCA
>CAIQRN010000074.1 GCA_903874255.1 uncultured Actinomycetes bacterium
GACCGCGCGTGAAACGCCAAGATTTTTTGTGAACAAGGAGCCCAACTTATTGGCCCACCCGGGTTTTATATTTGCTTCGTGAATTACGATTGGAACATTGCTTATGCGGGCCGCAATGTATGCGGGAGCGCTTACGTATCCACCAAAACCAATAAGCAAGTCTGCATTGCGTAATACTTTCTTTGCAGCTCTTACGGATGCGAGCAAATCAATTGGCACGCGCAGCCACTGAAGCGATGGTTTTCTGGCGACCACTACTTTTGGGATATTGAAAAGATCAAAGCCTGCGGCTGGTACCAGAGTATTTTCGAGCCCCTGAGATGTTCCGAGAAATGTAATCCGATCATCGGGCTGTTCTAATTTCCATGCTCTAGCTACTGCAAGTGCCGGCTCTACATGACCAGCAGTGCCTCCACCAGCTAAAACTATCGAAGCCATGTCCATCCCGATTTCTGTAACTCAGAATATATTTCTGCATCTCGACGCGCTGCACCAATGACAAATGCAATGCCCATAAATGTAGAAATCAATGCCGATCCTCCGTATGAGATTAAGGGCAAAGTTACTCCGACCACAGGCAAAACGCTGATTGCCGAACCAATGTTAAGAATAGTTTGTATTCCAATCCAGCAACCAATCCCGCAACAAACATACCTATCCATTGGCTCATTTGCTCGCTGTGCAATTCTAAATATTGCAAAAATTAGGACTGCAAGTAGAAATAATGTAGCTACTGCGCCGAATAAACCAAGCTCTTCGCCGATTACCGAAAAAATGAAATCGGTGTGAGCCTCTGCCAAATTCCCCCACTTTTGACGGCTTGCCCCAAGACCAACACCAAATAAGCCACCACTAGCCAAGCCCAAGAGACTGTGTGCAGGCTGCCATCCAAAATTTTGATACTGATCTTCGGCAAAGGGATTGAGAAAAACTAAGAATCTTTGCACTCGATATGTTTCAGACATAATGAGTACCGCGATTCCAAAGAATCCGATGCTTGTCACCAATGCAAATATGCCTAGGCGAACACCACTGACCCACAATAAACCCGCGAGAACAAATGCAAACACAGATGCGGTACCAAGGTCTCCACCAATTAAGACCAATAAAATACATACCAAAAATACGGGGGCTATCAATTTAATTACATTGGCTTGGATATCTCCAGATTTTTCACGCCTTGCAAGAATGAATCCCGCCCAGAGAATAACTAAAAATTTTGCCAATTCGCTTGGCTGTACATCAACAAAACCTAAACTGATCCAATTGTGATTACCGTTGACCGTTTTTCCAACTCGGGCAAACTGAACTACAGCAAGAAGCGCAACGGAAAACAGCACGCCAATTTTAGCAAACACCTTCCACTGAGCCAGAGATATTCTCGATAGTGCCCAGGTCATCGGAATGCTTAAAGCTAAAAACAAAAGTTGTCGAAATATTATGGCGTACGTTGTCCCTTTATTTTCAAGGGAATATATCGATGAGGCAGAGAAAACCATTACTAGACCAAATAGACTTAAAATCGTTGAGCTCGCCAAGAGCATGTAATAGAGATTTACTGGCCGCTTAAAAACACTTTGCTTTTGTTCAATTTGCATGTTGCACCATTTTTTCGACTGAGCGGATAAATCTGTCACCACGATCTGCATATGAGATGAACTGGTCCATTGATGCACAAGCAGGCGCAAGCAGCACAACATCGCCTTCAGAAGCGATAACAAGGGCTCGCGCAACGATGTCATCCATAAACGAATTCGACTCTCCACCTTTTATGTAATCGCTTTGAGGTTTAATCGAAATCCGTACAGTTTCAGGTGAGTATCGAATAAATGCTCGCTCAATTAATTCTGCATCAGAACCAATTAAAATAGCTGCCTTAATATTTTTTGCAATCTTTTGGACGAGTTCGTCCATTTCTGCGCCTTTTGCTAATCCCCCAGCGATCCAGATTATTGAGGAATAAGACGAGAGAGAAGCGGCAGCCGCATGCGGGTTAGTTGCTTTTGAATCATTTATCCAGGTAATGGAGTTTTTGGTGGCAACGGTCTCAATTCGATGACGCCCAGGTCGAAATGCAATAACTGCAGCTCTAATTTCTTCATGCTTCACTCCGATGCATCGAGCAAGTGCACCGGCAGCCAAAGTGTTTGAAACATTATGCGGAATCGTTGGTTGGACTTCCATGAGCTCGGCAAAAATTGATGCCTCCTGTGGGTCGTTTACAAAAGCGCGATCAACTAATAATTCTTCAACTAAACCGATCTCACCAGGTGACGGCGTTCCAAGTGTGTAGAAAGCTTTTTTTCCGTGCCACGCCTGACTCCTCATAAGTATCTCGGAATCATCGGCATTTAATATTGCAATCTCCGAGCGTTCAAGTAATGAAAATTTATCGCCGGCATATGAATCAAAGTCGCCATGCCAATCTAAATGGTCTTGCGCAATGTTTAATATGGCGCTTCCTACAAACTCAGCTTGGGTGCTCCAGTGAAGTTGGAATGATGAAAGTTCAAGAACTAAAACATCGTACTGTTGATTGCTCTCAACGGCATCAATCACGGTATCGCCAACATTGCCACAAGCAATAGCTTTTAAACCGCCAGATCTAATCATGGCAGCAACTAGCTCTACCGTGGAGGTCTTGCCGTTAGTACCAGTAACAGCTAGCCATCTCTGTTGCGGTGCTACTTCATTTTTTATATTCCAGGCTAAATCAATTTCATTGAGTAAAGGAATCTGCAATTCACGCGCTCGGACTATTAGTGGGTGATTTACTCGCCAACCAGGTGAAACGACAATCTTTGTATAGTCCAAAGAATTCACTTGAGAAGTCTTAATTACTTTGTGAGCGCTATGAACATTTTCGGAATCATCGGCAATTGTTATCAATGCACCTCTTTTTGCCAGTGCATTTGCGACTGAATTTCCAGTTACACCAGCACCTAGAATTAATAGATTTTCACCTGCGAATGAGAGTTGCATACAATTACTTAACTACCCATTGGGCATAAAACAGACCAATTCCACCTGCGACGCTAAGTCCGGCAATGATCCAAAAACGAATAACCACGGTAATTTCTTCCCAACCTTTTAATTCAAAGTGGTGATGAAGTGGGGCCATTCTAAAGACTCTTTTTCCTCCGCTAATTTTAAAATACACAGTTTGAATAACTACAGAAAGCGTGATGATCACAAAAAGTCCGCCAAGTGGAACAAGAAGTAGTTCAACGCGAAGAGTTGAAGCGAAACCTGCAATCGCTGCACCAAGTGCAAGTGAACCGGTGTCACCCATAATAATTTTTGCAGGTGCGGTATTCCACCACAAGAATCCAATACAGCCTCCTGCAAATGCCGCAGCAAGGACTGCTAGATCCAAAGGATCGCGCACTTGATAACAGCCCGTAGTTGCGATGGCACCATCTTGACAACTTTGACCAAATTCCCAGACGCCGATTAAAACAAAAGATAGGAATGTCATGATGGTTGCACCTGTTGCTAGGCCATCTAGACCATCAGTGAGATTTACTCCATTGCTTGCTGACATCACCATAATGACGATGAAGAGAATTACTCCAAAAGTTCCTAGGTACAGAGTAGTTTCGCTCACTCCAGATAAGTACAGTGAAATCGGCGTCAATTGATTACTGTCTGGAAATTGCAAACCAAGATAACCAAAAGCACCGGCTAGAGTTGCTTGAGCTAATAACTTATAGCGCCCCTTTAACCCTCTTGAATTTTGACGAGAAACTTTCAGCCAATCATCAAGGAAACCAACGAAACCAAGTCCAACTACTAACCCAATGATGAGTACAGCTGAGGTGGTCATGGTTGTTCCTGTAAATATATGTGCGACTACATATCCAAGAATGGCGGCAGTAATGAAGATGATTCCACCCATGGTTGGAGTTCCATGTTTTGTTTTATGAGTAGATGGTCCGTCATCGCGGATGATTTGTCCGTAGCCACGTCCTGCAAGAATATGAATCAACCCTTTTGTTCCAAAGAGAGCAAATGCCAACGCGAATGCTCCTGCAATTAATATCCGTGTCATTCACTTACCCCAATCTTTTCCATCCACATTCTCTCTAACTCTTGTGCCAATAACTCAAAATGTTCAGAGCGTGAAGCTTTCACTAAAACAACATCACCGGCACGAAAATGTTCAAGTAATTTCAAAGCTGATTCCACTGTTGGATGATGGTGAACACTCATCGCACCAACTGGTGATCCATACTCTGGGGCATTAATGACAACCAAGTGATCAATGCCCAACTCATGAGCAAGAGTGCCAATTGTCAGGCTTTGTTCGGCTTGTGACTCGCCGAGTTCCTGCATCTTTCCTACAAAAGCCCACGCCGCTCCACCACGTTCTTGTGCAAAGAGAACTAAGGTTCGAAGTGCCGCCGCCATAGAAACCGGATTGGCGTTATATGAGTCATTTATTATTAGTAAATCGCCACAGTCATGAAGTTCCATCCGCCATTTACTTGAAATCTCACCGGTAGATAAGGAACTTGCTATAAGTTCGAGTGGTAACGATAGAGCTGTACCAACTGCCGCCACTGCAAGTGCATTTGATATCTGATGTGCGCCGACCAATCGCATTCCAACCGCGTCTCTCCCAGCCGGAGTCACAACATCAAAATGTGGGCGGCCTTCACGCATCTCTATATCTGCAGCACGTACTTGTGAACTGCTATTTTCTCCGAAAATAATTGTTCGCCCGCTATGGAGCTCGGCCATGGCCGGCGTAAATTCATCGTAACTACCCAGAATCGCAATTCCATCACTAGTTAAAGCTTTTACTAATTCGCTCTTGGCTTCAACGATTGCTTGTTGACTTCCAAATTCACCAATGTGAGCGGTCCCCACAGTTAATACCACTGCGATATTGGGCTGAGCAATTTCACACAAGCGAGTGATATCGCCCTTATGGCGCGCACCCATCTCTAAAATACAAAAACGAGTACGTTCATCACATTCCAACAAAGTAATAGGCATCCCAAGATCATTATTGAACGAGCCACTTGGTGCAATCGTTGGCCCGACTGCAATCAACATATGCGCCAATAAATCTTTCGTACTTGTCTTGCCCTGTGAACCAGTTATGGCAATTACTGTTAAATTCTCTAAGCGTTTGCGAACAAAGGTGGCGATAACTGACAAGGCTTCAATAACATCAGGAACAACTATGCATGGCCCATCGACTCGATGTGTGGTTATAGAAAACACCGCACCATTACGGTAGGCATCAGCAATAAATTCATGACCGTCCGTGCTCGCACCTTTAAGCGCTAGAAAGAAACTCCCTGGCTTTGCTATGCGAGAATCGAAGACCGGGGCCTTGGAAACAAGTAGGTCTTTGTCACAGAAAAGTTCGCCACCAATTAAAAGTGCGATTTCTCCTGCAGTTAATGTAATCATGCTTTATCTTCAATCGCTTTAGCTAGCTCAATGCGATCGTCGAATTCATAATTAATTCCATTGATTTCCTGACCCTTTTCATGGCCCTTTCCTAAAATCATTACAACGTCACCCGCAGAAGCAAGATCTACAGCTTTCTTTATCGCTGATGCGCGATCGACTATCACTTCACTAGGTGTTATTACATCAATATCTAGAACCATCTGAACTAAAATCTCTTCTGGCTTTTCGCTTCTTGGATTATCGCTAGTAAAAATTGCGATATCTGAACCCTCATGTAGCGCTTGCCCCATAAGCGTGCGTTTTGTTTTATCTCGGTCTCCGCCACACCCTAGAACGGCAATTACTTTGCCATCAGAAATCTGATGAGCGGTTTCTAATACTCGCTTAACTGCATCGGGCGAATGTGCGTAATCTACAAGTGCCGTAAAATTCTGGCCTAGTCGGACTGCCTCAAGTCGGCCCGTTGCGCCTTTTAGAGTTGGCAAAATCGCAGCAATATCGATTGGATCGATTCCGCTTTCAAATGCAATTGCAACGGCCATTAATAAGTTATCGAAGTTATAGCCACCATGTAGTTGTGTCTTTGCTTCAATCAATATTCCACCCGTACCGCGAATCGAAACTGAAGCCCCAACATAATCAGTTTCAATTGAATTGAAATGCCATGTTGCTTGTCTATCCAATCTGGAAACAGTTACGACTGGTAACTCTGTTTGCTTTGCAAGTCGTAAGCCATGCTCATCATCAATATTTATTACCGCTAAGTCAGCATACTCAAAGGTGAACAATGCAGCTTTTGCCTTGAAATAATCCTCCATGGTTTTATGAAAATCCAAATGATCTTGGGAAAGATTTGTGAATCCGACTACTGCAAAATGACTTCCCCGTACTCGATCTAAAGTAATTGCATGACTAGATACTTCCATTACTAAATTTCTCATGTGTCTCTCACGCATAACCGCTGATAGCGCTTGCAAATCGCTACTTTCAGGCGTCGTCCGTTTGCTGGCTAGAATCTCAACACCGATTCGGGTTTCTACAGTTCCAATTAACCCGCTCTCGCGACCCGCAGCGCTCATAATTTGGTGCAATAAAGTGGTTACTGTGGTTTTTCCATTAGTTCCTGTGACTCCAACGCTATAAAGATCACGCATCGGTTCTGAATAAAACCAGGCGCTCACAATTCCGGCGGCTCTACGTGGGTTTGCAGAAATCAGCACGGGAACCCCGGTCACTTTAAGTGCACCTGACTCATCAGTGAGAACAGCGACTGCACCACGTGCGATTGCATCTGCAGCAAAATCTGCTCCATGATGATTTTCCCCAGGAAGGGCAATAAATAGATCACCCGGAACCACTGCATTACTTGTTTGTGCAATTCCGCTTACTTCACAAATCTGATCAACTGTTGGATCTAACTGTGCACCAACTACATCTGCAATCGCACTTAATCTCTTCGAATGATTAGCCAGCGGTCGTTGCATTGGTCACCTTCTTTGCTTGCAAATCTTTTTCATTGAGTGCAACAGGGACAATTGTTGATCCAGTTGGAGCTATGTGGCGACTTTGCAAAACAAAAGTCATCACTTTTTTAAATACTGGCCCAGCTAATGTGCCTCCCCAGTGTTGTCCTTTTGGATTTTGAATAGTCACGCTAATTACATAAGCCGGCCTGTCGGCTGGAGCAAAACCAATAAACGAAGCTGTATATCCTCGATAGCACCCACATGTGTCATCAATTCGCATTGCGGTTCCAGTTTTACCGGCAACCCGATAGCCAGGTATCGCTGCGCTCGGTGCAGTTCCATTTGCAGAAACAACGCTTTCCATCATCAATCTCAGGGCTTGAGCAGTTTGTGCACTTACGGCACGTTGACTTGTTCGATTTCCCGCAGGAGTGAAATTACCGCTCGCATCAGTAATTCCCGCAATCACTGTTGGCGAAACCCGCACTCCATCATTAGCAATTGTTGCAAAAATACTTGTCGCTTGAAGCGCAGTGACAGAGTATCCCTGACCGAATGCCATTGTTGGGGCAGTTGTGCCAGACCAGTCGGCAACTTTACGTAAAATCCCACGCGACTCCCCCTGCAAACCCGAGCCAGTGCTTACGCCCACGCCAAATTTCTGTAGATATGAATACAAAGTTTGATGCGAAAGAAGTTCGCCAACTTTTATAGATCCGGTATTACTTGAAATCGCTAAAATTCCTGAAGTGGTCAACCGCTCTGTGGGATGTTTTTCATGATCGTGAAAAAGTTTATTGGAACGTTGAAGTGCATACGGGACAGTGAATACAGTGTTTGGTGTGACTTTCTTTTCTTCAATGGCCGCTGCCATCGTGATTACTTTTCCAGTTGAACCCGGCTCATAAACTTCCTGAACCGATGGATTTCTCATCTCAACTAATGAAACTCGTGAAGTGTCATTAGGGTCGTAGGTTGGTGCGGTCGCATGTGCCAATATTTCACCGGTTTTAGGATCCATCACAATGACTGTTCCACTAACCGCACCGGAATCCTTTACAGCTTTTGCAATCGCTTCTGCTGCAACCCATTGCACGTCACGGTCAATAGTTAACCGGATTCCACTTCCTTGCTTAGCTGGAATGATTTCAGATTGAGACCCTGGAATTTCTGCACCGCCTGCTGATGCAAATGAATACTTTCCAATTGTTCCTGCCAGTAATGAGTTCTTGCTGGATTCAAGTCCAGAAGCACCAACACCATCATGATTTACAAATCCAATAAGTGAAGCAATGAGAGAACCTGAGGGATATTCACGGATATAGCCACGTTCAGAATAAAAACCGATAATTCTTTGTGGACTCATACTTGGAAAAGCCTTGTTGTATTCCGCTATGGCCGCAGTTAACTTCTGCCACACTAATGGCTTTGCATTTTCAAGGACCATGTTCCATTTGCGAGTTCCAGTAATCTTTGCTTCTACTTCTGCTGTAGACATTCCAAGAATCGGGGCTATTAAGGCAGAGGTTGCAGTGGGATCAGAAATCTGTGTTTGATCAACGACAATACTTGTTGCCGCAACGCTTCGTGCAAATGCAACACCATTTACATCAGTGATTGTCCCTCTAGGTGCTGGCAAAATTTTCGTATTTTCCATTTCATTAATTGCGCGATTTCGATATTCCCCTGCTTGAATTGCCTGCACTTGAACAAGTCGTACACAAAATAATGCAATAACCAAGGCCAAAACAAAGATCAAACTTCTAATTCGTTTCTGAGCTAAAGAAAAATTACCCATGATTTACCGTGCCAGGTGTACTTGCAGGTTGGTCAAGAGTTAAGTACGTAGAACTTGTCGCTGGTTTCATTCCAAGTGCTGTTGCCGCTTGTGCTAACTGCTCAGGCGAAGAAAGATTATCCATCGTGCGAGATATTGCCTCTCGCTCATCGCTCACCATCTTTGCTTCTTGCTTAAGGTGGCTCAAAGTAAATGCATCTTGGGCAAGCAAAGTGTTAATAAATAGTAAGAATAGAAGCGTCAATAAACCGAGCGCCGAAACAAACTTTGCAAAATATTTACGGCTCTCCTGCATATCAGCCGTTCCTTCGGGAACCAGTTTCAAAGCAACCTTTGCGCCTTGAGCGGCAATGACTTGCCGTGAACGGGTAATTGCTGGTGCAAATGAAGTAATCGCCATTACGCGGCCACTCTTTCAATTGCACGTAATCGAACAGAAGCTGAACGCGGGTTCGTATCAAGTTCGGTTTGCGATGGTGTTTCGCTTCCACGAAAAACAAGTGCGAACTTTGCGGCAAATTCAGGTAACTCAAATGGGAGGTTGCGAGGAGTGCCCGAAGTTGATGAGGAAACGAATAACTCTTTGACGATTCGATCTTCAAGTGACTGGAAGGACATCACTACTAGGCGTGCACCTATATTTAATAGCTCCATGGCTGCCGGCAGTGCGCGCGTAATTGCACCTAATTCATCGTTTGTTTCAATACGCAGGGCCTGAAAAGTACGTTTAGCTGGGTTGCCGCCAGTTCGACGAGTTGCTGCCGGAATTGCATCTTTTATTAATGCTGCCAATTGAGCCGTTGAATTTAATGGGGCAACTGCTCTTGCCTTAACAATCGACTCAACAACGCGAGTGGCAAACTTCTCTTCACCATATGTTCGAAGAATTCTTACCAACTGACCAGGCGCATATGTATTAACAATCTCGGCAGCTGTTAATGACTGAGTTCTATCCATGCGCATATCAAGTGGTGCATCTTGAGAATATGAAAAACCACGTTCACTTTGATCTAATTGCATTGACGAGACGCCTAAATCAAATAGCGCGCCATCTATTTTTGAAAAACCATGTGCTTTAACAGTTTCTGCAATCTGATCAAATGTTGCATGTGAAGCATGAAATCGATTTGAAAAATCTGTCAGGCGGTTATTGGCGCTTGCAATTGCATCTTGATCTCGGTCGATGCCGATAACAGTTAGCTGAGGGAATTTGGAAAGTAGCGCTTGCGTATGGCCGCCTAGTCCCAGGGTTGCATCGACAACAATTGGCTGCGCTGTTGAAACTATTGCGGGAGAGAGTAAATCAATGCAACGTTCACGCATTACAGATATGTGTGCGATATTGCTATCCATTACTCCCCCTCTTAATTGGTTTTACTCTGCTAGAAATATTTTTACTGCACTCACCTCTGGTCACCGCCGGCCGACGGATCTATTTGATAACGGCGCCGGGGAAGGGGCGCCGTTATCTTCGAAGGGTCGGCGGTGGCCACAAGTGAGTGATTTAGAACAAGCCCGGGAAAACCTCCTCTGAAATATCAGCAAAACCTTTTTCGCGATCTGCAAGATATTCATTCCAAGAAGTTGCATCCCAAATTTCAACGCGAGTATTTGCACCGATAACAATGCAATCTTTTTCAAGAGCTGCATAAGTGCGCAGTCCTTGTGGAATTGTTACTCGACCTTGGCGATCAGGAATTTCATCATGTGCACCTGCAAACATCACACGCATGTAATCTCGCGATGATTTTGCAGTGACTGGTGC
Source organism: uncultured Actinomycetes bacterium (assembly GCA_903874255.1). Lineage (GTDB taxonomy): Bacteria > Actinomycetota > Actinomycetes > Nanopelagicales > Nanopelagicaceae > Planktophila. Next base: position 10,457 of record CAIQRN010000074.1, read on the forward strand.
TTGTTTTAATTTCTCTGTAATTATGGAAAATTCCTGAGATGGAAATACATAAAGGCAACGTTCTTGTCCTTTAGTAATTACCAAACCGGCAGATAACTCATCACGAAATTTCGCTGGCAAAATTAATCGCCCTTTGTCATCTAGACGTGGTTCATGAGTGCCAAGAAACATTTCCTTTTCACTCCCTTCCCCGAGGTCTATGCACCTACCCGATGTGCTTAATCCCCCACTTTACTCCACTTTGCTCCTTTTTCAACCACCTTGAACCACTACAACCCCCTTTGCCCCCATTGAAGCCCCAGAAAAAGGGCATGAAAAAAGGGGCCCACGTGGGAGCCCCTTGCTTGGTAAGAAACAGTCTAGTTACTGGTTGTTACGCTCATCCCAGCGCTTTTCCAAGCGAGCGCTCAATGATCGAGCGGGCTTGGATGTGCCGACCGCCGGCTTACTTATGCTCGAAATCGCCAGAATTAGCCCGGCAAGAGCGATAACAAATCCCAGCACTCCGATTGGCGTGGTCTTAACTATCAACCCGCCGAAAAGTACGGCCAGGCCGAGAACTACAAGAGCAAAGGCGATGCCAATTCGAGATTTTTTGCCCTGGCTGATTCCACCTGAAAACGCTGAAACTAGGCGTGGATCCTCGGTCATAAGGGCAGCTTCCATCTCCTGAAGCATTCGCATTTCATGATCTGATAGAGCCATAACTCAACAATAGAACATCACATGCCCGACTGGCTACCGCAAATCACTCCTCATCAGCCTGCTCAGGCTTAATTAAACGCGCTGGGCGCACACTGCCCTTGCCAAAACGGGCCCGCGCTTTGTCCATCGCCCCCTCCGCCTGACGCCAACCCACCTCACGTTCGCCAAGGACCAACTGCACTGGCGCTTCTTGGCTCAAATTCTCAAGTGAGACTCCGACTAGGCGCAATCTCGCCCTATCAATACGAAGTGCTTGGTAGAGATTTTTTACTACCTCATATACATCGTGCGTACTATCGATTGGAAGCGGCAAAGTCTTACTGCGATTGATTGTTGAGAAATCCGCAAAGCGGACTTTGATACTAATTGTTTTGGCGAATAACTCGCGGTCTCGTAATCGCGCCGTTGCTCTCTCTGTTAATCGTAAGAACTCAGTCAAAATCTCTTCTGGGCTATCTAGATCTTGTGGGAAAGTTTCGGCAGCGCTAATACTTCGATCAGGCTCATCCGGTGTTACATCACGATAATCGCGTCCCCACGCAAGTTCATATAACGATGCACCATTTGCTTCTCCAACTGCACGAATCAATGTTGCACGTGGAAGCTTTGCAATATCTTCAATTGTTCGTAATCCTAAGCGTTCAAGTACTTCAGCGGTTTTTGGCCCGACTCCCCACATTGCTTTAATTGGCAAAGGGTGCAGAAAGGTAAGAATCCGATCTGCAGATATTTCTAACATTCCATTAGGTTTGCAATGTGCCGAAGCTAATTTGGCTATAAATTTAGATGGTGCGATACCCACTGAACATGTAATGCCCTCTTGCTCTTCGATTTTCTTGCGAATGGCAACGGCAATCTCGCGACCTGTACCTAAAAGTTTTTTTGATCCAGTTACATCAAGGAATGCTTCATCAAGTGAGATTGGTTCGACCCAAGGTGTGAAACTATGAAATATCTCCATGACGTGACTCGAAACTTCTTGATACCTAGGCATGTCAACCGGTAAGAAGATTGCATGTGGTGCCAAGCGCCGTGCACGCCCAACTGGCATCGCCGAATGAATTCCAAATTTTCGGGCTTCGTAATTTGCTGCAGATACAACACCACGTGCACCCATTCCGATCACAACGGCCTTACCTTTTAACTCTGGATTATCGCGTTCAGCAACGGATGCAAAAAATGCATCCATATCGACATGAAGAATTGTTGCCTGAACTTGCTCTTCACTCATATTGCCAGCGTACTTTCTTTTATGCGCCAGGATTCATAGGCCGCGCGCAGATCCCACGCACCTGTTGCGCGTAATGAAATTCCACGGGCCCCCGTGCGCCGAGTAATGCCACGGATCAGTAGCAGGGATGAGGAATAGAGGGTGCTCGCATAGTCGGCTTGAACGTCGGTAAAAAATGTTGAATCACTGCAGCCATAGCCATCATCTAGCGTCACAAAGATGACACGTTTACCGCTGCGCACTGGTGGAGTTTGCATTGCTGTTTTAATTCCGGCAACTAAAACCGATGATTGCGAACGTTGTTTAAGTAAATCCGATGAACGAACTGCGCCTATAGCATTAAGGAAATCACTATAGAACTCTATTAAGTGTGCCGACATGTCCATTCCTAAACGTTCAATTTCATATTTAACGCTTTCAGCCGGAGTCATATCGGCTAGGCCACTGCTAATTAATACTGGTGCAGGAAAAGCCAAATTCATCTGTGCGCCAGTAACTCCAGCGTTTGGAGACTTTTGTAAATCAGAAAAGTGCAACAACAAATCACGGCGATTAACGTCGGTATGCAAGCGGTCAAATGCACCAGTCAATATTGCGCTCTCGGTGACAGGTGCACTACAACCAGCACGGCGGACAAAATCAGTTAAATCTATATATGGGCGTCCAGCAATTATTGAAGCTACTTCTGCATCGCTAATCTTTGCAAGAGTAGAAAGTGCAATGCGGATCGCTTTTCCACCATCTTCCACTCGATACACCGCATCAGATTCATTTATATCTAGCGGTGCCACTGTTAAACCCATTTGACGAACTTCATCAACTATTAATCGCTTGGGATACATTCCTGGATCATGGGTCAGTACTCCGGCTAAAAAAGCTGCTGGGTAATGAGTCTTTAGCCATGCCGATTGATATGTAGGTAGCGCAAAGGCTGCAGCATGAGCTTTGCAAAAACCAAAAGATGCAAAAGCCCGCAGAACCTCCCAGATCTCATGAACAATTTTTAGTTCATACCCACGCGCTATTGCTGCTGGAAAAAACCAATCGCATACTTCCTGTTGTCCGGCCTTGTCCCCCAATGCCCGTCGTTTTTCATCGGCGCTGGCTAAGGAAATTCCTGTCATGGTCGCAATGATTTCAATGACTTGTTCGTGGAAAACAACAACACCTTCGGTATCGCGCAGAATTTCATACAAATCGGGATGAATAATTTGAGCTGTTGCCCAACCGTGTCGCGCTTTTAAAAAAGGCGTAATCATGTCGGATTTAACTGGGCCGGGCCGAAAGAGTGAGATATCAATAATTAAATCAGTAAATGTTTTGGGTTCTAACTTACCCACTAATTCGCGTTGGCCTGGGCTCTCAATCTGAAATAGCCCCAAAGTTTTGGTGGATTGAATGAGCGAATATGTATCTGGATCATCAAGTGGAACGCAATCAATATCAACGCTCTTTTCTTCAGTGCGAGTTATTTCCTCAAGCGCATAGGAAATCGCCGACTGCATGCGCACACCCAAAACATCGAGTTTTAATAAACCAATCGCTTCTACATCATCTTTATCAAAAACCACCATCGGATAACCACTTGCATTTGATAAGAGTGGCGTGCGATCGAGTAAGCCACCATCAGATAAAACAATGGCGCATGGATGCATCGATAAATGTCTCGGCAATCCATCAAGACGTTCAGCAAGTGCAATTGTCATCGCCGTTAATGGTGCAGAGATATTGAGTGAACGAAGCTCGGGCAGATTTTCGAGCGTTTTAGAGATATTACGTGCACGAACATGCGGCATCGATTTTGCCAACATATCAATCTCCATACCGGGCAACCCCAGAGCCGCCCCTGCATCTCGGATTGCATGTCTGGCCCGGTATGTATCAACCATGGCAACGGTTGCGCATCGTGATTGATTGCCGGGCTTATTCCATTGGGTATTGCCATAGCGTTTAAAGACCATGTCATAAATCTCAAGACGGCGGTGTGATTCAACATCGATATCTATATCGGGTAACGCGCGGCGCAGCGGGGAACAAAAACGCTCCATCAATAAACCATGTTGCAATGGATCAACACCAGAGATTCCAAGTAGATGACAGATTAATGAACCTGCACCGCTACCCCGTGCTGCTACGCGAATACCCGCATCTCTTGCCATGTCACAAATATCTGCAACGGTCAGAAAATATGATTCAAAGCCAAGAGTTGCAACGGTAGATAGTTCATCATCTAGGCGTGCACGAACTTTTTTAATAGTTGCGCTATCGCTATAGCGCCAGTTAATTGCCGCTTCGCTACGAGAGCGTAAAAGCAAGCGCATCTCATGCGCCGAATCCACACCAACTACATGTGGCTCAGGTAAATGTGCACCGCCCAAACCAATATCGCGTTGTGGTGATAGAAGACAACGTTCGGCCCACTGCCGTGTTGTTGCTAACAACTGCCGTGGAGTTCGCTCACCTGCAGCGCGCGCAATCTCTGCAGCTAATGAAATCATTTCATCGCTAGATTTTAAAAAACCTTCAGCATTGCGCCGTTCAACATGGCGGGGATGCAGAGGAACTAATTGGCGAGCGCAATCTAAGACATCGGCCACTGGTCCATCGCCGCGATCACGCATTCGCACTGCATTGGTAACCACGGCATCAATATCGTGGTCTCTGGCAAAAATAAGTGATTTAGCTGCGTGCGAGGTAGAACGCGGGCCTTTACCTGCAACTAAGTGAGATACGCACTCGATTGCATTGCCTGCAAATAAATCACGCAACTGATTAAAGGCAGTAAAAGCTGCGTCAATTCGATTATCTGCAATTAATTCACCTACTGGTGATTGCGGACCATGTAGGGCATAAACATTGCTGCTGTAATGGCTAAAACTTTGCAAGAATTCTAATGTTAAAGCAGGGTTGCGGTCATCACTTGTCATTGCAAGAGATGTAAGCAATCGACACAGCGAGCGCCATCCCCCATCGCTGTGTGCCAAAAGTGTGATGCGATTATTTGCGCCCTGCATATCAATTGCTAGGTTGACGCCGATAATGGGGGCGATACCGAAATCAACACAACTTTGTGCAAAACGAATAGCACCAGCTAATCCATCACGATCGGTAAGTGCCAACGCGGGCATTTCAAATTCGCTAGCGCGTTGTACTAAATCAGCTGGTTGCGTGGTTCCATACTTAAGTGAATAAGCACTGGCAACATTTAAATGAATAAAACTCATACGTTACGGATAATCCATTGCCCACTGAGTTCGTCACGCTCTAATTCAAAGGTCGTCAACGCACCTATTGGTGCCGCCTCTACTCGCCATAGTGCACGGGCTTGATCATCTGGCCTGTACTTGCCATCACTAATGCGATTCCACCAACCCCCAGCTTCGCACCACCTAGACAGGACTGCGTGAATACGAAAGCGCCGACCCTTGAAAGTGAATTCAATAGGCGTTGTTGCTCCATCGATTGTGACATCGTTGGCGGGATTGACCTGAGGCGCTGACATTGTTGGCCCTTCCTTCTATGAGCTGTGGATATTCGAACAGATGTTCGAAAACTAGCCCCTTGCACCGACAAATGGCAAGTGGATGAGCGTGTCGGCATCTAAAAATGGTTGAAAGTTCAATTAAAATTGCCCACGTTCGTATTCACCAACCTAAGGAGCTCCATGAACGCAGTACTCGTAATCGGCCGCATCTTGTTTGCGCTGATCTTCATCAACTCAGGCATAAGTCACCTCACCAAGCTAGAAGCGATGACTGGCTATGCCAAGTACAAGAAGGTCCCAGCTGCAAAGCTTGGCGTAATCGTTTCTGGTCTGATGATTCTCGTTGGCGGTCTTTACATCGTATTCGGCGTATACGCAGATCTCGGTGCACTTCTCATCGCTATCTTCCTTATCCCTACAGCATTCTTGATGCATGCATTCTGGAAAGAAACTGATGCAACAGCTAAGCAAACAGAAACAATTGGATTCTTCAAAGATCTAGCTCTTGCTGGTGCAGCTTTAATCATCTTCGCACTAGTCGGTGCAGGTGCCGATTTCGGCCCAAGCATTACAAGCGCGTTCTTCAACTTCTAATTAATTAGAAAAATAAAGCCCCTGCAGAGAAATCTGTGGGGGCTTTATTTTTTAATGATATGAGATTGATATCCAGCTAAAAGCAACATCAATACTGGATACATCATTGCAGCCGGCAAGCCAAGCCATTGTGCCAGTGCACCGGTTATAGAAGGTCCGATGAAATACCCCGCAATGCCAATGACACCTACACGTGCAATTGCAACAGATGCAGCGATTCCAGAAATTTCAGATGCAGCTAAAATATATGCGGGAAACATTGGGCCAATGCCAAGTCCAGCACAAGCAAAACCAACACAAACAATAATTAAAGCAGTCAATGGATGTGAATCTGAGAGTGGTACGCCAATTGCGATTCCAGCACCCAGACCAACTCCTCCTAAATAGCCTCCGTACAACACTGTCTTTCGTGGACCAAAATAATCAAGTGCACGATCGCCTAAAAAGCGCGCAGTAATCATTGCTAAAGAAAAGACTGCAAATGCTGCTGCATTAACGCCTTTTCCAAAATGCATATCGTCCCGTAGAAGAATTGCGCCCCAGTCACTTGCTGCGCCTTCTGCAATTAGCCCGCCTAGTAGACCAATTCCCATTCCCCAGAGGGGCAAAACACTCTTACTAATTAGAGGGATCTTTGCTGAAGTTTCATCTTCGCCACCGCTGTGATCATCAAGGGCAGGCGATAAAAGCATATTGACGGCGGGTATAAATAAGAAGAAGCAGACTATTCCGACTCCAACTAAGTTGTCGCGAGGAGAAACCAATTTTGCAATCGATCCGCCAAGGACAGTTGTAGCAAAAGCTCCAGATGACCAAAGCGCATGAAATGAAGACATAACTCTTTTTTCCAAAAGTTTTTCAATGACAACAGCTTGGGTATTACTTGAAATATCCATACTTGAATAGCCAAGACCCATTATGAATAAACCAAAGATTAAAGTAACTGGTGAAGTCGATAAACCCATCAAAATCAAACCAATCGGCATGATAATAATTGCGATTTTAATGACGGGCTTTGTTCCAAAAGTATGGATTAAGCGACCGGCAAGTTGCGCTCCGATAATTGCACCGGCTGTGCTTGAGAGCAAAATCAAACCAAGTTGACCATTGTTTAATCCATTGGCATCGCGAATTTCAGGGATACGAGCAACCCACGCCATGGAAACAACTCCCATAAAAAAGAAGGTTGCCCAAAGGCCATTACGCGCTCGAGTTGCAGTGACTTTCAAATCAGTTCCCATAAGGTGATAACGGTAACTGACAACGGCCGATAAACCTGCTTTTATAGAAACATGTTTTTCTCCTTCTGGCCAAGCCGAAGCGAGTTTTCAAATAATCGCAAAGACCTGATCGCTGACTTGATTGCAGGTCTTACTGTTGCAATCGTTGCGCTTCCACTTGCAATTGGTTTTGGCATAACTTCCGGAATGTCGGCCGCAGCTGGCTTAACCACTGCAATCATCGCAGGGTTCTTGGCTGCTGTATTTGGTGGATCTAAATATCAAGTAAGTGGGCCAACCGGTGCTATGACAGTTATTTTAATTCCAGTCATTCACACATATGGAGTCAGCGCTATTCCTGCACTTGGTCTCATGGCTGGAGCCATGGTGATTGCGATGGCCATCTTTAAACTTGGCGCAGTAATAAATCGTGTGCCATGGACCGTTGTGGAGGGTTTCACGGTTGGAATTGCGCTCATCATTTCATTACAACAGATTCCCCTTGCTTTAGGCATTGCAAAAGGTGAAGGTGAAAAGAGCTACATCGTCGCTTGGAATACTTTAATGAATGCAATCGATGCAGGATTAAATTACTCGAGCCTTCTTGTCGTCGCAATTACTTTAGTAATTAAATTTTCTTGGCCTCAGATTGTTTCCCGCTTAAAACTCAAGCTCCATATTCCCGCAAGCTTTATGGCGTTGGTATTTGTCACTTTAATTGTTAAAGCTTTTTCAATTGATGTCGCAACAATTGGAAACATCCCGCGCTCATTAGGTTCCTTCCAAAAGCCAATCTTCGACAATCTAACTTCACTTCTGGTCCCCGCCCTCTGGATTGCGCTTCTGGCTGCAGTTGAATCACTTCTGTCGGCACGTGTCGCCGATGGTCTTGCCCATAATAAAGAAAAGTTTGAACCTAATCGCGAATTATTTGGCCAGGGTCTTGCAACTCTTGCTGCATCGATTTTTGGAGGAATGCCAGCAACTGGTGCAATTGCGCGAACTAGCGTAAATGTACGTTCTCATGCCAAATCTAGGCTTGCCTCTGTCTTTCACGCCTTCGTACTTCTTTTTATAGCTTTAGTTGCCGCACCCCTAGTAAGCCAAATCCCAACGGCAGTAATTGCCGGTTTATTACTGGGTACTAGTTATCGAATCCTCAATCCCGTTTCAATAATGGAATCACTTCGCACTACAAAAGCCGAGGCCGCGACTTTGATAGTCACCGCGATAAGTACTGTGGCCATTGACTTAATTTGGGGCATGGCCATAGGTATTGGTCTTCATGTGATTCTCTCTCGCTATTCTAAAAAGCCACAAGCAATATAGAATCCAACCTATTCCAACTCATCAAGGAGATCTCCGTGGACAACATCAACGCATTCAATAACCATCTTCCAGTAAAAGTTCGTTTTGGAGAAGGTGTGGCAGCAACATTGCCAGCAGTTGTTGCCGAAATTGGTTCTAGCAAGGTTTTCTTGATGGTCGATAAAGATATTGAAAAATTTAACCCAGCCGCTGCTCAACTCATTGATCAAATGAAATCTGCACCAGGTATCTCTGTTACTTTATTTGAAAAGCCTGCAGGCGAGCCAACAATTCAAATGGTTGATGATGCCATCGCATCTCTTAAAGCTGCAGGTTCAGATGTTGTTGTAGCTCTCGGTGGCGGTTCAGTTATCGATACTGCAAAAGCTGCGCGCTTATGCGCACAACTGAACTGCACATTCCGCGAATTCCAATCTCAACCTCCTGTTTATCCAGCACCAACACTTCCCCTTATCGCACTTCCAACTTCTGCTGGCACAGGCTCTGAAGTTTCTGGTGGGTCAGTTATCTCAGATCCAGAAGCTGGCCGTAAAGCAGGTATTGCAAATGGAAATCTTCGTGCACAGGTTGCCCTTGTTGATCCAGTTCTTACATATTCAATGCCGCCTTCAATGACTGCAAACACTGGTATCGATGCACTTGCGCAAGCAATCGCAGGAATCATTGCAAAGTGCTCTACGCCAATTGGTGATGCAATCGGTTACGAAGCAGTTCGCATGATGACTCCAGCACTTGTTGCAGCTTTCAAAGATGGAAATGACAAAGCAGCTCGTGCAGGAATGGCCGCCGGAAGCATGATGGCCGGTTTAACAATGAACATCTCTGACTGCACCGCCGAGCATTCACTCGGTCAAGCAATTGGCGGTCTGAAGCACGTTCCTCACGGTCTAACTATTGGATTAGTACTTGTTGAAACTCTTACCCGGGAGGCAAAAATTGTTCCCGAAAAAATGGAGCGCGTTGCAGATGCAATGGGTGTACCGCAAGATGGAACAAAAGATGGATCTCGCTGCGTGAGCGCTGTTCGCAAGATTTTGGCAGAACTTCAATTCCCAGTCCTTTCATCCCTTGGATTTGTAGAAGCTGACATCGATGAACTCGCTGAAATCGCATTGAAGGATTTCTTCATTACTCAAGCACCTAAGCCTTGGAGTAAGCAAGAAGTTGTAGATGCATTCATGTCTGCTCTAAAACTAGAAAGCCGTGTCGCTTAAATAGTGGAGGAAGTTTTAACAAATCCCTCTGTAATCCGGGTTACTGCACTTCTAAAAGAGTTGGGCTGCACCGGTGAAGTCACCATACTTTCAGACTCTGCACGCACCGCACTTGATGCAGCACAAGCTTTAGGGATTGAAGTCGGTCAAGTCGCATCCTCTATCGTCTTCAAGTTACCTAGCGGAAATCCACTTTTAGTTATTACTAGTGGACGTCACCGCGTGGATACTGAACTGGTTGCAAGAAACTTAGGTGTAGAAAAACTCTACCGAGCCGATGCCGACTTTGTTAAGAACGCTTCAGGCTTTTCTATTGGTGGCGTCTCCCCCGTTGGTTGGGTGAACAAACCAGAGATCACTGTGATTGATTTGGCCCTTGATGAACATGAGGTTGCTTGGGCCGCTGCCGGCCATCCTCATTCGGTCTACCCAACTTCTTTTTCTGAATTGCAACGCGTAACCGGTGCAACACCCATGGCCGTTGGCGATTAAAACCAAGAGTTTGTAAAGGAAATACCGCAGCTATGCGTAATAGGGGTATGAGCAAACGAGAGTTTGAGGATTTCTACCTCGCAAATAGAACCCCTTGCTTTCGGGCGCTTTGTGTAACTGTTCCAAGCTTTGCCGAAGCAGAAGAGTTAGTAGCCGAGGGCTTCACCCGCGCCTATGCCAACTGGAATACGGTGCGCAAGCATCCAGCGCCATCTGCTTGGGTAGTTCGAACTGCACTTAATCTGCACCGCGATAACTGGCGCAAGAGAAATACTTCTAAGCGCCATTTAGTTGCCGTATCAGAAAGCTACGAGGATCAATCTGAAATGCTCGATCCAGCTTTGCTACGTCAGCTCAAACAACTTCCAGAACAACAGCTCTTAGTAATTGTTCATCGAGTCTTGCTTGACCTATCAACTGAACAAACTGCAATTGCAATGGGAATTGCCTCTGGAACCGTATCTACTCATTTAAAACGAGGGCTCGCCTCTTTGCGTGATCTCTTGGAACCACAGACTCAAAAGGAGGCTATCAATGAGTAATCAATTTAACCCACATGATGAAATGACCGAAAGGGAAACAGAATTGTTATCTAAGAAACTATTAGCAAAATTTTCGAAAGTTACATCCAACGAACCAGCACTGAATTTTTCAAGCACTTCAGGAAATAAGGCAAAACTTGGTTGGATAGGAGCGGTTGCTGCAGTTGGAATCGCAGCCCTGGCCTTTAACATGACTTCAGGTGTAGCACCGACAACATGGGCAGCTGATCCAACGGATCTAACTGCCGCGGAAATTAAAACTATCAGTGCGCTCTGTGTTGAAACTATTGCAGGACCTGCAATGCCAGGTACTGAAGGTGCCGTTGGTGTTGAAGAACCTGGCGTGAAAGTAGTTCCAGATTCGCAAGACCCTAATCAAAACGCTGTGGTCGGCAAGATGCAGGACTCAACTATTCCGGGTGCTTCTACTCTTCCCCCACTCTTTGCTTTTGATTTTCGTGACGGGAATGGTTTCGCAATGTATGTAGATGAAGCAACTGGCGCTTCAGTAACTTGTAACATTGAATCTGATGGAGACGGTTTTAAGACAACCGGTTTCACAAGTTCACAAGCTTTAGCAAGCAATAAACTTGTCGTGGCTTCAATGTTAGTAAGAGGAAAATCATTCACATCGGCTATCGGATCTTTAGTTGATGGAGCAACACATGTAGAGCTACGTGCTAAGGGCTTTGAAACAGGTCACGCAAGCGTATTTGGCAATAACTGGGCAATCTTCTGGCCAGGATTTGAAAATGCCTCAATAGTTCAGCTTGATGATTCAGGAAAGATTCTCGACGAAACAAAGTTATAAGTGAGGTATGCGCACAATCACTCTGCAGTAATTGAGCAGGGTGATTGTGCGCATAAATTGCAGTACTAGCAAAAAAATCTTGGATACGTGCAATAGGGGTATTTGCAAATGAGTCGTAGTAGCGCGTGTTAGTGGCGCTATTCAGCAGATAGTTAGAGAATGCTCCTATGAAGGCACGCATATTTGAGTGGCTTGGCGTTGTTACCGCCATTGTTTATTCGCTCCTAGTAGCTGCAAATATTGGTGCTGAGTTCATGGGCTTTACTTTGCTGCTGACATCATCTGCCCTGATTGGAATTTGGGCATATTTAGGCAAACATAAAGGAATTCTTTTCTTGCAGTTTTTCTACGCCGCTGCCGGAATCATCGGAATGATTCGCTGGTTCTAAGTGATAGTTGCCTATTTTTGGAAAATATCACCCCGAAAAATTCCCTTCGCACTTTTTGCAATGGCTTCCGACCGAATTTATCTAAAGGCTTCTACCAATGTGGGCTTCTTTAAATCTTTAGGCACTGGCAAAGGTGAAACCTTCACTCCTTCTGATGCAAATACTTTGCGCTGGGGAGTGATTGTTGAGGTAAAAAATATTGAAGAGTTCGATCACTCGCCAGTAGTAGAGAGATGGCGCAAGAATTCAGATCATGAATTTCGTGCCGTTATCGAGCCGATTTCATCTCATGGACAATGGTCATCCAAGCAACCATTTGAACCCACGATTTCACAATGGGACGGCAAAGTGATTGCGATTACTCGGGCACGAATTGCATTGCTTCAAAACCTAAAATTTTGGCGAGCGGTTCCTCCAGTTACCGCTTCACTCAAAACTGCTCCAGGTTTGATCTCGGCGATAGGAATCGGTGAGGCGCCTATCGGCCTCCAAGGAACATTTTCTATTTGGGAATCCCCTGCCGCTTTGCGCGATTTCGCTTATCGCGGATCGGCACATATTGCCGCGATTGATGCCACCGCCAAGTACAAATGGTATTCAGAAGAGCTCTTTGCCCGCTTTGCAGTGCATGATATTCGAGGTTCGATTAATCCTTAAGGGGCTCGATAGGGCAGACTTACCACCATGTCGATTCGCCATTACACACCAAGACGACGTCGCTATGGACAGTTATCTCAACGCGCAAATGCTTTGTTAATCACAATAGTTTCAATCGCAATCCTCTTGCAAGTTATTTATCCCCTTGCAAGTGGTGAATTCTTAAGACTGCTCACAATAAATGTCGTGTACTGGGGCGCTGGTGCCATGCTTTTGCATGCATTACTTACGTATGGTGGCCGCTATGCAATTACTTATTTCTTGTTCACATTCTTTTTTGCATTAACAATTGAGCAAGTGGGCGTTCAGACGGCATGGCCCTTTGGAGATTATTCTTACTCGAGTGATCTTGGATTGAAAATACTTCACGTACCGATGGTTGTTCCATTTGCATGGATCATGCTCGTCCATCCCGTGCTAACTGCTGCCCGCAAAATAGCTGGAAGTTGGGTCTTTTTATACGGCGGAGCATTACTAATGGCATGGGATTTATTCTTAGATCCACTAATGGTTACCTCGGGCCGTTGGAGTTGGAAAGTAACTGGATCACATGTTCCATTCCAACCTGAAATCCCACTCTCGAATACTTTCGGATGGCTTCTCAGTGGAATGTTTTTAATTGGAGTTCTTCACATGATTTTGCCGCGAGAGCGACGCAAAGCTGGGGCAACCTTTGCAACAACCGATGCCTTCATCCTCTGGACTTTATTCTCAGGCATTTTTGGAAATCTCTTCTTCTTTCACCGTCCCGGCATAGCTCTATTTGCTGGATTTATTTTCGGTGCACTATTAACTCCATATTTCTTTACTCGCTGGCTCGGCCGGCCTTAGTCTTTATGGATTTAATTCTTCTAATTCCCGCGGGGCTTTTATTTTTTATTGGCCTTATTAATTTTATGACAGTTCGAAATCCCTGGGATTATTCACAAATTGACGAGAAACTCTCAATTCATATTCCGCTTCGCAATGAAGAATCAAATGTCCAAGCACTACTAGAAAATCTTAGCCAGCAGAAATACCTTTCAAATGCTCAATTTTTCTTTCTTGATGACAACTCGGAAGATGACACTTTTAAATTGCTTGAACAGTTCTGCGAACGAGTACCCAATTTTCATCTTCTTTCTGGTGCGGCCCTACCCCAAGGTTGGATAGGAAAAACTTGGGCGCTGCAGCAACTTCTTAATGAATCAAGAGGTGAAATTGTCGTCACCATTGATGCCGATGTTCGCCTTCAATCTGATGCCATCAGTAAAGCTGTTAATTTGCTTAAGAGCACTCAACTAGATTTTCTCTCACCATATCCTGCTCAACTTGCCCACACATGGTCAGAAAAATTAATTCAACCGCTTTTGCAATGGTCTTGGTTTTCTACCGTTATCTTGCGCTTTGCCGAAAGAAGTTCGATGAGTTCAACCGTTGTTGCAAATGGACAGTTCTTTGTTGTCCGTAGATCAGTGCTTGAGAAAATTGGTGGATACCGGGCAGTTGCGAATAAAGTTTTAGACGATGTGGCACTAGGGCGCGAACTTGTTAAATCTGGTTCTCATGGCACGGTGGCAAATGGTTCGTTGATTGCGTCGACTCGAATGTATTCGTCATGGGCAGAGATTCAAGCCGGTTATGGAAAATCACTTCATAGCGCATTTGGCTCTCTCGTTGGTTCGTTCTTTGCAATTACCTTTTTGTTTGTCACTGGAATTGCACCTCTTATCGCCGGTATCACAGGTTCAGAGGCAGGCTGGTATGCATTTGCTGCCGTTACTCTTACACGCACAATGAGTGCAATCAAGGCAGGAAAATCTGGCTTAGATGGATTTCTGCATCCTATTTCTAGTGCCCTGCTTATTTATTTAATTATTTACTCATGGCTCATGCGCGGTCACATTCAATGGAAAGGCCGCACCGTATGAAGATTGTTGTGATCGGCGCCGGAGTTGGCGGAATGATGGCTGCAGCTCGATTAGCTAAAGCCGGACATCAAGTCGAGGTATATGAAGCTTCTAATCGCACCGGAGGAAAACTACACACTGAATGGATTGGCAAAGTAGCTTTCGATACCGGTCCATCTCTTCTGACATTGCCCGCTGTGTATAAAGATTTCTTCCAGCGGACGGGAAAACATCTGGGACTCATGTGTGAAATAAAGGCAGTTGACCCTTCATTTGATTATAGGTTTGCCGACGGAACCAATGTTCAATTCGCAAATCTTTCCAGACATCAAACGCTCAATAACCTGCGCACTGCATATGGCGATGAAGTTGCTCACCAATGGAATGAATTGATGTATCGCGCGGAAAAAATGTGGGATGTCTCGCGTGAGCCATTCATTGAAAATGAACTACGTTCTGCATTTTCATTATTAAAACGACGCTCGCTTTTACGTGATTTGAAAATAATTGCACCTTGGAAATCGCTCCGGAAACTGTCCGAAGAATTACTACCCGACCAACATCTGCGCTTCATTTTAGATCGATATGCGACATACAGCGGCTCTGATCCTCGTAAAGCACCTGCCGTGCTTTCGACTATAGCTTTTGTTGAAGAAAGCTTTGGCGCCTGGCACATCAAAGGTGGGCTTGGAACTTTAGCCGCGTTAGTTCATGAACGAGCGGAAAAAGTCGGCGTTATTTTCCATTTGAACTCCCCGGTTGCCGCAATAAATCTGCGCAAAGCTAAAGCCAATGGAATTACTTTAGATAGCGGAGAAATAGTTGATGCCGACGCAGTCATTGCCAATGCCGATGCTTCACTCATTTACAACACTCTCATCACGGGCAAAATCAGGAGAATTAAGAAAGAACGTAGAAATATCGCTAAAGCCGAGCCCTCTTTAGCGGGTTTTTCATTGCTTCTTGGAATTCGTAAAGATGAAACCGAAGCACTTGCACACCACACCGTGCTCTTTCCTGAAAACTATGATGCCGAATTTGATGCGATTTTCACACATAAGAAACCTGTTGAAAAACCCACAATCTATATTTGCGCACCAAATGATGCCGCGATGACAAAAGATGAGAAGTTAGAAAGTTGGTTTGTCTTGGTAAATGCACCTGCTCATGGTGCTGATGGTTTTAATTGGGACGATAAAGTTTTCGCTCAGAACTATGCCAACTCCATCATTGATCAAATTGAATCCCGAGGTATTCCTGTTCGAGCGCGACTTGAATCTCTCACAATTCGAACGCCCGCAGATTTGGAAAACGCCGTTCGCGCTCCGGGAGGTTCGATTTACGGTACATCAAGTAACGGCGCTCGAGCAGCATTTATGCGAGCGAAGAATCGTTCACCAATCAAGAACCTCTACTGTGTGGGCGGCTCTGCTCATCCTGGTGGTGGGTTGCCTCTTGTTGGCTTGAGTGCTGAAATGGTTGCTAACGCAATTGGGAATGCGCAAAACGCAAAACCATTAACAGGCCACTAGTTTGAAGTAGCAAGAACGCTACAGAAACTGCAAGAACGCCAGGAATATTCAAATGCCACATAAGTAAGACCATGAATAAGAAAATTGCACGTACTGGACGCTCTGCGGGCGTTACTACTCCGATATCTTTTATTTCAAGCGAGACAAGTTTTGCGCGTGCGTACTCTTGAAATGATGCAAGGCACCACAGAGTGATTACAAGCCAGGCGGGAACTCCAATTACATATAGCGCATAAAGCCAAAGCGCTTCGCTTATTCGATCAACGACGGAATCAAGAGTTGCTCCCCAAGCGCTTTGGCGCTTCTGAAAAATTGCAACGCTGCCATCAATCCCATCGCAAAAAAGTGAGAAGACAAGAAAGAAAATAGCCCACCAACTTGTAGCCATTAAAGCTGTTGCCGCAGCAGCGAGCAACCCCAACAAAGTCAGCACATTTGGTGAAATTCTCAATAAAGTTGCGACTAATCCGAAGCGGTATGAAATTTTAAGCCACCAAGCAACTGCACCTTCTACGGGTGCATCGCTATGCAATGAGCTCCACGTTTGGGTGAATTCTTGCTTACTTAGCATTATGAAATCCTAAATTTCTCTCAGGTGGTATGTACTGTGGTTATAGTACAGAAGTTTGCGCCAGTTCTGTGTGGCGGATTCCTACTTAGTGGCGGTACCTTTGCGACGTGAGTTCACAGACAAAGTCGGAATTGCAAGAAGTCCGGGATGGCGTAGAAATTGAGTTAGCCCAATTCATGCGCGATCAGCAGAGTTATCTGCAGTCAATCTCAACTGAACTCAATCCCGTATCGCAAGCCCTTTCTTCTTTTCTGCTCGATAGTGGCAAGCGTCTGCGCCCACTTTTTGCTTATGCGGGACTAACCAGTGCAGGAGCTTCATTATCGCCAGCTACGACTAAGGCGATTTCTTCCTTAGAACTTCTGCAAGCCTGTGCACTTATTCATGATGATTTGATGGATGGTTCAGATACTCGGCGCGGAAAACCATCTATACACCGCCACTTTGAATCTATTCATGTGCAAGATGAGCTAGAGGGATTTGCTCCAGCCTATGGATTGGCGTCAGCGGTTTTGCTTGGTGACTTAGCGCTAGTTTGGTCTAATCAACTTTTAAATAACTCGGGAATATCAACTGAGGAATTGCAACGAGTCCTACCAATTTTTGATGAAATGCGCGTTGAGTTGATGGCGGGGCAGTTCTTAGATATTCATGAACAGACACAAAAGAATACAGATTTAGCCAGATCAATGAAGATTGCCCGATATAAATCAGGCAAGTACACAATCGAACGCCCCTTACATATGGGCGCCGTGTTATCGCACAATTCAACACCAGAACTTCTACATGCGCTATCTAATTATGGATTACCACTTGGTGAAGCTTTTCAATTTAGAGATGACTTGCTAGGTGTGTTTGGTGATCCAAGTGTTACGGGCAAGCCCGCTGGTGATGATTTACGCGAAGGCAAGCGCACGGCATTAATTGCTATGACTGATACCCGTTGTACCGACGCAATGCGTGAAGAAAGTAGAAAATACTTTGGAAAAAATGATCTAGATGAAAATGGAGTAGCAATCTTGCAAGAAATGATTGTCTCTACAGGGGCAAAGACTGAACTTGAAAAACTAATAGATGAATTAACTGAACGCGCCATGAAAGCAGTTGATAACCCGGTAATTGCCGATGGTGCACGGGAAACGCTAATTGAGTTAGCAACAATTGCAACAAGACGGAGTATGTAAGTGGTTGCACGTGTAAAAGGTCCAACAGATCACGTAATTATTGTCGGTGCCGGCCTTGCTGGATTAAGTGCAGCGTTACGTTTAGTAGGGGCAGGTCGCAAAGTAACGGTGATCGAGCGCGAAGGCGTTCCTGGCGGGCGAAATGGTCTCTTAAACAAAGATGGCTATTCATTTGATACCGGTCCGACGGTTTTAACAATGCCATCGCTAATTAACGATGCTTTTAACTGCGTTGGTGAAGATATGAAAGATTGGTTAGAACTTAAACCACTTACTCCTTTATACCGAGCTTTTTATGCCGATGGTTCACAGTTAGATGTGCACTCCAATACCGCTGAAATGGAAGCTGAAATAGAGAAAAATATCAGCAGTGCAGAAGCTGCGGGATATCGTAAATATGTAGATTTTGTTACCAAGCTTTATAAATATGAAATGAATGATTTTATTGATAGAAACATTGATAGCCCGCTCAATTTGCTTACCCCCAATTTAGCTCGCTTGATTGCCCTAGGTGGCTTCCGCAAACTCTCTCCCAAAGTTAATCAATTCATGAAAGATCCACGTTTACAAAAGGTCTATTCATTTCAGGCCATGTATGCAGGGGTTAGCCCACAACAGGCTTTAGCTATCTATGCGGTGATCGCTTATATGGACTCGGTTAACGGTGTATTTTTTCCTAAAGGCGGAATGCATGCAGTTCCGCGCGCCCTTGCCGCAGCAGCCGAAAAACATGGTGTGGTTTTCAAATACAACACCACGGTTTCAAAGGTTGAGGTAAATAACGGACGCGCAAAGGCGGTCATCACCGAATCCGGTGAGCGTTTTGAATGCGACGCGGTAATCCTTAATCCAGATTTGCCTGTGGCATATCGCGACTTATTAGGTAAAACCCCTGCATCGGTGAAGAGGTTGAAATACTCACCGTCATGCGTCACTTTGCTTATTGGCTCAAATAAGAAATATGACTTTGCAGCGCATCACAACATTCACTTCGGGCATTCTTGGGATGGTGTGTTTGAAGAGTTAATCACGCAGAAGAAATTGATGAGTGACCCCAGCATCTTGGTAACAGTGCCAACGCATGATGACCCCGAATTGGCACCACCCGGCAAACATTCGTATTACGTGCTCTTCCCGACTCCAAATTTAGATTCAGATATTGATTGGCACAAACAAGCTGGTCCATATCGAGATCAAATGATTAAAACAGTCGAGGAGCGCGGGTACGAAGGTTTTGGCGACTCAATTGAAACTGAAGTCGTGACAACTCCCCTAGATTGGAAAAATCAAGGAATGGAGATGGGTGCACCATTTGCAAGCGCACATACATTTTTCCAAACAGGTCCCTTTAGACCACGCAACATGGCGCAGGGCCTTGAAAACGTGGTCTTTGCAGGTTCTGGAACTCAACCCGGCGTTGGTGTGCCTATGGTTTTAATCTCAGGTCGCTTGGCCGCTGAACGAATTGTTGGACCAGTTAAGTAAATGGATCAGTTAGAAGCGTCCTACGCCGAATGCAAGAGACTTAATTCACTGCATGGCAAGACTTATTACTTAGCAACTTTGTTGCTACCTCGCGCCAAAAGAAAGTACGTACATGCGCTCTATGGTTTTGCGCGATATGCAGATGAAATTGTAGATGATCTTGAATCCACACTTTCAATCGAGCAAAAGAGCGAAGTTTTAAATAATTGGGGAAGTAAAATACTGGCTGATCTTAAAAACGGTACAAGTGAAGATGCGGTTGGAAGAGCGTTGATTGATACTGTCAATACTTTTGGTATTCCACTTGCTCACTTTGAAGCTTTTCTCAAATCAATGACCATGGATTTAACCGTGCAGGAATACCAAAGTTATGACGACCTCATGGAATATGTATACGGCTCAGCGGCAGTAATTGGTTTGCAAATGGTTCCTGTCTTAGGAGCCCTTGATGAGGGAGCTTATGAATGTGCGCAGAAATTGGGTATTGCATTTCAATTAGCGAATTTTATTCGTGATGTTAATGAAGATCTAGATCGCGGCCGAATCTATTTGCCAATCGAAGAGTTAGCCGAGCATGGCGTAACTCGCGAAATGCTCGAAGAACGAACTCTGACTCCACAAATCATCAATGCATTGAAGTTTCAAATTGCCCGAGTTCGTCGACTTCAAAAAGAGGCCGAACCAGGGATTTTGATGCTCTCTCCGTCGAGTCGACCTTGCATAGAAGCAGCAAGTGAGCTCTACTGCGCAATTGTTGATGAAGTCGAAAAAATTGGTTACGACATTTTCAATAAACGTGCCAAGACTTCAACCCCTAGACGGTTGCGAGTATTTATCCGCGCTTATCTGAAGCGCCTAGCCGTATCCAATTAGTTAAAACTGATAGGACCAAAGCAAACCCGAATAGCAAATCTTCCAAAGGTGCAGCTGCGATTCGAACACCAATTATTGACTCTGGGTTATACATAACAATATTTCTAGAGGTCAGCCACCAATTTGTGAGAAGTTGAAAACTCAAAATAATGGCATAAGAGACCCAGAAAACTTTTCGTTTGAGAAGTTGAGTTCCGATTAGATACATGTCGAAAGTGATTGCGACTACAACCGCGCTTGTCGCCAATTGCGTGTACGTCATGGCTCAACCTGCCAGTGTCTCCTCTTTATGCGCACGGCTTCAATTGTCATAAGCGCAGCGATTGGCACTACTAAGAAAAAGAAGTACTCCTCTAGCGGAATACACCATGGTCCATAAATACCCAGAATCTGAGTTTTATCAAAGCTCCAATGCCCATGAGAAATTGCATACTTATCCCAAGCTATAAAAACAAAGGCAACTGGAGCAATCGCAAATATCACTCGTTTGACTTGCTTAAGCACTCCAACTTTCAAGAAAATCTCTAGCCAGAAAGATCCCACGACCGTGAAAACAATCATCACTAGGTACCCATATTTTTGCACGAGATAACGCTACTCTAATAACCACGGGAGCCATGTATGGCTGAGAGGGTTTGAGATTCAAACCGACCGATTGACCCGTCCGATAATGCGGACGCGGAAAGGAAGATTTATGTCCACCGTTTTATTCTCCATTCGAGGAGTTGAAACCTCAGTTTTAGAATTTGTTTCAGCCGTTGTGTCTCTTGTAGGTGTCTGGTTAGGCACCACGGGTAAGAGAATTACCTGGCCTTGGTGGGCAGTAAGCAGTGCGATGTATTTAGTTTTCTTCTACGACGTAAAGCTCTATGCCAGTGCCGTACTACAAATTGTCTTTATTGTTGCTGCAGTATGGGGTTGGTTTGGCTGGGCACCCACTGGTGCGGTTCCTGGATTTCTCAATCATCGCAACCGCATGTACTGGTTCGGTGCAACAATCATTTCTGTCTCGATTTTAGCGCCACTGCTCTCGCGCATTGGTGCGGCAGCAACATGGTCTGATGCCTTTCTTTTCGTGGGATCTTTCGTTGCACAAATTCTTATGGTGTATGAAAAGGTTGAATCCTGGGCGCTATGGCTAATTGTTGATGCAGTTGGCACAATTGAATACGCATACTACGGGTACTGGTTCACCGCTTTTCTCTACGCGATTTTTAC
This sequence comes from uncultured Actinomycetes bacterium, assembly GCA_903874255.1. Taxonomy (GTDB): domain Bacteria; phylum Actinomycetota; class Actinomycetes; order Nanopelagicales; family Nanopelagicaceae; genus Planktophila. The sequence goes on from CAIQRN010000074.1 coordinate 31,877, forward strand.
TCTTGTTGCAGTGGTGGGTTGGAAACGTTGGTATGACACTAATAGCAATTGATGGTCGCGCAGGTGCTGGTAAGACAACACTTGCAGAAAATCTACGCGCTAAATTCGCAAATTCGCAATCTGTTCAAGTCATACATATGGACGATCTTTATGACGGATGGGAAAATGCTCTAAGTGAAAAACTAACGAAGAGTTTAGAGAGAATTATTAGTGCACACTTATCTCGATCACCTATTGATATTGATATCTTTAACTGGCATACCCTGTGCTTCGACTCGGTCCAGCACATTGATCCCACGGATCTTTTAATCCTAGAAGGCGTTGGTGCCGGGCAAGAAGTGGTGCGTACCGCTGGAGCCACTGTTTACTGGCTAGACATCGATTCAGAGGTTGGCATTGCCAGGGTTTTGAAGCGAGATGGCGAGCAAATCGCATTACACATGAATAAATGGCGCGAACTTCAAGAGTTTCACTTTTTGCGAGATAAGACACGCGAAAACGCGGAACACATTCAAAGAGCATTCGGTACTTAGCCCTAAAATTCACAACATGTCAGACTTATCGGGTGAACTCATTGATAGTCGCTATCAATTAATTCGCCAGGTCGCTAATGGCGGAATGGCATCAATCTATGAGGCCATCGATACTCGATTAGATCGCAAAGTTGCCGTAAAGATTATGCACCCACATTTGGCCCAAGACGAGGCCTATGTTGGACGTTTCATCCGAGAAGCAAAAGCGGCGGCGGCACTTTCTCATCCAAATATTGTTGCAGTGCAAGATCAAGGGTGGAATCAAAACGGAGTGCCTGCCGTATTTCTCGTTATGGAGTTAATTCAAGGTCATACATTGCGTGATTATTTAAATGAACGTGGTCGATTTGAAATAAAGGATGCCATAAATTATCTGACACCAATTCTGAGTGCGTTAGCCGCAGCCCATGAAATTGGAATAGTCCACCGTGATATCAAGCCTGAAAATATTTTGATTTCGAATGAGGGCAGAGTCAAGATTGCAGACTTTGGGTTAGCGCGTGGTGAAATTATTGGATCAACCATGACAGCAGAATCCAGCGTAATTCTTGGTTCTGTTTCTTATCTCTCCCCCGAACAGGTTCAACGTGGTGTAGCTGATGCACGAAGTGATGTCTATGCCGTAGGAATTGTTGCCTATGAAATGCTTATTGGTGAAAAACCATTCATGGGTGAATCTCCAATTCAGATTGCATATATGCATGTAAATCAAGAAGTGCCTTCACTTCGCACTAAACGGAAAGAGATCCCTCAAAGCCTGGATGAATTAATTTTGAGAGCCGCAAATCGTAACCCCGACCTACGTCCAGCACATGCAGGTGAATTCCTAAAGGCTCTTGAGAAAATTCAAATCGATTTGGACCCAACAACAAATCAAATGAAATTGTCATTGGATTTACCCGTTGAACCGATACGGGAAAAATCCCGTAACAAAGTCAAAAAGGAAGTTGCGAAAGTGGAAGAAGTTACTGAGCCGACCCAAGAAACAACCACGCAGATCCGAACCACCAAAGGAAAGAAGAGAAGAGCCAGTAAACGAGTTCGACGCAATAGAAAAGTTGCACTTTTACTAGCTGTAGCTTTGGGCGTTGGTGGTTGGTATGCATTGGTTGGCCCAGGTTCTCGTACGGTGGTTCCATCCCTAGTTGGCGGCACTCTCGATGATGCAAGTAGTGCACTAACTCCGCTTGGTCTTACGAGCAAAGTGACTGAAAAGAGATTTGACGAAGAGATTCCTGCTGGCGCAATTATTGAATCTGATCCTCCCGGCGGTGGCCGTGTTGCATCGGGTGGAGAAGTTAAATTTATAGTTTCCAAAGGTCCAGAGCGCTACACAATTCCGCAAGTAGTTGGATTATCGCCAGAAGCTGCAGTGGCAGCAATAACAAAATATCCACTCAAGTTAGATTCCACAACTGAGGAATTTAACTCCGAGATCCCCAAAGGATTTGTGATTACGAGCATTCCAGTGCCAGGTAAGAAAGTTAAGCGAAACTCTACGGTTGCACTTGTTGTCAGCAAGGGAACAGAGACCGTTGCCCTTACAACATATATTGGAAAAATTGGCGAACAAGCTCTTACTGAATTAACCGATGCGGGATTTACCGTGACTACGAAATATGTTTTCGATGAAACGGTTCTATCCGGAATTGTTATTTCTCAAACACCTTCTGGAATCGATGTCGCTCCGAAGGGATCCAAAGTGGCGCTTGTGGTCTCGAAGGGTTCTCAATTTGTCTTTATTCCAAATCTTTTCTCCATTGAACAATCCTTGGCCGTGAAGACGCTTCAGGATTTAGAACTCAAAGTTGTTGTGAAGAAATTGGGGAAAAAGGCCGTTAAGAAAGTGACAAATGTTGTCCCTAAGGTAGGAAGTAAAGTTAAACGTGGCAGCACTGTCACGATTACCGTAGGGTAAGCCAATGTCAAAAGTAAGTAATAAGCCACGCATTGGTGCCCATGTTCCTACAACAGGTGGAATGGCTAAACGCTCCATTGAATATGCCCAAGAAATTGGGGCAAGTGCGATTCAAGTTTTCGC
>CAIQRN010000075.1 GCA_903874255.1 uncultured Actinomycetes bacterium
AAGACATGTGGAATAACTTTCTTAGAACCCAGAACCTCAGTTGAGAAACCGCCTAGTGCAATTTTTAGCGCAATCGCAGGTGCTGGAAAAACCGCTGGGCGATGCAAAGCGCGCGCTAGTGCAGAAGTGAATTCCTGATTTGTTACTGGGTTGGGTGAAGTTACATTAACTGGCCCTGATATTTTATTTTCAAGGGCAAAGACAATTGCACGGATTTGATCGTGCAGAGTAATCCAAGACCACCACTGTTTTCCTGAACCAAGTTTGCCGCCAAAACCTAGGCGAAAAAGCGGAAGCATTTTTCCAAGTGCCCCACCTGTTGGATCTAGAACTAATCCAGTACGAATCTTTACTGTTCTAACATCTCCTGCAAGATCTGCTGCGGCTTCCCATTCACGACAAACGGCTGCAAGAAAATCATCACCGACCCGGTCGCTTTCTACAACCGCGCGGTTTCCGCTCTCGCCATACCAACCGATTGCACTTGCTGAAATAAAAACTTGGGGCTTAAGTTCGGCAACGGCTTTAGCAATCGCTGTTGTACCCATTAAGCGCGAATTAAGAATCTTTGATTTGTATTTCTTTGTCCAACGTTTGTCGCCAACACCAACGCCAGCTAAATGAATGACGGCATCGACGCCTTCAAGAGCCGTTAGATCGACATAACCTGTTTGAGGATCCCATTGGACTTCATCGGGTGCAACTGGAGCACGACGAACCAAACGTTGAACGGTATGGCCCTCACTCTTAAGGTGCCCTACTAAAGCTGTGCCAATCAAACCTGAAGAACCGCTAATTGCAATTCTCTGTGGAACTGGCATTACTTACAGTCCCAAATCAGATTCGAAAGATCCGCCTTCAAGGCGTTCCTTCAAAGTAACGAGGAATCGAGCTGCATCTGCACCATCAACGACTCGGTGATCGTATGAAAGACCAAGGTAAACCATTGAACGGATTGCAATTGTTTCACCACCATCTTCACCACGAACAACCATTGGGCGCTTTACGACAGCACCTAAACCAAGAATTGCAACCTGTGGTTGATTGATGATTGGTGTATCAAATAATGCTCCACGACTTCCAGTATTAGTTAATGTGAATGTTCCGCCACCAAGTTCATCTGGAGTTACTTTGTTATCTCGAGTACGTGCAGCAAGATCAGCAATCTTTCGTGCAATGCCGCCCATATTCAAATCACCGGCATTGGCAATCACTGGAACCAATAGCCCGCGTTCGGTATCAACTGCAATTCCAAGGTGTTCGGCGCCGTGGTAAGTAATCTGATCACCTTCAACAGATGAGTTAAGAACTGGATGCTGCTTAAGCGCTTCACATACTGCTACTGAAAAGAATGGAAGGTATGAAAGTTTTACACCTTCACGTGCTTCAAAAGATGCTTTTGCGCGATCACGCAATCTGGAAATCTTTGTTACATCGACTTCAATGACTGTGGTCAACTGCGCACTTACTTGCAGAGATTCAACCATTCGTGCCGCAATAACTTTACGCAAACGTGACATCGTTACTGTTGTTCCACGCAAAGGTGAGACTGCAACAGTTGATGGCTTTGTAGATTGTGGAGTAGCGATTTGCGAAACTGGCGCTGCATAAGCAGGAGTTGCCGGCTTTGCTAACGCTTCAATATCTTCACGGCGAATACGACCGCCGATACCAGTGCCCTTCACAAGTGCAAGATTTACACCTAAGTCATTGGCAAGTTTGCGAACTAGGGGAGTTACATAAGCATCGGCAGGTTGTGCAATCGGAGCTGCGGGCGCTGCAACAACGGGCGCTGCAACAACGGGCGCAGCAACAACGGGCGCAGCAACAACGGGCGCAGCAACAACGGGCGCAGCAACAACTGGCGCAGCCCCGGATGTACCAATTAATCCAAGACGCGCGCCAACTGGAACTGTTGTATCAACTGCTACATCAATTGCTAGCAGAACACCGGCAACTGGAGATGGAATTTCAGTATCTACCTTGTCTGTTGAAACTTCGAGCAAGCCTTCATCTACTGCAATCGCGTCACCAACATTTTTTAACCAACGAGTGACCGTACCTTCGCTCACGGATTCACCAAGAGCGGGCATTGTGATTACTGTTCCGGCATTAGTGTTCTGTACGGCAGGTACAGCAACGACCGGGGCTTCGACAATTGGCGCAGGTGCAGCAACTGGGGTTTCAACGACAGGTGCTGCCGGTGCTGGTGCCTGTGCACCATCAGCAATGATTGCAAGCTCTGCTCCAACTGGAACAGTTTGATCAATCTGCACAATAATTTTTGTAAGCGTTCCAGCTACGGGTGAAGGAATCTCTGTATCAACTTTGTCGGTTGAAACTTCAAGGAGTGGCTCATCGACATTAACGTGATCGCCTTCTGCCTTTAGCCAACGTGTGACTGTTCCTTCGCTAACACTTTCACCCAACGCGGGCATGGTTACTGAGAATGTCATCTGATTTTCTCCTTGGTTATCCGTGTGCGTGAAGCGGTTTGCCTGCCAAAGCCATATGGGCTTCGCCCATTGCCTCCGACAAAGTTGGGTGTGCATGGATAAGTGATGCAACATCGGTTGCACGCGCTTCCCAATTAAAAATTAATTCTGCTTCGGCCAATAATTCTCCAACACGCGCACCAACCATATGTACGCCGAGAATTGGACCGTCTTTTTCGCCAACAAGTTTGATTGAACCGGCAGTTCCCAGAATTTGTGCTTTTCCATTTCCTGCTAAGTCGTAACTAAGTTCAACCACATCGTGGCCGCGCTTTTTTGCTTCAGCGGTTGTTAATCCAACAGAGGCAACTTCGGGATCTGAGTATGTAACGCGCGGGATGCCATCGTAATTAATCGGACGTGGATTTAAGCCGGCAATCTCTTCTGCAACCAACATGCCCTCAGCAAAACCAACATGGGCTAACTGAAGTGTTGGAATCAAATCACCTACGGCCCAAATACCAGGAACATTTGTGCGGCATTTGTCATCGACTAGTACATAACCGCGATCCATCGAAATACCCTGCTCTTCATAACCAAGATTTGCAGATACTGGGCCACGTCCAACGGCAACCATCAAGATTTCAGCCGAGAACTCTTTGCCATCCTCAAGAGTGACAGTCACCCCTCTTTGATCTTTAACTACTGATTTGAATTTAACACCGAGTTCAAAATTAATTCCACGTTTGCGGAAAGCGCGCTCTAGCTGCTTGCTTGAACTTTCATCTTCGAGGGCGATTAAATGTGGAAGACCTTCGATGATTGTTACTTCTGATCCAAAAGATTTCCAGACCGATGCGAATTCGCAACCGATGACGCCGCCACCTAAAACGATGACTGAACTTGGAACATAATCCATCTTTGTACCGTGATCAGATGTGATGATTTGTTTTCCATCGATATCAAGACCTGGCAAAGTGCGCGCGTAAGAGCCAGTAGCAAGAATGATATTTTTGCCTGTGTAACGCTGCCCATTTACTTCAACAGTGTCTTTAGAAACAAGTTTTCCATGGCCTTCGATGTATGTAATATTTCTTGATTTCACTAAACCCTGTAAGCCCTTGTGTAAGCGAGAAATAACGCCATCTTTATAGGAATTAACTCCAGCCATATCGATGCCATCGAAAGTTGATTTGACGCCAAACTTGGCGCCTTCACGTGAGCCATCTGCGATTTCAGCTGAATGCAACAATGCTTTCGTTGGGATGCAACCCTTGTGCAGACACGTGCCGCCAACTTTGTCCGCTTCGATAAGTGCAACATTTAGTCCAAGTTGCGCGCTACGTAGAGCACAGGCGTATCCGCCACTGCCCCCACCTAAAATCACAAGATCAAATTGCGACACTTATGTACCCCTTTTGCTCACTCAAGGGCTCTATCTTGCCGTAAGTATGGCCAAACTCCGAACCCAGATTGAGCGTAGTTACGCTTGTTCGACCAATCTCACAAGGGAGCGCAGAGCAACGCCAGTACCACCGACAGGGGTGTAGCCATGGGCTTTACCCTCGTTGTAAGCAGGCCCTGCGATATCCAAGTGAAGCCAGGGAAGTTCATCATTAACAAAATCTTTCAGGAAGAGACCGGCCACGAGCATGCCGCCATTTTTGTCGCCGATATTTGCAAGATCTGCAACTGGAGAATCAAGGGAAGCACGGAGTTCGACGGGTAGAGGCATCGGCCAGAACTGCTCACCCGCACTGCGTGCAGCATTTAAAAATAGCTCGCTAAATTCTGAGTTATTTGTCATGACCGCACTTGTTCGTGTACCTAGTGCAACAACCTGCGCACCTGTAAGTGTTGCGACGTCAATGATTCCATCGAGTTTGTTTTTACTTGCTTGTGCTTTAACAAGTGCATCAGCTAGAACAAGGCGTCCTTCGGCATCTGGATTGAGAACTTCAACGGTTTTTCCACCAAAGATTGTGATGATGTCACTTGGTCGAGTTGCGGTATCACTTGGCATGTTTTCAGCAAGGGGTGCCCAGGCTTCAATGGCAACGGGTAAACCTAATTCAGCAATTGCAAGGGTCGCCGCACAGATTGCAGCTGCACCGCTCATATCTGATTTCATCGCTTCCATGCCAAGTCCAGGTTTTAGATTCAATCCACCAGTATCAAAAGTAATTCCCTTGCCAACTAATGCATATCGTTTAAAAACCTTTGCTTTGGGAGTGTATGAAATATGGAGTAAGCGAGGGGGATTAGCTGATCCTTGACCAACTCCGACGATGCCGCCGAAACCTTCCGCCTTTAATTTCTTTTCATCCCAGATGGTCGCTTTTAATCCAGAGTTGGCACCGCCAGCTAATTTAATCGCTGCGGCTAATTTCTTAGTAAATGAATCTGGTGTTAAATGACTTGGCGGGGTATTTATTAGATCTCTAACAAGGTGCGTGTATTTGCCGATGATCATTGCTCGAGATAGTGCAGATTTTGCTTCAGCTTTTGACGATGATTTTGAAAAGATCGTTGCATGTGCAAGAGATGCCTTATTTTCCGATTTTGTTGTTCCTTTGAACTCGCTAAATACGTATGCGCCTAAGACGATTCCTTCGGCAACGGCATTGAGAGCTTCATTGTTTTTCACCGGTAGTGCAAAAGTTGCGCTACTTGAACCCATTAGAGCGCGTGCTGCACTTCCAGCCGCGCGCCGCAATGTCTCATGAGAATAATTCGTAGACTTTGTTCCAAGACCAGTAAAGACTAATAGGCGAGTCGGTCCACCTGGAATTTTAATAACTTCATCTGCCTTACCGCTGGCACCCATTTCCGATAGCGCAACCAAAAGGTTCTTCGCCTCAAGGTCGTAATCACCAGATTCGATTGCTAGCCCACCTTTAGTGTTGGTGCTCACAAGTCCTACAACAAGGACGTCATCTTTTATGAGGCCATCAGTAATTTTTAGTGTTGTCATAGGTGCCAGCGTAATAGATGTCTTGGTAGGTTTCATACTATGAAGCACTCACCATTACATGAAAAACATCTCTCCCGAAATGCCAAAATGGCAGATTTTGGCGGCTGGCTTATGCCCATTGAATACCCGGGCGCTGGAACCTTGGCCGAACATGCTGCAGTGCGAGAGCGAGTAGGTATTTTCGATGTTTCGCATTTAGGTAAGGCCAGTGTTCGGGGTTCTGGCACATTGCATTTTCTTAATTCAATGTTTACCAATGATCTCAATCGAATTAAAAATGGTTCAGCTCAGTACACGCTAATGTGTAATGAATCTGGTGGAGTGATAGATGATTTAATCGCCTATCGAAATTCAGAAGATGATTTCTTTTTGGTTCCTAACGCATCAAATACAACTGCAGTTGTTGAAACACTCAACAAACATGTACCTGCAGGAATTACAGTTGAAAATCTGCATTTGAATTTCGCAGTCATTGCCGTTCAAGGCCCGTTAGCACCACAAACCATGAACTCTCTTGGCGTTAATACAGATATTGATTACATGGCTTTTGAATCTGTCTCAATTGCCGGAGCACAAGTAATTCTCTGCCGAACTGGATACACCGGTGAAATGGGTTATGAGCTGCTTCCAAAAGTTGAAGATGCTGAACGAGTGTGGGATGCCTTGGTGAATGCAATCGAACCACTTGGTGGTTTGGTTTGCGGCCTAGGGGCGCGCGATACTTTGCGTACCGAGATGGGCTACCCACTTCACGGCCACGAACTCTCACTTGAAATCACTCCCGTGGAAGCAAGCGCTTCATGGGCAATCGGTTGGGATAAAGGCGAATTTCTTGGCTCACAAGTTTTACGTTCTCAAAAATCAGAGGGCCCTAAACGAGGAAGTGTGGCGTTGAAATCTTTAGATCGTGGAATTCCACGCGGTGGCATGGCGGTAAAGAACGCGGATGGAAAATTACTTGGCGAAGTTACGAGCGGAACATTCTCGCCATCACTTAGAACGGGAATCGCAATAGCACTTCTTGATTCTTCAATTAAAACTGGAGATCAATTAATTATTGATGTTCGGGGCCGTGAATCTAAAGTGGAAGTAGTGAAACTTCCCTTTATGCCTTCGCACGTTCGGTAAATTCGATGGGCTGCATAAAAGCAGCTTTTGTTTGAGTGCGACGCAAAGCTGCCAGCACTGATTGTGCAGAAAGCGCAAGAAGTAGAGAAGTAAAAAGCGCTCTCGGAACATCCCATGCCATTGCTGTTGCAAAGTGAAAAGTGAAAAATCGCGAGATGTTTTCATGTAAGTCACCATGGACTAGGTATGAAAGAGATGTGGCCGTGCCAAGTGACCAAGGCCAAAACTGTAAATCCATCAAAATTCCAAAGAGCTCAGAAGCAACCACTCCAAAAATAATGAGAAGAGTTAACTCAGCTTTTCCTCGCAATTTATCTCTCCCTGGAAGCAAGCCGGCAGCCAAACCAATCCATGCTGCTGCAAAGAGTTGGTATCCCAGCCAAGGACCGACTCCACCTGTTAACAGCGCCGATGCCAACATCGAAATCATTCCCAAGAGGAAACCAAAGGATGGTCCAAAAACTCGTGCACTTAAGATCAAAATGAACCACATTGGCTCTATACCCACTGCACCTGCACCTAGTGGTCGAAGAGCTGCGATGAGAGCAGCGAGAACTCCTAATAATGCAACGGATTTCGAATCGAGACGCGAATTGGAAACTTGAACAACAACGAGCAGGAAAGAAAACGCCACGGCCAACCAAAAGTAGATCTGAGTCTTAGGCAGCGATTCACCTCTGTAAAAAAAGGGCCAAAGAAAACCTGCAGCAGAAACTAATGATGCTAACGAGAGAACAAGTACATCAGCTTTCGAAAATGTAACAATATTATTTGTGCGCATCAGTTGACCCTATTCAAAGCGCTGACAACATCTGCCACTGTTAACCAAGGATGTGGCGACATAACCTTTGATACTTGAGGTGCAAATGCTGGCGATGAAAGTAGAACATCGATGGTCGTCCCATCCGCGATTAACTCTCCATCCGCGATAAAAATTGTTCGCGTCGCTAGTTCAGCAACGAGTTCAACGTCATGTGTAGCAATAACAACGCTGCGGTTAAAGAGGCGGGCGAAGTCGATAAGTATTTTTACCAAAACACGTTTGGCTTGATAATCCAAACCTCTGGTTGGTTCATCCAAAACCAAAATTTTGGGATTGGCAGAGAGCACTACACTTAGAGCCAAAGCCAGACGCTGTCCCTCTGATAAATCTCGAGGGTGCGCATCTTTGGAAATCCCAGGCACCAACTGGTTAAGAATCTCTTGGGTAGTTCCTTTGGCGATTTGATTATCCAAATCCGCCTGCTCGCATTCGCTTTTCACGGATTGTGCGTATAACAAATCACTTGGCTCCTGCGGAATGAAACCAATAGTTTCCCGTCGCTTCTTTCCCTCTAGTTTCTGTGAATCTTCTCCGCATACCAAGACGGAGCCGGAATTATTCTCGCTTATTCCAGCGATTGCACGCAGTAAGGAACTCTTACCCGCACCGTTACGACCCATGATCGCAACGATTTCATTATCAAAGATCTGGGTACTTATATTTTGAATCGCATTTTTACCGGCATAGGCAATCTGCAAGTTCTTTACTTCAACAACTGCGTCACCGATTTTACGTGCCGCATCAATATTTTCTACCTTTTGTGTTTCTCTGAATTCATTGGTTAGTCGGCGCATCTCGCGCACCGTTAGCCCAATCTCTTTAAGTCCTAAAACTCGAGCAAGTTCAACAATTGGGGGAGCGATGGAAGAAGTGCGCAGAATTTCCTCAGGAGTCCCGACAGATGCAACTCCCGCCCCGTCGATGTGAACAATACGATCTGCGAATTGAATTACGCGCTCTAACTTGTGTTCAGCTATTACGACAGTTAAGGACAAATCATGAACAAGACGGTGCAATATTGATAAAACTTCCTCGGCCGCAATGGGGTCTAGAGCGCTAGTCGGTTCATCTAGGACCAGGACTTTTGGATGAGTAACCAATGCACTTGCGATGGCGACTCTTTGTTGTTCACCACCACTAAGTGTTGAAATAGCTCGATTGCGAAGTGGGGCAAGTGATAAGAGATCAAGTATTTCTTCAACGCGTTTTCGCATTACATCGTTAGAAAGATTAAGAGCTTCCATGCCAAATACAAGTTCTTCTTCGACCGTATCTGCCACAAATGCATTCGCAGGATTTTGCCCAACGATTCCAATTAAATGTGCCAATCCACCCGGTTTAACTAAAGCTGTAGAGATTCCATCAACGCTTATGTCTCCAGCTAAAATCCCACCAGTATGGTGTGGAACCAAGCCATTTATAAGGCGAAGTAGTGATGATTTTCCTGATCCCGTAGGGCCAATTACTAGAACTAATTCGCCTTCAGGGATTTCAAGATTGAGATCTTCAATTACCGTAGTTGTGGAGTTGGGATAAATCAATGAAACATTTGAAAATTTAATCATGAGAGCCCCATAACAATTAAACCCGTTGCCACAATCAAAGTGTCAATTCGCGCAAACTTAATGGGGCGGTAGCGCGACCTTTTTTTGCTATAACCATATCCGCGTGAGTCCATAGCGGCAGCTAAATCAAGAGATCTAGCCAAGGATTCTTCCAGTAATGGGATAGCGATTCGTTTAAAAGCTTTAACTCCGCTTGTGCGTTGCCCCCGCAAACGTTGTGCAGTTCGGATTCTTGTCACGCTTGCAACGAGTTGGGGTAGAACCGAAGTTGCAATCACAATACTAATTCCAAATTCATAAATATAAATCGGAAGTACCCGAAGCAATCTGTGGGGACTTGTCAACGAAGATGCTGCGCTGAAGATGACAATGATTGCGCAGATAACTATGCCTTCTGAAATAGATGAACTGAGTCTTTCTAGAGTTACATCTCCGCCAATTCGTATTCCCGGCATCCAGCTGGGCAGCTGCAGTATTGGTACTCTAAAAAGCACGGTTCCAGGTATCGGTACGCCGATAAGGACACCAATCACAGTACGCACCGCAATGATCCATATAGAAAGCTTTAAACTCCAAATGAAAGAACGTGACCATGGTGCATCTTGTTTTTGGGAAATAACAAGAATGGACATAGCACCCACTGCGCAAATAGCAAAAAGTGGTGAATTCACTCTGGCGATTGCGATTGCAATTGCGCAGCAGAAAATCCACCAAGTGAGTGGGTGATACGTCAGTTTCTTCATCATTAATTATTTTTTAGTCAATAAGGTTTTTGGTGTTGCTATTTCAACGCCGCACTCTTTTGCTGGGAATCCAGCCAACCCGCAGATAAGTCCTGATGATGCCGCGCGGACTTTTACTACCTGACCGAGAACATCGATGCCGAGTGAAGTTTTTGCAGTTCGAACACACGTGGTGAGTGTCTTTCTGACTTTTTCGCCCTTAGGCGCCCATGCTGGTGAACCAAATTCAATAACAAGTCCAATTCGTTTTGTATCGGGATCTGCTTTTACTCCGGCACAAATAGTTGCAAAGTTGGCTTTAGTCTTTGGCGACATTGATGGAACATCGTCGCTACTAAAGACAAATGACCAGCCTTCTACTGCGCCATCTTTAACTTCAACGGTTGGTCCAGTCATTGCTGCAGACCAAGCATGTGCCCCTGGAGCTGCTTGAAAATAGCCCCAATAGCGCCAACCTTTGGATGCAGCATCGGCTTGGGGAGCAAGGAAAACTGAAGTAGAAATAAGAAAAAGGAAAATTACTAATGTTTTGAATCTCATTGCTGTGGGCCTCTCACGAGTGAAAGAGTCTCACAGGGAGTAGTGCCGCGCGCCAAGAAAATAATAAATTCCTCAACATTTGGACCACACCCCGCAAACCTCGGCGGGTGTTTGTCTATTACAACCAATTCATTAGGTAATCCGACTTATAACAATCTTTTGACTCATCAAAAGTTTGAATTTACGGTTGCGGGTCAGCGTCGGAATTTCACCGAACTTCCCCTAATGACAGGCTTATTAACTTGTGTGCACACCAAACCACATTCATTTGGAGTTGGCAACAGGGCGCGCATGGTTCTAGAGTCAAGGCTATGGAATATCGTCGCCTTGGCAGCACCGGAATGTACGTCTCTGAAATTTCCTATGGAAATTGGATCACTCATGGCTCACAAGTTGAAGCCGATGCTGCAATCAAGTGCGTTCAGACCGCACTAGATTCAGGCATCACCACATTTGATACTGCCGACGTTTACGCCGGAACACGCGCTGAGAAGGTTTTAGGAAAAGCACTCAAGGGTGTTCGCCGTGAATCCTACGAACTTTTTACCAAAGTCTATTGGCCAACTGGACCAGGAAAAAATGATCGCGGACTTTCGCGCAAACACATCATCGAATCTTGTAACGCTTCGCTCAAGCGTTTACAAACTGATCACATCGATTTGTATCAGATGCACCGCTTTGATTTTGAAACTCCACTCGAGGAATCTCTTAGCGCTTTCGATGACTTAATCCACGCAGGAAAAGTTCATTACATTGGTTTTTCTGAATGGACTGCAGCTCAGATTTCTTCTGCACTGACAATCCAAGATGCACGTGGCTACAACCGTTTTGTTTCAAGCCAACCGCAGTACTCGGCGCTTTGGCGCGTTATAGAGGCTGAAGTTGTGCCACTTTCTGTTAAAGAGGGAATCGGACAAATTGTTTGGTCGCCTATGGCACAAGGAATTTTAAGCGGTAAGTATTTGCCAGGAAAGAAAGCACCGGCTGGCTCTAGAGCTACTGATAAAAAGGGTGGCGCCGGAATGATTTCAAAGTGGATGCGCGATGATGTATTGACCGCAGTCCAAAAGCTCAAGCCGATTGCCGAAGAGGCAGGACTAACTATGTCTCAGTTATCTATCGCATGGGTTCTTCAAAATCCAAATGTATCTAGCGCGATTGTTGGTGCAACAAAGCCTTCTCAAGTTAAAGAAAACGTGAAAGCGGCTGGAATTAAACTGGACGCGGGCGTTATGAAAGCCATCGATAAAGCTTTAGGAAATCTTCCAGAGATGGATCCAGCACAAAATATCAGCCCAAATCCACGTGCTTAATTAATTTCGTCGCCCACCTGTGTTTGCGGGTGCGGCGCACGAAGGCGGCGCATCTGAGTAGATCGAAGCCATGCATACATGGCTAATCCTTTTGTACTCGAGTTCGGAAATTTTGAGTGAACTAGTTTTTGAACTCTTCTTCCAAGAAAGATTCCATCAATCACTGCAATAAGCAGAACCACGTACATGAGGGCAATTGCGGCAAACTGCACCACTGGAATCTGAATAAGTGTTAGAACAAGTACTACGAAAATTATTGGCAAGAAAAATTCTCCGATGGATCTACGTGCATCAACATAGTTTCGGACAAATCGGCGTTCAGGCCCACGGTCACGGGCGGGCAGAGCGTTTTCATCGCCGCGAAGATAAGCAACTCGTGACTGTGCACGGTCGCCGCGGGCCGCTAATTTGGCCGCCTTCTTTTGATCCTTTGTTATAGCTGGAGCCAATGAAGAAACCTTTAACTTTGCCTGTGCATCTTTTCGCTTAGGCGTCGGACGGCCTTTTCCAGTTGATTCTGTAGTCATGGCGGCAACTATAGAGCCTCGGTGTGCTGACTCGCGAAGGCGATGAGGGGAGGGTAGGATTTGCGCAAACAAGGAGAGAAAAATGACAACAGAAGTAACAACCACAGGTCTAGCCCTAACCGATGTTGCTGCGGCAAAAGTAGCTGCGCTATTGGCTCAAGAAGGTCGCGACGACCTTAATCTACGTGTGGCAGTACAACCTGGTGGATGCTCTGGCCTTCGTTATCAGCTTTACTTTGATGATCGCAATCAAGAGGGCGACATCGTTCGTGAGTTTGGTGCAGTTAAAGTTGTAGTCGACAAGATGAGTGATCCATATTTAATGGGTGCAACCGTTGACTTCGTTGACACAATAGAAAAGCAAGGCTTCACAATTGATAATCCAAATGCACAAGGTTCTTGTGCTTGCGGCGATTCTTTTAACTAGCAAAGCCGCTGTAACGCTCTAGTATCGCTACATGAAAATCGGTGTAGCAGGTTCAGTCGGACTCGACCATTTAATGACTTTCTCTGGAAAGTTCACCGACTCTTTGGTTGCAGGTTCTTTAGAAAAAATTTCGTTGTCATTTCTTGTCGACTCCCTTGATGTGCGTCGGGGAGGGTGCGCAGCAAATATCTGTTTTGGGATGGGCGTTCTTGGGCTCAATCCAGTTTTAATTGCCGCAGTTGGTAAGGATTGGGCTGATTATGAGGCCTGGTTAGCTCGTCATGGTGTTGATACTTCTCATGCTTTAGTTTCAACGAGTTTATATACCGCACACTTTATGGTGACTACCGACGATGATCTCAATCAGATCGCTTCTTTTTTCCCGGGTGCGATGAGTGAAGCTCGAAATATTGAACTTGCCCCAATTATGGAAAAATCTGGTCGTTTTGATTTAGTCGTTATTTCTCCTGATGATCCAGAAGCGATGCTTCACCACTCTGAGGTTTGCCGACAAGAGGGAATTGCTTTTGCCGCAGATCCATCGCAACAGATGGCACGCATGAGCGGAGATGAGATAAAGCTGCTCATCGACGGTGCGTCATATCTATTTCTCAATGAGTATGAATTAGCCCTAGCCATGCAAAAAACTGGCTGGAGCGATCGCGAAATTTTGGAGCATGTAAAAGTGCGAATCGTGACCCTTGGCTCTAACGGCGCAAAAGTTGAGACTGCGGCTGGTGATTTTGTCCAAGTTGGTACGCCTCAAGAGAAATCCAAAACCGACCCGACTGGCGTTGGTGATTCATTCCGCTCGGGCTTTATCGCCGGCCTTGCATGGGGGTTGAGCCATGAGCGGTGCGCACAACTAGGTTCACTCATAGCCACATATGTCATTGAGACGACGGGAACTCAGGAGTATCGCTTTACTGGCGCCGAGTTCTTGGCCCGTTTTACTCAGTCCTATGGTGAAGCTGCAGGGGCAGAAGTGGCACCGCACCTAAGTTTTTAGCGCTAGGCCTTGTGACATGAACCACCGGTTAGACCCTTTGAGTAGGTGCAACCTTAAGCGCAAATGCGCTCTATTCTTACCCCCATGTCGCTAATAAAGCTCAAGGGTCTGCGTGCCCTTCTCGTTCTTGCCCCAGCGCTCTTGCTCACGAGCTGCTCAAAAGTTTCTGGTCTTGGATATGAAGAAGGTCTTTCCAGTGTCAATGATCAATCACTATCACTGTGGCAAGGCGCATGGATTGCAGCTTTTGTTGTTGGTGGAATTACGCTCATTTTAATTTTGTGGCCGGCGATGTTTCACCGAGCAAAAAAAGATGGCCCAGAGTTTCCTAAGCAAACTCAGTATCACATTCCAATTGAAATTGTTTACACAATCATTCCTTTCATCATTGTCGCTGTACTTTTCTATTTCACGGCCAAAAAAGAAACTGTTATCTCTGAGAAGACCACCACTTATGCACATGAAATAACTGTTGAAGGAATTCAATGGTCATGGCAGTTCGGTTACCCAGAGGCCGGCCCACAAGCAGTCGTCACTGGCACACCAGCACAACCTCCAGTTCTTTATGTTCCACTAGGAGAACGTGTTCGATACACAATTACATCAAATGATGTTGTGCATGGGTTTTGGATTCCTGCATTTATGATTCAAATGCAAAATCTTCCAGGTGTGACGAATCATTTAGAATTCACGGCAAATAAGTTAGGCGATTTCCCTGGTCGATGCAACATTCTGTGCGGGCGCAATCACTCACAAATGATTTTTACAGTTCGAGTTGTAACTCCAGAACAGTTTAAAACTTATCTTGAAACACTAAAGGGGAGCGCAGCATGACAACGTTTGCAGAACGCCCAACAATTTCAACATTGCCACCTCTGCCTGCCAAAAAAGGCAAAGCGTTCGTCAAATGGATCACATCAACTGACCATAAGACAATCGGTTATCTTTATCTGGCCACATCATTTGCTTGGTTCTTAATTGGTGGAGTACTCGCGTTAGCGCTTCGTAGCGAATTAGCTCGACCAGGTATGCAGTTCTTGAGCAATGAGCAGTACAACCAGATATTTACTATGCACGGAACAATTATGTTGCTCATGTTTGCAACTCCATTATTCGTAGGTTTTGCCAACGTGATAATGCCACTGCAGATAGGTGCCGCAGATGTTGCTTTCCCTCGTCTTAATATGCTTTCTTATTGGCTATATCTTTTCGGTGGAACCATGGCCTTTGCTGGCTTCCTGTCTCCAGGAGGAGCGGCATCATTTGGCTGGACGGTTTATGTTCCACTTTCAAATGCAACTTATTCGCCTGGAATCGGTGCGGATCTATGGTTGCTCGGTCTAGCTGTCGGCGGTATCGGAACTATTCTTGGCGGCGTTAACTTCATAACAACTATTTTTACTATGCGTGCTCCAGGTATGACGATGTTTCGTATGTCGATCTTTTCCTGGAACGTTTTATTAACTTCGATTCTTGTTTTGCTCGCATTTCCGCCTCTAGCCGCTGCATTGCTAGGACTTGAGGCAGATCGAATTTATGGAACCCATTTATTTGATCCGGCTAATGGGGGAGTCATGCTCTTCCAACACTTGTTCTGGTTCTTTGGTCACCCTGAGGTTTATATCTTGGCGCTGCCATTTTTTGGAATCGCAACAGAGATCTTGCCAGTATTTAGCCGCAAGCCAATTTTTGGTTATAAAGGGTTAATTGCGGCAACGATTGCAATTTCTGCACTCTCTGTTTCAGTATGGGCTCACCATATGTTTGCAACGGGTCAGGTGCTTTTGCCTTTCTTCTCTTTCATGACTTTCTTAATCGGTGTTCCAACTGGTGTGAAATTCTTCAACTGGATCGGAACTATGTGGCGTGGTCATGTAACTTTTGAAACGCCAATGCTCTGGGTAATGGGCTTTTTAGTCACATTCCTTTTCGGTGGATTGACTGGAATTATGTTGGCATCGCCACCACTTGATTTTGCTGTGTCGGCTAGTTACTTCGTCGTCGCACATTTCCATTATGTGTTATTTGGAACCGTGGTCTTTGCAATGTTTGGCGGATTCTATTTCTGGTGGCCAAAGATGACTGGACGCATGCTCAATGAACGTCTTGGAAAGATTCACTTCTGGACGACTTTCTTTGGTTTTCACTTAACATTCTTGATTCAGCACTGGCTAGGCATCAAGGGTTTCCCACGTCGATATGCGGATTACTTACCTACTGATGGCTTTACATTTATGAATGGGATTTCAACGATTGGTTCATTCCTGCTTGCATTCTCAATGATTCCATTCATGATCAATGTTTGGATTACGCGCAAGTCACCGTTGGTGGAAGTAGACGATCCTTGGGGCTACGGAGCCTCTTTGGAGTGGGCGACATCATGT
>CAIQRN010000076.1 GCA_903874255.1 uncultured Actinomycetes bacterium
CAGATGTTCCAGCGCTATTAGTTGCAGTGACAGTGAATGTGTAAAAGGTGCCAGCAGTTAGACCTGAGACAGTAATAGTTCCAGATCCTGCCTGTGAGACAGAGCCAGTTAAGCCGCCAGGAGATGCGGTTGCGGTGTAGGACTGAATCATTACTCCACCATTAAAACTAGGTGCAGAGAAATTGATAGTAGCTGAGGAAGAGTTTGCGGCGCGGGCGATAGCAACAGATGGCGCTCCCGGAACTGTTGATACTACTGAATATGAACCAGTCACGTAGGTCGAAAATGTGTAGTTAGAAGATGAGCCAACAGAGCAACTAGAAGTAACAGTAGTTCCGACTGGAGATATCGCGGTAAATGTGGATGTGCAAGATGGTGCGACAAGAAGTGATGTGAATGAATAAGTCGAATCAGTATCACTATTAACAAATCCACTATATGTCGGCGTTACTAAAAGGCTTGCGGAGCCATATATGACGGTACCTGATGATGCGGTAATTGTTAATGCAGCCTTTGTAACCGTAAACGATCTATTCACCGCAGGTGCGGAATTAAAGTTCGAGTCTCCGGCTTGATTTGCAGCGAGTAAACAAGTACCAACTGCTAGAACCGAAACTTTGCTACCAGTAACTTGGCAAACTGTGCTCGAAGTTGTGCTAAAGGTAGTGGAAAGATTTGAGGATGCGCTGGCGGTGAGCGTAATGTCCGATACACCATAAGTTTGAGTGCCTGGCGCTGTAAAGGTAATTGTCTGTGCTGCTTTTCCAATCGTGACAGAACCTGCAACGAATGAGAATGTGTAGTTTGTTGCCGATCCGCCGGAGCAACTTGTGGCAGGTGTAGTTGAGACCGCGCTAACGATTGTGTATGCAGTTGAACATGTTGGTGCAACAAGACCTGTAGTAAATGAGGATGAGATTGCAGTGTCACTGTTAACAAAGCCGCTATAGCTCGGAGTAACTGTAGGGATCGCTGCTCCATAGAGAACTGATGGGGATGAAGCGGTAACAGTTAGCGTGACCGCTGTGACCGAGAAGGATTGAGTCACAGATGTTGCTGCAAGGAAGTTTGTATTTCCAGCCTGGGCTGCAGTAATAGAACACGTTCCGACTTTAAGAACAGTGACTGTGGCACTGGTAATTGTGCAGATGCTAGAAGTAGATGTTGAGTAAGAAATAAGAAGTGGTGCATCTGTTGAGGCAGAAACGATGAGAGTAGAAGATCCATATGCCTTATTAGAAAGGGCTCCAAAGGTAATTGCTTGCGGCGCCTTGGCAATCGTCACCGAGCCTGCAACGAAAGAGAATGTGTAGTTCGTTGCAGATCCGCCGGAGCACGAGGTGGCAGGAGTTGTTGCTGCTGCACTTAATGTTGTGTATGCGGTGACGCAAGTAGGTTCAACAAGGCCGGTGGTAAAGGCCGCCGATGCTGCATCCTCACCACTGATAAAACCGCTATAGGTAGGTGTAATAGTTGGAACAGCATCACCATAGGTCACTGATGGAGAGGATGCGGTAACGGTCAGCGTGACTGCCGTGACTGAGAATGTTTGAGTCACAGAGGTAGCAGCAAGGAAGTTAGCACTGCCACCTTGTGAAGCGGTGATAGAACATGTGCCGACCTGTAAAACAGTAACCGTAGTGCCAGAGAGTGTGCAGATAGAGGTTGAATTACTTGCAAAGCTAACTAGAACAGGGGCTGAGGAGGAAGCAGAGATTAAAAATGATGAGGAGCCATAAGCCTTATTGGACAGAGCATTAAAGGTGATTGCCTGAGTTGCTTTTCCAATCGTGACAGAACCTGCAACGAATGAGAATGTGTAGTTTGTTGCCGATCCGCCAGAGCAACTTGTGGCAGGTGTAGTTGAGACCGCACTAACGACTGTGTACGAAGTTGAACATGTTGGTGCAACGAGACCTGTAGTAAATGAGGATGAAAGCGAAGTGTCGCCATTAGAGAAATTACTGTAGGAAGGAGTAATAGTTGGCTTCACTCCACCGTAAACAACCGAAGGCGAAGATGCCGTAACAGTAAGAATTGCTTTGGTAACCGCAAAAGTTTGCGTGACTGGAGTTGCTGTTGAATATGTTGAATCACCAACTTGGGATGCCGTGATTGAACATGTTCCAACTTTTATAATAGTAAGCGTGGTATTTGAAACCGTGCAAATTAGGAGCGAGTTAGAAGTAAAAGTGACTAATAGCGGCGCATCAGATACAGCTTCAAGCAAGAACGGTGCACTCCCGTAAGTCTGGCTCGATAAAGCATTAAAGGTAATTGTCTGCCCTGACCGTGCAACCGTGATTACACCGTTTACGTAATTGAATGTGTAATTTGTTGCAGAACCATCAGCACACAAAGTTGCGGGATTAGATCCAACATCGCTGAATTCGGTGTAGCCGGTGGTACAAATAGGCTCCACAAGTCCAGTGGTGAAAGCTGCCGAAGATTCATTTTCTCCATTTACAAAGTTGCTGTAGGTGAATGTAATCGTTGGAGTAGCGGCACCAAACACAAGCGAAGTGGAAGATGCAGTGACAGTTAGAACCGCTTTATTCACCGTGAAAGATTGGTTAACACTTGTAGCAGAATTATGGTTTGAATCACCAGCTTGATTAGCAGTCAACTGACACAAACCCGTTCCAACGATAGATACAACGTTAGAACTTACTTCGCAAACTCCCGTAGATGCTGAAGTTAAGGTGACTGCTAGGCCAGAATCACTTGAAGTTACAGGAGTGAACGATGTTGCACCATAGGTCTTTGTTGATGGCGCACTAAATGAAATTGATTGATTTGCCTTTGTAACTGAAACTGAACCATGAACATAACTAAATGTGTAATTGGTAGCTGTGCCGCCTGAACATGTTGTCGTCGGGCTAGATCCGACAGAACTTGACGTTGTATACGTAGTAGTACATGTTGGCGCAACGAAACCATTTGTAAATGATGCATCGCTTAAGCTGTCACCATTAACAAATCCACTATAACTTGGAGTAATCGTTGGAACCGGTGCTCCGTAAGCCACCGTTGGAGACGAAGCGGTAATTGTTAAAACTGCTTTAGGTGCAGGTGCTGCAGAAATAGTAAAGCTCTGGGAAACTGGATCTGCCGCGGTATACGTTGAATTTCCTGCTTGTGAGGCTGTAATTGTGCATGTACCAATTGTCAGAACAGTTACAGTGGAACCAACAACAGAACAGATTCCTGAAGTCGCACTTGTGAAAGTAACAAGGAGCGGTGCATCAGAGCTAGCTGACACCAAGAATGGCGATGCGCCTTCGACTTGACTTGCTAATGAACTAAAAGTGATTGTCTGTGACGCTTTTCCTATAGTTACTGAGCCATTCGTGAAAGTAAATGTGTAATTTGTAGATGATCCACCAGCACAACTGGTAACTGGGTTTGAGCCAACAGCGCTAACAACTGTGTAATCAGTTGTACAAGTAGGTGCTACGAAACCATTTGTAAAAGAAGGAGATCCCAAATTGTCGCCGGGGGCAAATCCGCTATAACTTGCGGTAATTGCAGGTTTTGCAGCGCCATATTTAACCGTTGGCGAAGAAGCCGTGACCGTCAAAGCGATGCTAGTAACGTTAAAACTCTGCGTAACTGGTGTGGCTGCCAAGTAGGCCGAGTTGCCCAATTGAGAGGCAGTTACTGAGCAAGTACCTACTTGCAAAATTGTTAGCGTCGTATTTACAACGGTACAGACTGAAGATGTTGTAGATGCAAATGTTGGATTAAGTGGCGCACTTGAGGTTGCCGATACTAAAAATGGCAAGGTTCCGTAGGCTTTATTTGAAAGAGCTGCAAATGTGATTGATTGCGTTGCTTTTGCCAGCGAGATACTTGCATTAACAACTGGAGCAGCCAAATAACTTGAATTGCCACTCTGATTAGCCGAAAGTGAGCAAGTGCCATTTGAGATAAGCGTCAGTACTAATCCTGAGACTGTGCAAACTCCTGTTGTCGAAGAAGTAATCGTGGGAGTTAGACCACTCGACGCTGAAGCAGAAAGTGTGTAAGGAGATTGCGAGAGCAGCAAGTTAGCTGGCGGTGCAAAAGTAATTGTCTGTGCAACTGGATCTGGTGCAGGTGCAGGAGGTGGTGGAGGTGGTGGAGGTGGTAGTGGTACCACAGGTTCAAGAGTTGGTGTTGGAGTCGGAGTTGGTGTTGGAGTCGGAGTTGGTGTTGGAGTCGGAGTCGGAGTCGGAGTTGGTGTTGGAGTCGGAGTTGGTGTTGGAGTCGGAGTTGGTGTTGGAGTTGGTACTGGCTTAACCGTTGGTGATGGTGTTGGTCGAGGCGCGATCTTTCCTGTTGTAGGTGATACGTATTTAGCTTTTGTAGGAATCGACTTTACTGAGATCCACTTATAAACACCTTTTACATTTGCACATTGAAAATAAAGTTTTCCAACTTGTGTATAAGTACCAGAGATTGTTTTAAGACATTTAGCTTTTGGGGTTGCAACTGCTTGCGCCGTGGTCAGTGGGGTTAGTCCAGTCGCAATCAAAGCAGCTATGGCAAGGAGAAACACTGAGCGCATAGAAAACACTCTGGTAAACCCCATTTTTGGCATGCTGAAGGATAACTTTTACGGACTGGTTTGTATATAAAAAACTACGCCAAAGGCATCCCGAGCCCAACTTTTCATGGGCTGACTAGTCAGAAAAAGCATTGGCTTTCATCGGTGGGCAGATTGTTCCCGGGCTTGCCACTGCCAACGGAACATCCGGCATCGATATCAATTTGAACGTAGATGAAGAAAAAAAGCTATGAGAGGTTTCATTTACTGATCGATATTTAGAATCTGACACTAACCAATCGATTGTGCGCTTGTTCCAAATCCGCCATCGTGCGGTTGTGCTTTTCGCAATTGAAAAATTCGCTTTTGAATATGCTCGGTGAGGGCTCTAAATTCGAATTGCGCTGGCTCATTAAAAAGTACAACGTGATTCAAATTATCTTTACGTAAAGTAGCCATCCAATTGCCTTCAAATGCTAATGAATGCTCGCTGCCAATGAGGTTAAACTGCAAGCAACCCTTCATTGTCGGCGTTGCTGGGATC
>CAIQRN010000077.1 GCA_903874255.1 uncultured Actinomycetes bacterium
ATTTCAACGATTGGTTCATTCCTGCTTGCATTCTCAATGATTCCATTCATGATCAATGTTTGGATTACGCGCAAGTCACCGTTGGTGGAAGTAGACGATCCTTGGGGCTACGGAGCCTCTTTGGAGTGGGCGACATCATGTCCACCACCTCGCCACAATTTCTTAACCATGCCACGCATATCTTCAGAACGTCCAGCATTTGATTTACATCATCCACACATCAAGACTGAAGGGCACTAATTAGTTATGAAAGTTTCTTGGCAGCTATTCATAGGTCTTGCACTGTTCTACGTACTCATGACAGTTATTTACTGGCAGGTTGGTGGAGAATCAGTAGGTATTGGTGGAATGGCGTTGGCATCTGGCCTGGCTGGGATGGTGGGCTTTTATATCTGGTTCACTCAACGTCGCATCGGCTCTATTTTGCCTGAAGATAATCTCACAGCCGAGATCGCTGATGGAGCTGGTGATTTAGGTTTTTATAGCCCCCATTCTTGGTGGCCACTTCCAGTTGGTTTAAGTGCCTGCGCTTTGAGTCTTTCGCTAGTAATTGGTTGGTGGTTGACGCTCATATCTGTTGGCGCCCTAGTCATCTCCATTATTGGAATGGTGACAGAGTATGAAAAGCCATTGAAGGTCGCTTCTCACTAATGTCCGAAGTTCGCGCAGAGATTTTGGCCGTAGATTTTCCAGATACGGCCGCTGTACGAATCATCATTAATGCTCCCGCTTCAACTATTTTCTCTTTACTGGCCAATCCTAAGAAGCACTGCGATTTTGATGGTTCGCAAACAATCACGAACTCAATTAGTGGACCGGAAAGATTGTTCCTCGGCGCAAAATTTTCTATGGCGATGAAAATCAAAGTTCCTTATCGCATCACTAATACAGTTATTGCGTTTGAAGAGAACCGAAAAATAACTTGGTCTCATTTGATGAAGTGGAGCTGGTCATACGAGCTTTTAGATTTGGGAAATGGGCACACTCAAGTCACGGAAATATTTGATGCCCATGCAGTATCTTCATTCTCTCGTTGGTATCTAAAGAAAACCGGCTCACTGGCGCGCAATCCCAAGTGGATGGCAAAGTCCCTAGTTCGGTTGAAAGAGATTTGCGAGGCTTGAGGCTCGCACGATTTGCTCCATATCTCTTCGTTCTGCTCTGGAGCACAGGCTTTGTTGGCGCTAAATATGGATTGCCTTATGCCGATCCATTTATTTTCTTAGCACTCCGTGTATTCATCGCAGCCATTGCACTCTTAGTTGCGGCGAGAATATTGAAAGCTCCGATCGCAATTGGATCGAACTCCATTGTGCGTTCGGGCATCATTGGTGTATTCCTGCATGCGTTCTATCTTGGGGGAGTTTTCTTTGCAATTTCCAAAGGTGTTCCAGCCGGTGTTGCTGCTGTAATTACCAGCATTCAACCTGTCCTTGTTTCGGTTCTAGCAATTAAACTCTTGGGCGAGAAACTGCGCGCAATCCAGTTCGTTGGTCTACTTCTCGGACTCACCGGAGTATTTCTAGTTCTCGGACCAAATATCGATGGTTCCGTATCTCTGATTGGTATAGCAGCGGTTTTCGTAGCTTTATTTGGAAGCACTACCGCAACTTTGCTGCAGAAAAAATATGGATCAGGAATTCCAATGCTTGCAGGTACGGCTTATCAGTACATCGCTAGCGGCCTAGTTTTAACTTGTGCTGCAGTCGCTACTCAAGGAACTCATATTAGTTTCACGGGCAAATTCATCGGCGCCATTACCTGGTTGGTCATCGTTTTATCAGTTGGAGCGGTCTTGCTGCTGCTGTGGCTACTTAATACTGGCAGCGCTGCTTCAGTCTCATCTCTGTTCTATATGGTTCCACCTGCTACGGCTATTGAGGCCTATTTTCTCTTCGGAGAAAAAGTAAACACCCAAGGCTTCCTTGGAATAGGAATTACCGCCCTGGGTGTTTGGCTCGTAATACGTAAAACTATTTAGTGGTGTTCAATCTCTTTGAGATCACCGGCATTGACCTTCGGAACAGCTACAGCATGCGCTTTGCTCAAGCGGGCTCGTAGCTTGTTCTTTAAACCACCTGGGCGTCGAACTCCGCGCGAATCACTCTCAGTCAGTTCAAGGGCAGGGACCTGTTCGTGAGAAGTGAGTAGCCATGCTTTCTCTGGTGAGATTGGTGCGTGTACTTCTACGAATTCACCATGGGCAAGTCGCAGAAGACGTCCTGTTTCAGTCCCATGCAAAACTAAATCACGGTCAGCACGCTGAAGTGAAAGACATAATCTCTTA
>CAIQRN010000078.1 GCA_903874255.1 uncultured Actinomycetes bacterium
CTCACGCGATAGCAACACACGGGCATTGTGGCGAGGATTGGTACTGATCTTAAGTGATTGCAAAATACGGGTAATCGTGTGTTCAACTGCCTTTTCAGTCACAAGGCGAATTCTTGCAATTTCGGCGTTGCTACCTCCGAGCGCGACAAGACGTAGAGTCTCAATTTGCACTGCAGTTAAACTATGCAAAATTGAAGTAAAGGCCAATTCATCGGTGAAAGTGGCTCCGCTCACCCAACGTGTCTTATTGCGATTAATCAAGTCATCAATAGAGCGATGAATACCATCGACTAGAACATGCAGATCAACAACAGAGCTTTTTAGAATAACTTGCACGCCGTGGGGTAGTTCTTTTTCAGAGATTCCAATTAGACGCAGATCAGGAACACTAGTCAAAAATACTAAACCCAACTCTGGGTTAATAGCACGCGCCTTTTCAGCCATCACAACTGCATGCATTGCATTTGTATCTATTGAAATAACTAGCGCTGCTGGCTTACTTTCCTTGATTGCAGCTTCAACTTTAAACCAGTTATTCACTAAATCAGTAACTTCGATTCCAATATTTTCTAAGGCGCATGTGGTTAATAAGGATTCATATTTATTCTCATCGACGAGTGCAATGCGAATAGCCACACGTCACCATAACTCATTGCCATCAATACCGCTTACTCAAGAAAGTATTGAGGATGTAGGGGCCTGCCCCCGCAAATCTATCGGCACATCAATATTTTGGGGGTTTCCCCCATTAAAAATTGGAATTCGAGTATGGTTCAAGCATTGGGAAAACTTCCTAGCTTTTCTCAATCACAAGAAAATGAGTTGATGACGATGGTAGCGCCAGCTGAAAACGCAGTGCAGACATTAGAACGCATCGCCATAATTGAAAACTCATTTCACCCCGGTATGGGGCTCTTTATCGCCCGTGGTTTTGCCGATGAATCAAATGAAACTCTTGAAACAAAGGTCATTGATTCAGAAGAGGCAGTAGAAAAAATCATTGCATTCAAACCACAAGTAGCGATTTTAGATTTGGATTCGATGCGCCGTGTAGATGCACTGCAAATTGCTTTAGATATTCGCAAATCTTTACCCGATCAAGTGATTATTTTTATGGCTGGTAAGGCAAATCCCATTTTTGCTCGTGAGGGAATGCTTTCAGCTCTTTGGGATCGGGCTTACTGGCTTAATGAACCTTCACGAAATCCCTCAGTTGTTCTCTCTGAAATTTTATCCGCCTATAACGGATTACCGCAGGTTCGACCTTCTTTCTTGGAGGCCGTAATTGATGAAACTAATTTTGCTGGCTTGTTATCACCGCATCAGCACCGTGTTATGCGCTTAATGGCCTTGGGCGGGAGCAACTCTGAAATTGCTCATGAGTGCAAAGTTACTGAAAAAGCCGTGGAACGAACAATTTCTGCCGCATCTAAACTATTAGAAGTAACGCCAGCATCAACCACAACCAATCACCGTGTTAATGCAGCTAATAAATACTTACGTGCTCTGTTTTATTCAGATACTTTAGAGATGTAACCATTGACATAAATAGCTTCAATCTCATTATTTCGAAGTACTAAGAAATCCGCGGTTTTTCCTGCCGCTAACGTGCCGCGTTCGTTTTCACGAAACATTTGGTATGCCACGTTGTGGGTGTAAAAGCGAAGAGATTCCTCTTTGGTAATCGCTTCTTCTATATTCCAAGGCTGCGTAATTCCAAGGAGTGGATTTGTACGGGTGACTGGCACGTCTATAGCCAGCATCGGTATCTGACTAGTAATAGGCCAGTCACTTCCATAAGCAATCATCGCTCCAGCATTAATCAGCGAACGCAGTCGATACTGCTGGTTATTTCTTTCAACCCCAATGCGCGGAGCAATGAGCTCTTTATTCATGGGATCCAGGTAGCACCACAGCGGCTGAATATTGGCGATTACACCTAGCTGGGCAAAGCGCGGCAAATCTTCATCACAAATAAGTTGAGCATGAACTATGACGGGGCGCCGATCCCACTCTGGATTAATCTTTTGCATCGCTTCAATTGCATTAAGAGCCTGTTTTACTGCTGCATCACCAATAGCATGAAGATGAAGCTGATAACCAAGTGCGTCGTACGCAACTAAGGCGTTAAGAAGTTCGGTGTCATTCCAAATGGCTATGCCAAATGAAGTTGGATCATCGAGATATGGCTGTGTTAAATGCGCAGTTCCGGCCGATAAGGCACCGTCAAGTAAAAACTTAATACTGTTGGCTTGCAAGAGCTGCGGGTTATCAAGCTCTAAGCATTCCTGTCGAAGCTCATTAAATTCATCGATATCAGCGATCCATGTAGTCGGTGTGGCTAAGAAAGATAGGTTGAAAGCAACTGTTAAATCACCTGCTTGAGCAGCTGAAATGTATGCGCGCGCCATATCTTTTTCACACCACGAATCAATGGCGGCAGTTACGCCAACTTTTCTATATTCAGCACATGCATATTTAATCGCCGCGATATCGCTCTCTAGCGTGTTGTCAGGAGCGTGGTTAAGAATTAACGCCATCGCTGACGGTTCGCGCAAAGTTCCCTTAGGCGAACCATCGTTGCATCGTGCGATTGTTCCGCCGTCGGGATCTTGCGTTATGGCTGTAATTCCAGCTAATTCAAGGGCTTTGCTGTTTACCCAAATAGTGTGGTGA
>CAIQRN010000079.1 GCA_903874255.1 uncultured Actinomycetes bacterium
GAGACACGGTAGGATTCAACACTTAATGAAGTGATGAAGGAGAAACGCTATGGCAATTATTGAAGTTCTTGGAGCCCGTGAAATTCTTGACTCCCGTGGAAATCCAACGGTTGAAGTCGAAATTGAATTAGAAGATGGAACCCAAGCACGTGCGGCAGTTCCAAGCGGTGCATCAACTGGTGCGTTCGAAGCATCAGAACTTCGTGATGGTGGCAAGCGCTACCTTGGTAAAGGCGTTGAAAAAGCAATCGCCTACGTCAATGATGAAATTGCTCCAGCAATCATTGGATTAGATGCTCAAGATCAACGCATCGTTGATGCAGCGATGATCGCCCTCGATGGAACTAAGAACAAGTCACGCCTTGGCGCAAATGCAATTCTTGGCGCATCACTTGCAGTTGCTAAAGCATCAGCCGAATCTGCTGATCTTTCTTTATTCCGCTACTTAGGTGGCCCAAATGCACATGTGCTCCCAGTACCAATGATGAATATTCTCAATGGTGGAGCGCACGCTGATACAAACGTTGATATTCAAGAGTTCATGATTGCGCCAATCGGTGCACCAACTTTCCGCGAATCACTTCGCTGGGGCGCTGAGATTTATCACGCACTTAAAGCTGTATTAAAGAAGCGTGGACTTGCAACTTCTGTTGGTGACGAAGGTGGCTTCGCTCCAAACCTAGAGAGCAATCGCGCAGCTTTGGATTTAATTCTTGAAGCAATTGAAGCCGCTGGGTACAAGCCTGGTACAGAAATTGCACTTGCGATGGATGTTGCCGCAACAGAGTTCCATGACAATGGTAAGTACACATTCGAAGGTGCTTCAAAAACATCTGCAGAGATGATTGCGTATTACACATCGCTAGTTGATGCCTACCCAATCGTTTCAATCGAAGACCCGCTCAATGAAGAAGACTGGGCTGGTTGGACAGATATGACTAAGGCGCTGGGATCTCGCATTCAAATCGTAGGTGATGATTTATTCGTAACAAATCCAGAGCGTTTAGCGCGTGGAATTGCGGGCGGAACTGCCAATGCACTTCTCGTTAAAGTAAATCAAATTGGTACGTTGACCGAAACTATTGATGCAGTAGAAATGGCACATCGTGCTAACTACCGCAGCATGATGAGCCACCGTTCAGGGGAAACTGAAGACACCACAATCGCTGATTTAGCCGTTGCACTTAATTGCGGACAGATCAAGACTGGTGCTCCAGCACGTACTGAGCGCGTTGCTAAGTACAACCAACTTCTGCGAATTGAAGAAGAGCTTCAGAACGGTGCACGCTATGCCGGCCGCGAAGCCTTTCCACGCTTTAAGGCATAAGTAATTTCATGGCACGCCGGGGAAAGTTAAATTTTCAAAGCCGGCGTACCTCTGGTCGTGCAATCAGCTTGTGGGCAATATTTTTTATATTGACACTTGCTGTTGCGCCTCCTATAAAGCATTACTTCACTCAACGTGCACAGATAAGTCAGTTGAATGCTCAATTAACTTCTGATCACAAAGCATTGGATAAGGCGCGCAAAGAGTTATTGCTTTGGAAAGATCCTGAGTACATAAAATCTCAAGCCCGCGAACGTTTGCACTTTGTTTTACCTGGAGAGCGTCAGTACATCGTTACTGTCGATGGAACCAATACCGATACTCCACAAACAACTAAAGTCGCAACATCACTTACCGATGGTCAGCCTTGGTATACACGTTTAATTGCATCAATAAGTGAAACGGGTTGATGGATTGCGCGAAGTAACACAAGCTGATCTGGATTGCATCCAAACTCAACTTGGTCGCACACCACGTGATGTTCATGCAATTGCTTATCGCTGCCCATGCGGCAAGCCCGCCGTTGTTGAAACGCCACCACGTCTTGCTGATGGCACACCATTTCCAACTTTCTATTACGCAACATGTCCACGATTAACCGCAGTAATTTCAACGCTTGAAACAACTGGGCTTATGGGCCAGATGAATGAGCGACTAGAAACCGATGCCGAATTAGCTGGTGCCTATCACGCAGCACATGATGATTACATTGCTGCGCGATCAGCCTTAGGAATTGAAGTTGTTGAAGTTGAAAATGTTTCAGCAGGTGGAATGCCTAACCGAGTTAAATGTTTGCATTCACTTGTCGCACATTCACTTGCCGCAGGTCCTGATGTGAACCCGCTCGGCGATGAAGCGTTAGCAAAATTGCCACAATGGTGGGAGGGCAATCCATGCGAGTAGCCGCAATTGATTGTGGAACTAACTCCATTCGATTATTAATCGCAGATATTGAAGGCGATTCATTCCGAGAAGTTCTGCGCACAATGGAAATCGTGCGCCTAGGTCAAGGTGTTGATCAAACTGGCCAATTTCATCCAGATGCAATCGCACGTACTTTGGCCGCAGTTGATTTATTCGCCGCAGAGATAGCAAAGCGTGGAGTACAAAAGATTCGTTTTTGTGCCACAAGTGCAACCCGAGATGCCACCAATCGACATTTATTTATTGATGGCGTCCGTGAGCGTTTAGGAATCGAACTCGAAGTTATAAGCGGAGAAGAAGAAGCCGCACTTTCATTTGCAGGTGCGATTCAGGATTTACATCCTTCCGATGGTCCATTCCTTGTCGTGGATATCGGAGGAGGCTCGACAGAGTTTGTTTTTGGAACAACTTCTGTAGAGGCTGCAAAATCTGTAAACATTGGCTGTGTTCGCATGACTGAGCGCCATTTTGTTCAAGATCCAGCAACCCCACAACAAATTGATTTAGCGCGCACCGATATTCAAGTAGCAATTGCGAAAGCAGCAGAAATTGTTCCAATTACACAAGCAAAGACTCTTATCGCAGTTGCCGGCACTGCAACAACAGTTGCTGCTGCAGCGCTTAACTTGTCTGAATATGATCGATACGCCATTCATCTTTCTCGTATTAGTTCAGAAAAAGTTCTGGCAACTTCACACATGTTCTTAGCAACAACTCGCGAACAACGATTAGCTCTTGGTTTTATGCACCCTGGTCGAGTCGATGTAATTCCAGCAGGATCATTAGTTCTAGCCGAAATAATGAAAGCAACTGGAGCAACTGAATTTGTAGCATCAGAATCAGATATTTTGGATGGCATCGCCCGTTCATTAGTACGTGCTGACTAACTCTTCTTTTAGACTTTACGTCTAACTAATTTTCAAAAGAATTCCCTGTTTGTAAAGTTTAATCAAGGTATTCAGATTACAGAATCTATTTATCTGAGTTACGATTTGCCAACAAAATAGTAAGCCACTTTTGCCAGTTGAAAGAATCAATTGAACTATGTGGAAAGTAATAACTACTGAAATGGATGGATTCCAATGAAACGTTCAAGAGTTGCACTTATGATTTGTAGTGTTTTAATGGCATCAACTTTTTCCTCCATTGTTGGTAGTGCCCCTGCTTCGGCCGTTACACAGTCCGCATCGTTCAATTGTGTTTTAGGTGGATCAATTACTTTAAATGTCAACGCCGGCGATATATTGAATTTTAATCCATCGTGTGGAGGGGCAGGCATTCAAGTTAATGACACAAATGCCATTCCTTCTAGTAGTGGTGCATTTACTTCTACGATCACGGTGAATGTTTCAGGCAGTTTGACTCCTGGAACATATAGCAATGCATTTCAACTTTTCTCAGCAACTACGACTTATTACACCCTAGTTGTTGGACCAGGCTTTGCTGCTCCGACAATCTCTTCAATTTCACCAACTTCGGGACCACTTAATACTTATACACAAATTACAATCAATGGAAGTGGTTTTGTAGCAGGCGTAGGTGTTAAAGTGGGGGGAAGCGATTGTCCAAATGTTTCGTACTACTCAGACGCCATGATCTCTTGCAGTTCGCCTTGGGGAGTTCCAGCTGGGCCTGCTGATGTGGTGGTTACAAATCCTGACTCCCAAAGTGCAACTTTAACTGGTGCTTTTACTTATTATGTTCCGATTTCTACACCAACAATTACTTCGGTTAATCCTCCATCCGGAATATTCGGTGCGGGCACCGTAATTACAATTACTGGAACTGGTTTTGTATCAGGTGCTACTGTGAAAATAGGTCAAGTTACTTGCTCCCTTTCTTCAGTTACATCAGCTACTTCAATTTCATGCAACTCTCCATTAATTGGAGTAGGTGTAAAAGATGTCACAGTCACAAACACTGATACCGGAACTGTCACCGCTCCAAGTGCATTCACGGTATTGCCGGCATCCTCCTCACCAACAATTACTTCGATTTCCCCGAACAGAGGATCTACAAAAGGTGGAACACGGGTAACAATTACTGGAACTGGATTTAATAATGCTGCAACGGTCACTATCGGTGGTTCTTCTGCGACTGTCATTAGCCGAAACGGGAGCACTTCAATTCTTGTTCGCACACCTTCTCATGCCAGAGGTAGCGCATCAGTCGTTGTAACAAATCCAGATACAGGATCTGCTACGTACAACAGCTTTACTTATATTAAGGATGAGGAATCTAGAGAAGGTCGCAATAACGAGGGCGGCTCCAGAGAACGAAGTTAATTTATAAGCATGCAAGAGAGCACGGGAGCCTCCAGCAATGCGGAGGTAACCGTGCTTTTCTGTACTTCGAGATAAATTCTTCCTAGTACACTCACTTACTCGCTCAACTAAGCGAACGCCCCGATAGCCCAATGGCAGAGGCAGAGGACTTAAAATCCTCCCAGTGTGGGTTCGACCCCCACTCGGGGCACTTGGCAAGTGCGTCAGATGACTAAATCTGAGCGTAAATTTCCTTATGTAGTTTTATCTTTAAGGTATTTTGCCATTGTTCACTGACATTTACTAGTGCTGTTTTAAGCACCTTTAGTCACCTAATGAATACAAAAAGAATACAAAAATGACCCCCAGGGTTAAGTCATTCGCATCAAATTCATTCACCAGGGCTTACAGGTGTGTAGTAGTTTTTGAAGTTAGGCAGTAGCCCAAGATTGCCGATTCGACGAAATTCCCAAGAATTACTTGAATGACCAGCTGCCAATCATGTGCCCTGCTGGTGTTAGTTTCATTGCCTTAATCATCATTTGATTTTGCTCGGTTAAAGCATCTTTGTAATCTAATTCAACTCTATTGATAATTGCCTGCCATGCTGTCACCTGACCGCGAAGCCTGAGACTATCTGCAACGGCGATTGCATCACTTGGGCCTCCGGCTTGTTGGGCGACTTGGAATGTTATTTTCAGATAAGCACTTCCAAATTCTAAGGACTCTAATTGCCTTCTCCATGAAGCGCCAATGAACCAGAAGTGCTGCCCATGATTTGTCCAGGTTTTTTCATTGTAATCGGCAAGTTCTTTTCTTGAGTCAGTTATGCCCGAATTGGAGATGAGCATCGGGACTTCGGGTCCTCCTATGTAGGCCCCGTTAAGTAAGGCGAACTCTCTAACTCCTGTAGCCAAATTTCTGTATTCAGAAATCCGACTTTCATTTGAATTGTAGATTGGCATGAAATCAACGAGTAATTCTTCTGGGACCACTGAACAGGCAATGACCCCTAATTCGCCGTCAGATTTACCGTATGACTCGGGCATTGAATAACCTTCAGCAATATTGTCCTTGTCCATAAAGAAGTGGGTTGATGGATCGTGTAGGTAACCTATCCATGCAATAACATAAATATTAGCTTCTTGATCTGGTTCAACCCCATCGCGCGTCATTCCGAGCGCTACCTTTGAACTGGAGACAAAATTTGAGCCATCGAGGGCAATGCTTTTATCACCAACAAAAACTGTCGGGTAATTTCGGTAAAAAGAGTCGGCGTCGAATTTAGCTACTATGACAGGGATAGCAGAGGTTTGCGCAAAGTTTTTCTCAAAATTCTTATTCTCAGGCTCTAAACATTTATCAAAGGGAATGTGTAAGAAGGATGGATATTCTGGCAAGTTTCCAGAATCACCAATGCCCCAAAGTTGATAATCTCCACTTCCCAGACCTGCATTAACCTTAACTGAGTTATTGGGATTTTTTCCACAAGCATTGCAGATTGAAAGTGGCATTGCGTCTTCACATTTGCGACATATTTTTGGAATGAATGTAGAGATTAAAACAGTGCCCGACGGGGAATTAAATTCGCCACATGGAGAAACGACCTCTCCTCCAAAAAGTTGACCCCATTGATACATAGGTTTAGAAATCGCACCAAAATTATTACCCAGGTCAATATTCTTGTAATACACCTTATTTCTCCATTTCTAAGAACGTTGAAAGACCTAATTTGCAAATTTCTAGTTCGATTAAGTCCAGTTAGTGGAATGCTCCATATATTTATAAAGAATAAACATAACCTCTTTAGTTGTTTGCTCAGTTAGTTCTGTTGTTTCTGCATTAACTTCGCCAGCTGTAAATTTTGCGAAAATGGCAGAGGTTATGAGCCCTCTTTTATGCCTATCTTCAATTAATTTACTTGTTACAGTCCAAGTGATCTTATTGATGTCATCAGTAAGGCCACGTGCGTGTTCAAATGTTGAAATCATCACCATAGGTTCGTGGGTGTATTGGCTAATGAGTTCATGTGAAATGGATTCAACGGGTAGAATTTCTCCACCCATAATCTTAGACATGACTAGATCGCCAGTCACCCTGTAAATCAGTTCACCCGGAGTAGGTACTTTAGTTGCCACGATATTCCAATCTCTTTCATCGATATTAATCCTGAACAAGTACACGATATTTTGTCACCTAAGACTGACATTTACTAGGTACTGTTGTGGTCACATTTAGTCAGTTTATGAACACAAAATGAGTTGAAAAGCTAAGCGCGGGGATTATAAGTTGTTAAAGGTTTTTAAGTTAGGCAGTGACCAAACGAGACTGCTATTCCCAAATGCGGCAGTGACCCATTACATTTCCTATATGTATTTCTCAGTCGTAACCTCAGAAAAGGACGGGGACTATGATCCCGTAGCTCAATTTTATTGGAACCTCACTAATGGGTTTGCCCAAAATCCAAAAGAGATTAACGATAAGGAAAATTCTCAAAATAATCTTAATTTAGTCAACAACATCAATATTTTCATTAGTAAATTTGAGGCAGCTATCGGGACAAATCTGTTTGAGAATGACGAAGAGGTGCAAGAGTGGATTTGGGAAGATGGTAATGACGAGCGTCTTTTTGAAGTACTAAATCTACATTGGAATCCCATCTTAATCAGATGTGCAAAGTACACACAAGGCTCGGCAGATGCGCTTTATGAACTCCTAGATTTTTTGAAAAAGTATTCTGCGGTATTTGGGAACTTAAATGATTTTTCGGATTATATTTCGGAATTAATAGACATATTTTCTGAATCACAATGTCCAAGAAATGTAGTTTGGCATTTAATAAATATGTTTGAATACCACGAAACCTGGGGGGGAGTATGCGAAGATCAACATACACCCTGGTTGCTTTTAAGTATTGGCCAAAACCCGATTATTGGAGATAAGGCCTACCTTGCGCATCTTCAAGCAATGTGGAAAGAGTATAAATATGTTCCGAGCACTTTCTATGACGCTTTTAAGAATCCTTCGGTAACAATTATTTCCTTATCAGAAATCCCAGAACTAATATTTGGCTTCGATGTAGAATTCTTTGTTGACCCTTTGCAGTATAAGTGGGATTTGCAAAAAATTGCTGGCTATCCGAATTATCACTTTGCACTTGTAGTGGCAAGAGTTTTTGATGAAATAAAACTCGGTCGTGTTTCGTGGGAAGATCTAATAACTAATAAGAATAAATATTTTAGGACAATTGCATTTTATAATCCAAAGACCAATGTTGCTGATAAATCTAGGTTGTTGAAAACCGACCTGGAGGAAATAGATTCGAATATGCTGGAATTTCTCTCCTATTCTTTCGCTAACCCATATATAAGTGCTCTTTCTAAGGACTTGGCTGGAAAACCACTAGTTTCCTAGGTGAAGGTATTTGATGACCAGCTAGATACTTAGGAATTTGAATTTCCATTCACTTGATTAAATGAATTAAAAGGGACGACTACCTCAGCGACTATAACTGATTGCTTAGTGAATTCAATGATAGAGCTTGATATCTTTCTAACCCGTCACCGAAGTGGTTTGCATTTGAAGTAACTATTCAATCAGTCGACGACCTTTTACAATGAGTACCAAGGACTGGTGGATGCCAATAATCGCGGCGAGAAACCTATCTTTCATGCGCATTCTGTCAGATGTTGCATTTCCTGACATGGAAACTATTTTTCGCATATGTCCAAAAAGCTGATTTGTGCTTGCCGTAACTTTTACTGCACGATCAACAGCATATCCTTTTTGAGACTTACCAGTTTCAAAAGGGTCTATTTTCTTAATGTCTAAATTCAAGACATTTGATAAATCGGTTATTTCATCATTTATGGTCTCTATCGCACTAACGCTTGGTTCGCTGCGCTATTTCTCGTTCTATTTCTGCATAACTGCGTTTTGTATTTCCGGACAATGTGATCTTCTTGATAGAAGGAGATGAGGTTTCTACGAGATACTTCTTTCCATGTTGCCCTGGTAAATGCATGAGGCCACGCACCCAAAGAACCCAGCGGTGAGATTCGACCTCATACGCAACCCCGCTAACAGGCTCTAATAGCAACTTCCGATCAGCCTCGAGCATATCTTTGGGTGGCATAAACATAAACGCTAAGTCAACATCCCCTATGCGCGCAATAGCTACGAGCTCTTCAACATTCGGGATTTACTCGCGTTGAAGTTACATAAAAGATTCCGTTGTGGTGGCGAATAGTTGCTGCCTGAACTCCGCCCGAAGGTAGAACTCGACTCAAATCCAAATTTTGGTGTTCGTTTTCAATAACATTTCCAATTTGGCGCCAATGAACTAAATCTCGTGAATGCCAGACTGGAATACTAGGAAAATACTCAAAACTAGAGTTAACAACATAGAAATCATCATCGACTCGAATTATTGATGGATCAGGGTAGAAGCCGGGAATTATCGGATTCTGAATTAGGGCCATGTTTAAAGTAAACCACCCAAATGCAGTTTTCCAGCCCTTCGTCTCTGAGGCATTTTTATGAAGGGTTGTTAACGCAAAGTTAACATCCGTACCCC
>CAIQRN010000080.1 GCA_903874255.1 uncultured Actinomycetes bacterium
GAGCGACTGGATGTCATGGGAGCAATATTTTCTGCTCGTTCAAGTCTTTCAATCCTCGAAAGCATTCCAGATTCCCCATTGTCACCAATAGGCAAAAGAATGCGTCCACAAATAAGTTCAAGCATCAAACGTGGCGCAGTTGCACCACGCATCTGGGTTAAGCCTTCTGCGGCAATATCTGCTGCCCGAGATAGGTTTGCAGTGCCAATGCGATTAGCTTGATTGCGCATTCGTTCCATTTGATCATCAGGTAAATCACGCAAAATTGAATTTACTGTTGAATCTTTAAGCGCATCGACAATCATCAAATCGCGAATTCGTTCCAACATATCACTGGTAAATCGACGAGGGTCATGACCTGATTCGATAACACGGTCGATAGTTTTGAATAACGTTGCGCCATCATGTGCCGCAATTGCATCAACAGCGTCATCTAGTAATGCGCCATCGGTGAAACCCAATAATTGAATTGCGATTTCATAACTGACGCCATCTTTTCCAGCACCAGCTAAAAGTTGGCCCAAGACAGATAGTGCATCACGTACAGAACCACCGGATGCACGTACAACTAATGGGATAACGCCTTTTGCAACGTTTACTCCTTCTAAGTTACAAATCTTTTCAAGGTGTGCTGCCAAAATTCCGGGTGGAACTAATCGGAATGGATAATGGTGCGTACGTGAACGAATTGTTGCAATCAACTTATCTGGTTCGGTTGTTGCGAAAATAAAAATTACATGTGGGGGCGGTTCTTCAACAACTTTGAGCAACGCATTTGCCGCTCCTGGACCAAGTTGGTGTGCTTCATCGATAATATAAATTTTGTAACGACTTTGTACTGGCGCGAAGAAAGCTTTGTCGCGAAGATCGCGCGCATCATCAACTAGACCGTGCGTCGCTGCATCAAGTTCAATAACATCAAGAGAACCTGGACCATTGGCAACTAAATCTTTACATGATTGACATTCACCACATGGATTTGGTGTTGGCCCATTAACGCAGTTGAGCGAGCGCGCCATGATTCGCGCACTCGAAGTTTTTCCACAACCGCGTGGGCCGCTAAATAAATATGCATGATGTGTGCGACCAGATTCCAACGCATTAGACAGCGGAACAGTTACATGTTCTTGCCCGATCACATCTGCAAAAACAGAGGGACGATATTTTCGATACAAAGCTAATGACATCGCCGTTCCTCTCTACTCGCCGCCGCAAATATAAACATTAAAAGGACCCCTCGCACACCCGCCAGAGCGGACCTACCCTTGCTGCATTCCTGCCCTGGGGGAGTTCAGTACGGTAACGCCGTACGAGGGATCTGGCGTAATCATAGTTAAAGCCACCGATAGAGTGCTCCCCTCGGGAGGATTCGCATAGCGGCCGAGTGCGCACGCTTGGAAAGCGTGTATAGGGCAACCTATCGAGGGTTCAAATCCCTCATCCTCCGCCAGTGTTGCTTTCTACTCTTGTCAACTCCTCAGGAGGGCATAAGACTTCGGTTTAATTCACTTGTGACGATGGGAGGGCAAGTTCATGCCTAACAAATTAGTCAAAGCCCCAACCACACCTTCCATTGCTAAGGCAAAGGCAATTCTTTTTCGAGAGGCATTTAGACGAATAGATAGAGCAATAGCGAAGGGGTTCCACCTAGAAGCTATCGCAATTGTTGAGTCGCTTATTTGTGATCGTATTGAATCTACAATTTCTTTAGTTACGACCAAGGAAAGCTATCCCGATACTTTAGGGCCGCTCTTGTCTCAACTTAGAAAATTGTCAGTCTTTCCGGATGAGCTTATTCATGAACTTGATTCTTGGAGGAGGGATCGAAATCTCGTTATGCACCAAATGGTAAAGATTACAAATTCAGATACAACTGACTGGCGTTCAAGAATGAAGTTTGCAAGATTGACGGCCCTCACGGGTAAGTCTCTTCTTCAAAATGTTAATTCAAACACAAATAGAATAAAGAGAAGTTACGGGGGCAGTAAATAAATGGAAGAGTTGAATTTGGATTTTTGGCGCGAGCGTGGCTGGCTAATACCCGAGTACTTCATTCTCGAGAAAGATCAGACTTACATCGACTATACAAGCCAATATCTTCTTGCGATTCCAGTAAATCAGAAGATTTCCAATAAGTTAACTTACTTAAAAAATGAATTAAGGCCTTTAATTTTGGAGAAATTAAGTTCTGAATTGTCAGAAGAAGAAAGTGGTGAGCTGGATTGTCTAGACCATGTTAAGTTCCATTTGGGAGAAATTCTTGACGATAACTTTTATGTAAGTCCATGCGAGGGCTTAGCTGGCATTGTGTGCTCGTCATGTGGTCAGCAGAGTCCCGATACTTTTCAGATTTGCTGGCTATGCGGACAGGCATTTGAAGATAAAAGCGAAATTAACGCCTACGCAAATGTATTTATTGAACTCACAGGAAGCGTTGGAATTGATGATCTAATCGGTTACCAATACGATGAAGGTCCATCAAGATTTAAAGAAATTTCATGGATAGACGTTAATCGGCAGTCTTACGTTGATTTGTGTAAATTGCCTCAATCTTCATTTAAAACCAAAAAAGGGCAGCCTGGTGATTACAACTTT
Source organism: uncultured Actinomycetes bacterium (assembly GCA_903874255.1). Taxonomy (GTDB): domain Bacteria; phylum Actinomycetota; class Actinomycetes; order Nanopelagicales; family Nanopelagicaceae; genus Planktophila. The sequence continues at coordinate 2,596 of CAIQRN010000080.1, forward strand.
GAAACTGAGGAATTTGAAGTCTTTGTTCGGTTTAATCCTTTGCCAGTAATCGATACTGATTAATAATTGGTTTTAATTTGATTGACAATAAACTGCTAGGTTGCCTTTTATGACCCGTTTACCTAAAAAACGGGGAATTACCCGGGTTGAAGAGGATAAATCCCTCATCCTCCGCTCAGTCAATGCCATTACCCTTAAAGTTCTAGGTGCCTCATTTCTCGAGCAACAACGAATTTTTGGCCTCGTTTTAGAAGTGATTGGAAAATTATGGAAGAGAAACTATTCCTACATCTGACATCGAGGCAGGCCTGGGAAGAAGCATTGCAAGTTGGTACCTACTCCCTTTCAACTAAGGGAAAGACACTTGAAGAAGTTGGTTTCATTCACGGCTCTTTTGCAGACCAAGTTGAAGAAGTTGCGGGCTTTGTATTTGCTGGATCAACTGAAGAATTAGTTGTTCTGCATTTAAATATTGAAAAGCTCGAATCGAATGGCCTAAGAGTGCGAGTAGAGGAAGCAAGTAATGGGCAGTTCTATCCGCATATATATGGAGCAATCCCCTGTGATTTAGTAGATCAGGTTCTTCCAGCTTTTATGAACGATGCGAACAAATTAATTATTGGTTAAATCTCTACACCAATATATTTAGTTTGCAAGAATTCATGAATACCGTCGAAGCCACCTTCGCGACCCAAGCCTGATTGCTTCACGCCACCAAATGGCGCTGCTGGATCTGAAATAACACCTTTATTTATTGCAACCATTCCTGATTCCATCGCTTCAGCGGTGCGAAGTGCGCGGCCAAGGTTGGCGGAAAATACATAACTAATTAGCCCAAATTCAGTGTCATTAGCGAGCGCGATTCCTTCTTCATCGGTATCAAAAATTACAACGGGTGCAACTGGCCCAAAGATTTCATGGTTAAGAATTGGATTATTTTTATCAACTGTTAAAACTGTTGCTGGATAAAACGCACCCTCGCCTGTTGGCGTCTTTGCACCAACATGCACCGTGGCACCTGCAGCCACAGATTCATCAACGATTTCAGCAATCTTGTTGCGCTCTTTCATTGATACCGATGCACCAAGTGTTGTCGTTGCATCAGTTCCACGTCCCATAACAAAAGCGGCCATTGACTTAGTTAATTCGGCTATGAACTTGTCAGCAATTGGGCGTTGTACATAAATACGATTTGCAGATGTGCAGGCGGCACCGCCATTGCGCATCTTCGCTAGAAGTAACTGTGGAATTGTCACTGCAAGGTCGGCATCATCATGAACAACAACTTGTGCATTTCCACCAAGTTCCATTGAGCATCGAATGACTTTGTCGGCAGCTTCTTTAAGAAGCACTCGACCAACTTCGGTGGAACCCGTAAATGAAAGATTCTTAACTCGGGGATCATGCAACATCTTTGAAATCGCTGGTCCCGTTTTTTCTGGTAGTACTAAATTAAGTACGCCCTTTGGTAAACCTGCGCGCTCCATAACATCGACGATGTACATGGCTGTTAGTGGAGTCTCTGTTGCAGGTTTTAAAATCATTGTGCAGCCCGCAGCAACAGCTGGGCCAATTTTGCGAGTTGCCATACCTGCCGGAAAGTTCCACGGAGTAATAAGAATCGAAAGACCTATTGGTTGGTGGGTTACAAGGATTCGCTTATCTCCTGAAGGTGATTTACGAAAATCTCCTGGTGTACGAACAGTTTCTTCGGCAAACCAACGGAAAAACTCTGCGGCGTATGCAGCTTCTCCGCGTGCATCTGGCATTGCCTTTCCATTTTCGCGTGAAATTAAGGTCGCTACTTGCTCAATTTCAGAGGTCATAATTTCAAATGCTTTGCGCAAAATTTCAGATCTAAAGCGTGGCGCAGTTTTTGCCCAAGCATCTGCGGCGGCATCGGCTGCGGTAATCGCAGCATCACACTGTGCATCTGAGGCTAATGAAACTTCGGCAATTACCGAATTATCACTTGGATCATGGACAGCAACCTTGCTTGCCCCATCTATCCATTGGCCATCGATATATAACTGTGTGCGCATAACGGTAAGCATACGCTCAGCCTGCAAGAAGTTGAAGCCGTTGCGCTCTACGATAGAGACCTTGAAATACGTTGCGTAATGCGCAATTAAAAAGGAGCTATGAGTGCCTAAGTCGTGGACTGATGATGCGCC
>CAIQRN010000081.1 GCA_903874255.1 uncultured Actinomycetes bacterium
GCCTTGCGAAGTTTTTCTACAACTACAGGAACTTCGATTTCTAAAGCTCTTGCTTCAAGAACTAAATCTTTATCAACATTCTTAGGAATTCTATGAATAGATTTGATGCCGCGCGTTTCAATCTCGGCCTTTACTTCTTCATGACGCGTGACCAAATTTCTAGCATCAACAATCGTCTGAACATCTTTCGCTGTGAGGTCAGTCTTTAAAGGAATTTTTACTGGCGCTACCTTTTTTACAGGTGCTACTTTCTTTGCGAGCGCCTTTTTAACTGGCGCAGCCTTTTTGGCAACAGCTTTCTTAACTGGCGCGCTCTTTTTCGCTACAACCTTTTTTACCGGTGCAGCCTTCTTTGCCGGTGTCGCTTTTTTCACTGCAGCTTTTTTCGCTGGTGCAGCTTTTCTTGCAACGGCTTTCTTTGCAACCTTGTTTTTTTGCGCACTAAATACAGCCACAATTATCCTTTGGTTTTTATCAGCGAGCGCGCTGATGCGATGGCTATATTATAATTTGTCCACAGGGGTAAATGCACATCCAAAACAGCAGATTTGCCCGTTATTCCGAGAGTTTAAGTGCCTGTCTAATCACATTACCTACTGATTCCACCTCAACTAAGAAGCCATCATGGCCAAAAGGCGATGAAATCGTCACAAGCGGCTCTGCAGTAGGCGTGAACTCGGCGATTTCAGCCTGTAGGCGCACTGGAAAGAGGCGATCGGTGTCAATGGAGACGACTACGACAGGGATCTGAATACTTTCTAAGGCAGCAGCGACTCCTCCCCGCTCACGACCTATGTCATGGGAAATCATCGCCTCAGTCAGGGCTATATAGGTATTGGCATCAAATCTATGGGCCAACTTCTCTGCTTGATGATCAAGATATGACTCAACGGCATATCGCCCAGTGTCATCGCCCTGAAGTTCACGGCCAAAGCGAATATCCATCTCGGCCTCGGTTCGATAGGTCAGATGAGCAATTCGGCGAGCGATTCCCATTCCACCGATAGGGCCTACTTCTTGTTCGTAATAATCACCATTGTTGAAGTTGGGATCGGTCTTAATGGCACGTAGCTCAATCGACCAGGTTCCAATTTGATCGCCAGTTGCAACTGCTGAAGAACCAATTGTGCAGATAGCGCCAACACGGTGCGGCAACTGTACGGCCCACTCCAAAGAGCGCATTCCGCCAAGAGATGGACCAACTGCCAAAACATATTTGTCGATCCCTAAGGCATCACTAAATTTAATCTCTGCATTAACCATGTCGCGAATTGTTACTGAAGGAAAACGAGAGCCGTATCGCTTGCCATCTGGAGCTAATGATGATGGCCCGGTGCTGCCCTGACAACCACCAATAACATTTGGGCAGACAATGAAATATCTATCAGTATCAAATGGTAATCCAGCTCCAACCATTGATGGCCACCAACCTGGAACATCTGACCAACCAGTCATTGCGTGGTTTACTAAAATCGCATTGTCTTTATTTTCGCTCAGTACTCCCCAACTTTGATAGGCAATAGTTACATCGTGAAGCGTCTCTCCGCTTTCAAGAGGCACATCGCCAATTTTTAGAAATCGGCGATCACCGGGTGCATGGTGTTCAAGCCATGCCCCGGTGACCGGCGCGATTGGATGAGTCATTACTTGGCGGCAGCAAACCCTGCAGCTAAGTCAGCTTTGATATCTTCAATATCTTCAAGGCCAACTGATAGTCGGATTAATCCTGGAGTTACACCAGCGGTTAACTGCTCTGCTGCACTTAATTGCGAGTGAGTAGTAGATGCAGGATGAATAACCAAGGAACGCACATCTCCAATGTTGGCAACATGTGAGTGCAAGGTCAATGCCTCCACAAACTTCTTGCCGGCTTCAATTCCACCCTTGATTTCAAAAGATAGAACTGCACCTGAACCCTTCGGTGCGTACTTACTAGCCAATGCGTTGTACTTATTGCTTGGCAGGGATGCGTAATTGACCGATTCGACTTGTGGATGTTGATCTAGCCATGTGGCAACTTCCTTTGCATTTGCTAGGTGCTGCTTGAGGCGAAGCGACAAAGTCTCTAGACCCTGAGCTAATAACCATGCGTTAAATGGACTGACCGCTGCTCCTATGTCGCGCAAAAGAGTAAGACGGATTTTGAAAATGTAAGAAAGATTTGCCCCAAAGGCTGATCCGACTCCTAAAGCTTGGGCATACACAAGGCCGTGGTAAGACGGGTCTGGCGTATTAAAGCTTTTAAATTTTTCTGGATATCGGGCGTAATCAAAATTACCTGAATCAACGATCGCACCGACCACTGCATTTCCGTGACCAGATAAGAACTTAGTTGCAGAGTGAATTACCACATCGGCGCCGAATTCAATTGGGCGCAGTACGTATGGTGTTGCTACCGTGTTATCCACGATGAGAGGAACATGATTTTCATGTGCAATCTTTGCAATAGTTTCAATATCCAAAATATCATTTTTTGGATTTGAAATAGTCTCACCAAAAAACGCCTTTGTATTTGGACGAACCGCTTTGCGCCAAGACTCTGGATCATCTGGATTTTCAACGAAAGTTACTTCAACGCCAAAAGATGGCAATGTGTAGTGAAATAGATTGTACGTTCCACCATACAGAGAAGGTGATGAAACAATGTGATCTCCCGCGGTTGCAACGTTAAGGATTGCAAAGGTCGTTGCCGCAGAACCGGAAGCAACGAGCAATGCTGCAACGCCACCTTCAAGTGATGCAATTCTTTTTTCAACGACATCCTGTGTTGGGTTCATGATACGGGTATAAATATTGCCTAGCTCTGCCAAACCAAATAAATCTGCTGCATGCTTTGTATCGCGGAATTGATATGCAGTGGTTTGATACAGAGGAAGTGCACGTGCGCCCGTAGTCGGATCTGCAACTTGCCCGGCATGTATTTGCCGAGTCTCGAAAGCTGCTTCTTCAAGTGAAAACGATGACATGTAAGTGATTCCTCCCAGTTATGGGAACGCCCAACCATGGCATATGCCGACGCTGGCATAACCAGTGGAATTGAGAGTTCCACGCTTATCGGCTGCGTTGTTGCTGGCCGATCTGGTCTTCACCCGGAGCACCCCACCGTGGTGGAGGGTTGCCGTCTAGTAAGCCGGGGCTAAACACTAGAACTCGTGACCTGGGCAGACTCTAACAGATTCTTTGTTTTAGTCGAAAATCCCCGCAGCGACTTTGGGGTGAAGCTCAACGCGCATCGCGGCAAATGCAGCAGCTGGCCAACCCGAACCGAAGACCCTGCGCAACAAAATAGTTAATGAGTACGTCGGTGCATCAACAGTTGCTCGATCTAGACAACGGTAGGCAAGGGGAATATCTCCATGCTCATAGGCAAGGGTTGCAAATAAAGTAGCAACCGGGGCTACATAACCTTCTGGGGCAATCTGAAGTAAGTAGTGCCACATAGCCCAATATGTTTGAAAACTTTCAGCGTTATGCGTACCTAGTGCAAAGTCGCGCACTTGGATATCACTTAATCTACCGACGACTCTTGCAATTAAATCTGGCGTGCTCTCCACTCCTGATTTTTCAAACTCATTGGCTAAATCGATGACCGATGTAGCGCCATCGCGTTGGAGCACATTAACTTCTGGGCTTTCGCAATCAACAAAGTAACTTTGAACTAGTGCGATAAATGCCGCATCGTTAGCTAACGGTAGGGATGTAATTGAGAGATTTTCGAATTCAGTTGTCATTAGTGTCTCATTTCGTAAATCGCGTAGAAGCAGATACCACGTTGATAACTGCAAAGGAAGGGATTTTGATGGTGCCGGATATTGCACGAGTGGCACCGTTATGTTTGAAATTGCCATTCCACGTTGCAATCAAAGTGATGTTATAAACCCCTGGTTGTTTATAAGTATGAGTAATTGATTGATTGGGATATGGAGCTCCGGGTTCGGTGGTTGAAAGAATTTGCCCATCACCCCACTGCCACACAAAACCGGGCCGGAGAGCCACATCAATAACTTCGCCAATGATGTCTACACGTGATTGAAATAAAGTTGGCAAATCACACCAGAAAATGATTGGAACGTGAACTAATGGTTCAAAACCTGGTTGATATGCAATTGTTGCGGTGGGAACCATTTTGATTAAGCGATCACTCAAATTAATCGTTGTCGCTGGCTTTTTCTTAACAACCACTCGTGGCTTATAGGTTCGCTTCACAGTCGGAACAGTTTTGGGTTTGGGTGGAAACCATAAAGTGGAGGTGGGCTTTGGCTTGGCGACGACCGGCTTCTTTGTAGCTGTACCGCCCGAACCTTTGTGAGCTTCGATAATTATCTGGTTATTTTGCGTGTAAACATCAACGCAGGCAGTTGTTGAGCAGTCGGCAAATGCTGCTGCAGGCAGTAATAATGGGAGAGAAAATACGAGAATCAATAAGCGCTTCATGTGCTGGGACGATAAATGCGAAGTATGACTATTGCCGTAGCCACTTCGCTAACTGTGGATACTTGTGACACCCTTAGAACATGAGCGCGCGCGATGGAGATGGCTGGATTCAGTGCGATTGCGGTAATAAACATTGGGGCCTAAACGGTGCCGCGGGAATTTTATTAATTCGCGGAACTCAGATTTTGTTGCAACACCGTGCGCCTTGGGTTCACAACGGAGACACATGGGGAATTCCTGGCGGTGCAAGAGATAGCCATGAAAGCGTTTTAGAGGCAGCCGTCCGTGAAGCAAAAGAAGAGACCGGCATTGATTCGGCGCACTTGACACCGATCCAAACTTTTAGCGACGACCACGGAAATTGGCGTTATGACACCGTACTTGCATATGCAAGTGATGACTTAGTTGCTCATGAATTAAACGATGAATCACATGAAGTGCGATGGGTTGAAATCGAAAAAGTCGATCACTTAACTTTGCATCCTAGTTTTGAAAAATCATGGCAATCGTTAAAGGGAATCCTTCAAGCGCTTTAATGAGTCACGAACAACTTCCTTCTCCGAAGTTCGCCACAGCGGTGGCATTGAATTAAGTAATACGCTTCCATATCGTTTGGTAACAATTCGTGAATCCAAAATCGCTACGACCCCCCGATCATCGACTGAGCGAATAAGTCGCCCTGTTCCTTGTGCTAACAAAAGTGCAGCGCGTGGAAGTGAGACTTGCATAAATCCACTTCCGCCAGCGGCATCGGCCTGAGATGCACGAGCCGACATAACCGGTTCGTCGGGACGTGGAAATGGAATGCGATCGATGGCAACCAAAATGCAGCTATTTCCTGGAACATCGACGCCTTGCCATAGTGACATCGTGCCAAGAAGGATTGAAGTTTCATCTTTAGCAAAGCGTTCGACCAAAGGCCCAACAGCATCCCCACGTTTTTGTGTAATAATTTTTATAGGTAATTCAGCTAATACTTTTCGCAAATGTGCATCGGCAGCCTCAACTCCGCGCCACGAAGAAAATAGGGCCAAAGTGCGCCCACCTGCGGCATCAATGAGTTCGCCTAATTCGGTAAGCACTTCGATACTTGGGCCGTCGCGTCCAGGTTCAGGTAAATGTTTGGGCATATACAAAACACCTTGATTAGCAAAATCAAAAGGTGAGCCAACATCGAGCATTTTTACATTACCCGGATCGAGTTCACCTTCGCTGAGTTCGGCCGATAAATCTTCACCGACCATAAAGCCAATGCTTTTGGCTAATGAATTAAAAGAGTTGCCGACAGTTAAAGTCGCTGAAGTTGCAATAACGGGGGTTTGTTTAAGCATGTTTTCGCGCAACACATCAGATACAGAAAGTGGGGCCAAATACAGGGTAGAAAAAGTAGGTTCGTACCAAAGCACAAGACCATCGCCTAATTTTAGAATCGTCGTCGCAGTTGTTGAGATCTCGCTTACCGCACCTTTTACTCGAGCGCGTTCGGCCATTGCATCGGTATCGATAATCTCGTCATCGGCAGTTAATAACTGCACAATTGCTTGCGCGCTTTCGCGAACTTTTCTAATCGGTGATTCAAGTGATTGTGGAATATCTTCAAGCCGCCCCTGTGCGGTGAAATCTCCCCTAATCGAATCACCATAATCAACCATGGCTTCATGAAAATCATTGCCCGCTTTATGAAAAGCATCGGCTAATTTTCCTGGCATAAATTTACGGGCCATCGCCGCGGCACGAAGAACGCGCCCTGAAGTTAATTCATCTGTAACTGCTTGCGTTGCCCGATCCATAAATTCATGGGCTTCATCCAAAATAATGCAATCTCGTTCAGGCAGGATCGGATGCGAATCAACAATTTCAATCGCTAATAACGTGTGATTTGTTACGACGATATCGGCAGTCTGTGCACGACCCTTTGCATTGGCCGCGAAACATTGCGAACCAAAAGCACAGACATCGGCGCCAACACATTCACGGCCCGAGACACTATTTGCCGCCCACACTCGCCGATCAACTTCAGGTGCATCATCGCGATCACCCGAAACGCCTGGTGTTTTTGCCCAAGCAATTAAACGCTTGGCATCTTTTTCTAGCGATGAAACATCCAAAACTAATTCACCATCTGGATCCACTTCATCACTATTCATTTTTTGCAGACAGATGTAATTGCCAACGCCTTTATAAATTGCATAAGTAACTTCACGGCCCAAGAATTTTTCTAACGCCGGAACAACTGCCGGTAAATCGCGATCTACTAGCTGTCGTTGCAAAGCAAGCGTGGCTGTTGCAACTAAAACTTTGCGGCCATGCACGATTCCCGGAATCAAATACGCCAGAGATTTTCCAGTACCTGTGCCCGCTTGCACCATTAAGTGATGGCGATCAGTGAGTGCATTTGCGACCGCTTCAGCCATTTCGATTTGGCCTTCACGTGCGGCACCGCCAATTGCTTCAACGGCAACGTCGAGTGCAGTGCGCACCTGGTTCGACATTTCGCTCATTAGGCAACCTTAGCGGTTCACAATATAGTTGAACTTTCAACTACTTTGCATTACTATGTAGCCATGTCAAAAATGCCCGCGCTTTATATTGGCCATGGCGCACCCATGTTGCTTGATGATCCTTTGTGGACATCGCAGTTACGCGATATCGCTGGAAAAATCGAAAAGCCTAAAGCGATTGTTATGGTCAGTGCCCACTGGGAATCTGAGCCGGTGACATTGAGCAATCCCGCAGCTAATTCTCCACTTGTTTATGATTTCAGCGGCTTTGACCAGAAGTTTTATCAGATGACATACAACTCTCCCGATGCAACACACATCAGCGAACTAGTTGCTTCGATGATGCCTGATACCGAACCTGTCCATCAATCAAATCGTGGTCTAGATCATGGTGCTTGGGTTCCGCTTCGCGTCATGTATCCAGATGCAGATATTCCTGTTGTTCAGATGTCCATGCCAACAAGTGATCCCGCAAAACTGCTTGAACTCGGAAAGCGTTTGCAGCCACTTCGCGACCAAGGAGTTCTAATTATTGGTTCAGGTTTTATGACTCATGGATTGAGATATTTACGCGACTGGCGGATCGATGCAGATGCACCAACATGGTCAAGTGAATTCGATACGTGGGCCGCGGATGCGTTAGCACGTGGCGATGTTGATTCATTAGCAAACTACAAAGAACTTGCACCTGGAATGCCCTATGCACATCCGACCGTTGAACATTTCACGCCACTCTTTATTACTCTTGGCGCTTCCAGCAACATCAACAACGCCCCGGAAACCCTTATAGATGGCTATTTTATGGGCCTTAGTAAACGTTCGATTATGGTTGCATAAAAAACTCCCCCACCCAAATCTGATGAGGGAGCTTGGAAATTATTAACGACTAAATGCTGCTAAGTGACTGATTGAGCCGTTTAGCAGACGATTTAACATCAATTTCATATCAGTTGGCATTACTAATTTCAAATCATTTTGGACATCAGAAATATCGAGATTTTCTATATCAATTCCAACTTGATAGGCAGCCCAGATATCGGTTGATCCCTTTGCAGTCAGATTTGTATAAAGAGATTGCAAAGTCTTGTTCACGAACACTCCACGTGCTCGGCCTGAAGTGGGATTTGTGAATTTATATGTTTTTAAGATGGCTCCAACTTCATCCATATGAACCTGCTCGGCGCGAGCAATATTTGCAAACTTTGAAGAAGTTACGTTTGCGGCCAAGTACAAATAAACGTCACGAGCCAGTTTTTCTTCCTCAACCAAATATTGAAGTTGAGCTCTTTGCGCTGCCGTTGGTTTAGTGGCTGCATTTGCTGCTGGAACCAATCCAACTGCCATTATTAGCGCAATAACTACTACTCCTGTGAGCGATCTCTTACTTGTCATGAAAATTACCTAGTTCTGGAAGCGTAAGAATCAACGAGTTGTTGAAATCTTGCTTACAAAGACATGGTGTACCTACAAATTTGAAATAGATAGAAAGATAAGGGAGAAAACCTTGTGAAGTTGCAATTCGGGGGCTGGCGAACTTGAAAACGTGAGCAAACGAACTCATTGAAATAGAAAAACCCCGCTAATCAATGCGATTAGCGGGGTTTTCTTACTTAAGAATTAGCTGCAACCAGAAGTGTTTCCACAACCTTCGCATACATAACATGCACCTGACATACGCATCTTTACTCCACATGTCATACATAGAGGCGCATCAGCTTTTACGCCAGAGAGTGCTTCCATCAACTCAGTTGATGATCCGTACTCAACAGCTGGTGCAGCTTCAATCTTTACCGCTACTGGCTTTGAAACCGTTGCAGGGGCTGCAGATTGTGCGATTGTCTCTGTTGCTGCAGTGATATCTGGTGTGTACTCACCTGTTTCCAAAGCGCGTGCGCGCTCTGATGATGTGTACAAGCCCATTGCGCTACGTGATTCAAATGGCAAGTAATCAAGTGCTAAGCGACGGAAGATGTAATCCATCATGGACTGTGCCATGCGAATATCTGCATCATCTGTCATGCCTGCTGGCTCAAAGCGCAAGTTAGTGAACTTCTCTACGAAAGTTTCTAGTGGAACTCCGTATTGCAATCCGATTGAGACTGCGATTGAGAATGCATCCATCACACCGGCCAACGTTGAACCTTGCTTACCAAGTTTCAAGAAGACTTCACCAAGTGCGCCATCTGCATATGCACCGGCAGTCATGTAACCCTCTGCACCGCCTACTGCAAATGAAGTTGTAATTGATGGACGTGCCTTTGGCAGACGCTTGCGAACTGCAGCAGCTGGAGCTGCGGCTTCAACTGAACCAGAAGATTTTGCAGCTTTTCCATCAGAGAGTGGCTGACCAACTTTGCAGTTGTCGCGATAAACAGCAAGTGCTTTAAGACCAAGCTTCCATCCCTGGAAGTAAACATCTTCAACTTCTTCAACAGTTGCATCAGATGGCAAGTTAACTGTCTTTGAAATCGCACCTGAAAGGAATGGCTGGCATGCAGCCATCATGCGAACGTGGCCCATTGGCGCGATTGATCGTGCACCTAGTGCGCAGTCAAATACGTCGTAGTGCTCAAGCTTTAATCCTGGAGCATCGATCACGTGTCCGTTAGCTGCAATGAATTCAACAATCGCTTCGATTGTTTCTTCTGTGTAGCCAAGTTTGCGAAGCGCTGCAGGAACTGTCTGGTTAACGATCTGCATAGATCCGCCACCAACAAGTTTCTTGAACTTAACTAGTGAGAAGTCAGGTTCGATACCTGTTGTATCGCAATCCATCATCAAACCAATTGTTCCTGTTGGTGCAAGAACTGAAATCTGCGCGTTACGCCATCCATTCTTATCACCTGTTGCAAGGCATGCATCCCATGCTTTGTTAGCTTCTGTCCAAACATCGCGATCAAGAGTTGTCTCTGATTTTGCCGCAGATGATGCAGAGGCATGCTTGCGCATAACGCGTGCATGTGGCTTAGCATTTTGTGCAAAGCCGGCATATGGTCCAACGATTCCAGCAAGTTCTGCTGATCGCTTGTATGTAATTCCTGACATCAATGATGTGATTGCACCAGCTAGTGCACGGCCGCCTTCAGAATCATATGCAAGACCTGATGCCATAAGCAGGGCGCCTAGGTTTGCATAACCGATGCCGAGTTGGCGATATGCCTTAGTTGTGTCGCCGATTGCCTCTGTTGGGAAATCTGCGAAACAGATTGAGATATCCATAGCAGTGATAATCATTTCGGCAGCTTTACCAAATGTCTTTGCATCAAATGAACCATCTGACTTGAGGAACTTCATCAAGTTAAGTGAAGCCAAGTTACATGATGAGTTATCAAGTGACATGTATTCAGAACATGGATTAGATGCATTGATACGACCAGTTTCTGGATTTGTGTGCCAGTCATTGATTGTGTCGTCATATTGAATTCCAGGATCAGCACATGCCCAAGCCGCCTGTGCCATCTTTGTAAACAATGTGCGTGCATCGATTGTTTCGATAACTTCGCCAGTTGCACGTGCAGTTAGGCCAAACTGTTCGCCTTTTTCAACTGCGCGCATGAATTCATCTGATACGCGAACTGAGTTGTTAGCGTTCTGATATTGCACAGAGATAATGTCTTTTCCACCAAGATCCATGTCGAATCCAGCATCGCGTAATGCGCGAATCTTGTCTTCTTCCTTAACCTTAGTTTCAATGAACTCTTCGATATCTGGGTGAGAAACATCGAGAACAACCATCTTTGCAGCGCGACGGGTTGCGCCTCCAGATTTAATTGTTCCTGCTGATGCATCTGCACCGCGCATAAATGAAACTGGGCCAGATGCTGTTCCACCGGATTTTAATAATTCTTTTGATGAACGAATGCGTGAAAGATTAAGACCAGCTCCTGAGCCGCCCTTGAAAATCATTCCTTCTTCGCGGTACCAGTTAAGGATGCTGTCCATAGTGTCATCAACAGAGAGGATGAAGCATGCGCTTACTTGCTGTGGTTCGTTAGTTCCAACGTTGAACCACACTGGTGAGTTGAATGAGAAAATCTGATGCAACAACATATGGGTTAATTCATGTTCAAAGATTTCTGCATCGGCATCAGTTGCAAAGTAGCCATGCTCTTTGCCGGCCTTTGTATAAGTAAGTACAACGCGATCGATTACTTGCTTCAAAGACCATTCGCGATTTTCTGCACCAACTGCGCCGCGGAAATACTTTGTTGTAACGATCGTTGATGCGTTAACTGACCAAGTATCTGGGTATTCAACACCGCGTTGTTCGAATACGGTTTCTCCCGTTTTCCAGTTTTGCTGTACTACATCTCTGCGCTCCCATTTAACTTCGTCGTATGGGTGTACGCCTTCGTTGGTGTAGATACGTTCGATAGTCAGACCTTTACCTTTTACGGTGTTGTGGGCCTTGATTTTCGCTGGTCGGTTGATGACCGTCTCTGACATTGTGTGGTTCCCCGTCTTCTTTAGTTATTCTGATTTATTAATGTGTTAGTGCCTTGTTGTGCATTTGGGGAAATGCTTGAAGGAAGAGCGCGAAGTAACGCGATCTCACCTTCGAAATCTTCAAGGGAGGCAAAGTTACGGTACACAGAGGCATAACGTAAGTAAGCCACCTCGTCGAGCTCTCGAAGTGGCGCCAAGATGGCCATGCCCACTTCTTGAGCTTCGATTTCAGCCGCACCTGAAGAACGTAGAGTCTCTTCAACGCGTTGGGCTAGCAAAACTAGATCATCTTCATTTACCGGACGTCCCTGGCAGGCTTTGCGAACACCTACCAGCACTTTCTCACGGCTAAATGGCTCAGTAGCGCCAGAGCGCTTGATGATATTGAGCAGAGCTACTTCTTGAGTAGAAAAACGTTGGCTGCACTGTGGGCATTCACGGCGACGACGGATTTGAGTTCCATCTTCAACTGGTCTGGAGTCAACAACACGAGAATCTTCGTATCGGCAGAACGGGCAAATCATCTCGGCGTGTCTCCTTTCGAAATACTAGAAATTCCAACTTTTAGATGTATTGGGCGGACCGGCAAAACTACCCTAAAAACACTACTTATGGAAGTTTTACTGCCTTTGACCCCTACATATAGTGGGAACTATAAAGCATTTCTTGAGGCTTTGCTTGTCGAGTAGGTAAACACCTAGTTAACGGCGTGTCGCAGAGCTGCTGAGCTACTTAGTTGGGACCCGCAACTTCTGGCCGGCTGCAAGGCCATAGCCCGTCAAGTTATTGGCCTCACGGATCTGCTCGACCATAGCCTGAACATCGCCTGTGCTGTACGCCGAAGCCACTGACCAAAGAGTTGCTCCCCCAGGAACTACCACCGTGACGTAGGTGGGTGCGGATGCGCTTTGATCGCCACCGGAGGATTTGGCGGCAAAGCCTGCTGCCAAAACCACGGTTAGCGAGGCAACGACAAGAGTGCGGGCTAGTCGACCACGGCGAGTAATGCGAGCGCCGGACGGATTGGTCGAAGGTGCGTAAGAGGCTGAAAAGCCTTGAAATACACTGGTATTACTAGCTAATGTCGCTGTGCTCATGATCGTTCTCCTTGGGGAAGGTATTCGAACAACTGTTCGAACAAGAGCAATTAAACACCCCACCACTGACAAATTGCAAGTTATTTTCGAACATATGTTTGAATTTTTTGCCCGAGTATGTCACCCTATATTCATGAGCACACAGACCCCATCTACGGCCGGCCTTTCCAAGCGCCAAGCCGAAATCCTCAACGTCATCGAAACCGCCATGGCCGACCAGGGATATGCCCCCACCATGCGCGAGATCGGCGCAGCCGTTGGCCTGACCTCGACCGCATCGGTCAAATACCAGCTCGAGATCTTGGAAGAAAAGGGATTTATCCGCCGCGATGAAAGCAAGGGGCGCGCGCTGGAATTAACTCCAGAAAATAACAATGGCGCACCTGTTGATAAAACTAAATTTATTCCACTTGTTGGTCGCATCGCAGCCGGTGGACCAATTACCGCCGAACAAGAAGTTGAAGAAACTTTTCCGCTCCCAGAATCACTTGTTGGTAAAGGTGATTTATTCATGCTCAAAGTTGTTGGCGAATCAATGATCGATGCCGCAATTTGCGATGGCGATTACGTAGTTATACGCGCCCAAAAAGATTGCAACAAAGGCGAAATCGTTGCCGCGATGATTGATGGCGAAGCAACGGTAAAAACCTTTTCGAAAAAGGATGGCCACATCTGGTTGCTTCCAGCCAACGATGCTTTCCAACCTATCAATGGCGATGACTGCGAAATTCTAGGAATCGTTACCGCAGTTCTTCGCTCTATTCGCTAATTTACGACGTTAGTTAATTGCGCGAGTAACTATGACTCGGGCTTGATCCCCGTAATGCACGCTACCTGGTTCGTATACATCGATTCGCAAAATCTGCGGCTCGGTGATTGCACCCTTTTCAACTAGTGATGCCAATTCGCCCGCAAAGTTTTTACCTTCAAAGTGTTCGTTATTGACACCTACAACTAACCATCCGTTGTTCGCTAAAAGTGGCAAAAGATTTCGCAAACACTCTGGACCTAAGTGACCATGTGTAAAAGTTCCAGAACTTATCAAAGCTTCATACGGCGGGTTTTCATTAGGCACTTCTTGAGTTAAATCGCGCTCGTATAGTTTTCGATAAACGGGGGAAGCGTCATTGCGCGTTTTCAACTTAGCTTGATCAAGCATCTGCGGTGAAATATCCATGCCATCTAGCTCAACTTCTGGACGAAGTCTTGATAAATACATACCCGTAAGTCCGGTACCTGTGCCGATATCTGCAACTCGATGAATTGAATCATTTACAACCTGATCGAAAACCTCACTGATGGCTTTGGGGTATCGGTACTGTTTTGCATCAACAAAAGATGAGTCATAGGTAGCTGCCCACTTTGCATACAGGCGCTTATTATCTTCAGGAGTTTTTACTGAATACGCATCATCCAGGCCAATGCCCTCATCGCTCATACCTAAAACTTAAACAACCTAGCCCTTGGGCACAACTACCAAGCGATAACTTCTTTTTCTTCCCACAGTACGCCAGTCACTTTTTCTTGATCCGAAGTTCCGGCAACGTTAAATTCTCGCGTCGCTAACCAGATTGCAGTTTCTGCCCCTTGCTCAGCAGATAGCGGTGCATCTGGTCCGCCCATGTCCGTCCGTGAATGATTCGGGCAGACGGCATCAACTAATAAGCCACGTGCACCCAAACCAGTTTCATGTGCCAAGTTTCTAACTAATGCATTAACACCAGCTTTACTGATTCGATAAGGCGCAAGGCCGCCGGCATTTCCAGGTCCTGACATTCGACCCAAACAAGCAGAGAAGACAATGACTCGGCCATCTCTAGCCTCGGCCATTGGTGCAGCCAAAATATTGATTGCACAAAAAACTGAATCCAAATTTATTGCCATCACTCTGCGCCACTCTTCATTATTAGTTCGCAAAGTCTTTGACATTTTTTCGCTCATGACACCGTGGGCAAGAACAAGAATCTGCGGAGTTCCAAAGTCATTTAATATCTGATCAAAGCAATTCTTGGCCGCAACTAAATCAGCTAAATCAACGGCGCGATAATCACAACCTAGTTGGCTGGCCACATCGGCAAGGCGGCCCGAATCTTTAGCAACGAGAACTACTTGATGGCCTTGGCCAACTAAAGCCTTGGCAACTTCAAATCCCAAACCGCGTGAACCACCGGTGATAACTGCTAATGACATTTGATAAATCTACTGCCACTGTTTTAAAGGCGCATCTTTACTTTCAAGCACTTCCAATAAAGGCGAGATTTAAATTATTTGCGCTTTAGCGCCCGTAAGGATTTCTTCAAAGCTTTGCGTTGGGCTTTAGCAATAGGATCTTTCTTAGTCGGAAATGCCCACTTTAGAAACACAATCAGGATTGCTAAACCAAAAAATCCCGCAAAACCTTGCAGAAACAACGCGTTATTAATTCCCCCGAGCATCTGCGAAATCTAATCCTTAGCCAGCAATATTTCTTTCTGAAATAGTGCATTTTCCGACGGATATATCCACAGAGATAACCTATAAAACATCGGGCTCAACAAATAGTCATATCTCATGCTTCGTGCGTGGGACATGCGAAAAGCCCGCCGGAATAAATCCGACGGACCCGATCAGTTAGCAGACTGAGTTCGCATAAGGCAGTTGGGCCGGGATTGGCACCCCGGCTCGACTTCGTTAATTAAAGCAGAAAACTCCATTACGCAGAGTAGTTTTAAACGAAAGCTTCGGCAGTGGTTACTACATTGGCGCCGCGGCCGGGAAGTTCGTATTCAGTAAATGATGCATTGAGATCATCAATTAAAACTTCTGCACTTACTGGCTGGCCTTCAAATGTGTAATCAGTGGTGGTGTGCGCATCTTCAATTAACGTCACGTCATATCCACGATCTAGAGCCCCATGGCCGGTATGGCGCACGCAGTTATTTGTCTGCGCACCGCACGCATATACATGGCCAACATTTAGGCCCGCCAACACTTCCTCTAAATTCGTTGCCTCAAATGAGTTGCGATAAAGCTTGCCAACTTTTGCCTCTAATTCCAGCGGACTGAGCTCTGGCACAATCTGCCAATCCACTGAGCCAATTGGCATCCAATCATCGGAATGCTGCACCCATACAACAGGGACTCCAGCAGCTCGCGCCTTCTTAACGGCCTCGTTGATATTTGCGATAACCGCATCCTTATTAAATGCACCGGCGACAACTTGGTTCTGAACATCGATAACTAAAAGCGCTGAATTCGGGCGAGAAAGCGTTGTCATAGGTCGTATTTTAACCATGAATCTTTACCTAACACCCACTTGCAATTAACCTGCAACAACCCAGCAAGTTAACTACTTGGTCAACAATCTACTCATGGATTTTTCATCGTCACTTCTTACTTTGTACACGCGTCTTAACCGTGATCAACATGAGGCCCACCAAAATCAAATGGAGCTTAACCAGCGGGCTATCTTTTCTCGCTCTCGCCGTGCGATTGAAAAATTCGATGAAACACTCCTCCACGAACGCGCTATAAAGGTGGAAGATAAAACCGCTTAAGAAACTAATCCTATAAAGGGAAGCCGGGCTGGAATGACGGTTTATATATTCCAGCCCTGCCCCTATTGATGTCCCTCGTACACATGGCACCCTCGAAGATGCTGAGCAGATTATTAACTTTGCAGGTTACGGCCAGTTGCTATTTAGTGAAACAAGCATGGAATTACAGGTGAAAACCTGCAACTAATCTCCCAAGCCGAGCCTGCTAATTGCCTCTAAGCAATTTCTTTAGAACCTGCTCGGGCGACTGGTGCTAAAAGGCCGGCCACTATCAACAAACACATTGGCAGCAACATTGCAGTAGTCAATGAAGTGACATCTGAGATAGCACCAATCAACGCGGGCACAAATGCAAATCCTAGAATTGCAATGAGCAAAGCACGTGAGAGTGCAACGGCGATTTCAACGCCTTCAATATTTCCAATTGCAGTAATAAGTGCTGGAAAGAGTGGACCAACCCCGGAACCTGCAAGGAAATAACCTAACAAAATCACAAAGTATGCAATGAGATGATGTGAAACTTTCAGATTTACGCCAATCATCATCGAAAGAAACCACAGTGAACCGGCCAAAAATCCGCACAAGCGAATAACTTTTTCAGGTCCAAATCTGTGAATGTATTTATCGCCCATCAAGCGACTCATGATCATCCCAAGTTCAAAGGCAATATAAGCACCCACATAGAACTGCCCAGATATATTCATGACATCGCGCAAGAAAAGCGCCGACCAATCAGTGGCACCAAATTCAGCGCTGTTAGAACAGAGCATTCCAACCCCTATGCCCCAAATAATTAAGGCCTTACCTCCAAACCACGGCAGATTTATCTTTGCCGATTTCTCTGCGCCTTTAACTTGCCCGGTAAAAGTTCGCGCCGAAAGAATCAAAACCACAAATGAAATTACGGCCAAACCAGTCAAGTGGTACGAATATTTCACGTGGCCAATTAGGAAGGAGCCAAAGAATGCGGCCGACAAAGTGCCAATAGACCAGTAAGCATGAAATCCCGACAAATACTTTCGATCACTTTCGCGCTCAAGCTCCTGCGTCATGATTGTCATTGGATTATCTAAAAACATATATCCCTGGGCGAAAAAGAAAATACCTAAGAAAATAAAGAAGGCGTTTGGCGCATAAGCAACTGTTAAGTAACCCAAGGGAAACACTGCAGTTCCTACATAAAACACTCGCTTTGGTCCTAGTTCTCGGACCAACCAGCCAATCATTCGAGAAGATAAAAACGCGCCCGTTGCCGCTCCCATCAATGTGCGACCTAAGACGGCATCGCTCATATGCAAAGCAGATTTAATTTCCGGAATTCGCGTTGACCAACCACCCATCAATATGCCCAACATGAAAAAATTCAACCGAAGCGCCACTGCCTTGCGCGCAAGAGATACCGCCATCGCATTACCTTCTCTCCAAGGTGTTGCCTGCTACCGAGTGTAAATCCTTTACTTAAATTCTGACATCAGAGTTCCATATAAATAAGGCCCCACACTGTGAGGCCTTATTTATTAGAAAGTCTTACAGAGTTTCCATCTTGTGCAAGATTGAATAACTCTTGATATTGAGCACTGGGGACTTCTGCCACTTCTCAACAAGCAGATCATATTTACCTGGAGCCTTGTAGTACTTATCCATGGAGGCACCTAGGGCGGTTGCACTCTTGTGGTGAACTGAAACCAACCAGCAACCAGCGTTATCGCCTGAGCCAATCTCCCAAATATCTACTTGATCTGCGCCATTTGTAAGTGCAGCTTTTTTCCATTCCTTAAGACGTGCGATTTGCTGAGCACGAGTCTTTTTTTCCATACCTTCTACAACCATAGTTTCAATTGTGTGTGCCATTTGTTCTCTCCTATATTTAAATGGGCTGCGATTTTCGTGAAATCTAGTCGCAATTTTCCTGCTTGTATATAGACACCCTTGGAATATTATTAATCCATGAGCGAACAGATTGACCAGTTCTTCCGCCCCGACGGCACGCTGATAAGCATCCCCGTTAAGCCCGCAAAGAAGATTGCCGTTCTCAATCACATCGCCAAAGAGTTAGCGCCTGAAACTAAATATCCAGAAAAAGAACTCAATACCGTGATTGCCAAGTACCACGATGACACTGCAGCTATTAGACGCCACATGATTGAGTTTGGAATCTTGCAACGCAATTCAGAGAGTGTGTACTGGTTAGCGCCGACTGACTAAATCTTTAAGACCTGTACTTTCCAATTAGGCCGAGACCTTTTCGCCACCAATTTTTCAAACTCTTCAACCGGGTCACCCTGATTTTTTGCCCACTCCGATGTGGGATCTTGCCATTGCCAATCAACTGGCATCGCCCTAACAATCTTTCGAACATTGAGAAAACTGAGCACCAAAACATGGCCCTCGTAATCACCATCGAGTTCGAGTTGGGAAACTTTGCACCGCTCGCACCACCACGTGAAGCACTTTAGATTTCCGGCTTTCATTTTGTCAGCAAGGACATCAAAAGTTCTCTCAACAATTGATTTTTCAAAGGCCACACCAATTAGCGAGCTTCCAATCAATCGAATTGCATATTCCCCAGAATCGGCTGCAAAAACCTTTTCAAAGTTCTGGGGCTCAAATGCTTTCGGAAACTTCTCACGTGCAAAAGCTTCGCTAACCTCATCAAGATCTGGCTCGCCAATCATCAAGTAGCCAACAATCAGGGCATGTTTATCCCAGACCCATGTAGAGCCATCCCAATACTCCTCAAGTATTTTCTCTGGCTGCACTTCAAATCTATAAATCCTTGAGACGTTGTCCTGCATATCGATTTTCGCGAAATATCGCATTGCATTCTCCTTCTCTCTTATTTCGAAAGTTCACAAGCAAACTGCGCCCACACCTCGGGTGTTCTGGTATCAGGCAAATACCCACCGGCTCCCCCAAGCAATATCGGCGCATCTGGATACAGCTTGCGCATCAAAGTGGCAATGCCGACATATCCTTCAACGCTGTATTGCAAGTGACTGAGTGGATCTTCTGCGTGTCCGTCTGCGCCACAAGTGATAAAGAATATGTCTGGCTTGAAAGCATCGAGTTTGTGTACAAACTCAGCGACTCCACTTTCAAGACCATCATCACCTTTACCGACTGCTGCCCCACCATCGATTGCTGAAACCAACGGATAGTTGTAGATGTTTTTCTCTGGGTTACTTTCATTTCCGGTTCCAGGGAATATTCCTTTCTCGTGAATTGAAAAGGTAAGCACCTTTGGATTATCGGCCGTTAAATTCTCGGTGCCATCTCCGTGATGTGCATCGATATCTAGAATCGCAACGTTTAATCCGTAATCCTTAGTTGCAATATCGGCAGCGATTGCAAAATCTGCGAAGATGCAAAAGCCTGACGAGTGATCGAACTGTGCATGATGCTTTGCTCCAGGAAAGTGAATTGCTGTGCGGGCTCCCTTATTTAACAGCGCATCTAGCGCCGTTAGCGTGCCACCAACAAAGATCGATGCCAGCTCTGCCATATCACTTCGCACGCCGCGCCACTCATCACTGATGTATTGATTTAAAACTTCATCAACATAACCCGGTGAGTGCACTCGCAATAACTCTTCCAACTTTGCCGGCCTTGGTTCTACTTCGGTAAATGAAGCTCCCGAATCTTTCATTAGATCCACAAAGAGCCGCTGCGCATTGATAAAGCGCCGCCCTTGTGTTGGATGAGTTGGATCAAAGATCCAGTTGGCGTATTGGTCACTGTGGACCAGGACCGTATCTGTGGCTTTGTTTTGTGTCTTTGCGTCGCTCTCCTTAGTAATTAGCCCATGGATCATTTGGATCCTTGGGTGCGTTTGGATCAATAATGTTTCGATCATTTTTCCCACGACTAGATCGTGAGAATGATTCAGTCATTCGCTTTGTTGAATAAAGGATTTCATTTTCTTCCGCAGTCTTTGCCAATTGATCCATTACAACAGCTTCAGCATTAATCTTTTCTCTAGATTCAACGCCGCGCTCATCATCGCCGGTAATAGATTCAGCCACAAAGCGCAGATTTCTAGCAGCTTCTTTCAAACGCTTTGCCGCATCTGCAACCTTGCCATCGAGCAGTTCCTCAGTTGCCATTGCCTTGGCGCTTTGGGCAGTAATAATCAAACGCTCTGCCCGCACCACAGAATCTGCAACCCGACCTGCAGCAACATCCCCCGGCACAACATTGACGTTGACTGGAATAGAAACTGTGATCTCTTGTCGATCCGCCAAGTTCAAATACTCGATTGTTAAATCAGCAATCGTGCACAGCCCAAGTGCCGCAATTTCTGGCACCGAAATATCGATTACAAAGCGCCGGTTTTCTCCGCTAAATAGATCACCTAACTGCAACACATATGTCGCGCCATCCATCCAATATGGCAAGCGCTGCAAGATTTCAATCGATGGCGCACCAGCAACAGCTTCCGTTGGCGTAAAGCGAAGCACAGCATTAACAATTGCCTTATCCAGCAAGTCATCAACTTCGGCAGCAATTGCCCCTATCGCTTCATCGATTGAGCCAGCAAAGCGATGTGCTCCCCCGCCGCCCTGTGCCAGAGCTTCCAAAATACTTTCGTCATAGCCAGTACCCAAACCAATGCTGGATGTTGTCACTTTGCCCATTGCAGATTTACTTGCAACATCTGAGAAGAACTTAGGATCTCTCTCGCCCGCATTTGCATGACCATCAGAGATCAACAACAGCGTCGACCCACCACTTGCCCCAACTCGATTTAATTCGCGCAGCCCCAATAAATAACCCGCACTGATATCTGTTGACCCACCCGTTTCCAACCCAGTAATCACCATACGCAGCAATTGCATATCGTGATCTGCCATTGTGCGAGTAGGCGCGGCCACATATGCGTTGTCATCAAATATGACCAGACCAAATAGATCTTGCGGAGCCAAACGTTCAATTAACTTAAGCAAAGAGCCCTTAGCCGCTTCAAGTGGAGCCCCTTCCATCGAGCCCGAGCGATCCAACACAATCTGCACCGCTTGCCCAGGCCGATTAGCTGCCAATGGATTAGCCGGAGCCGTGAGATCCAACATCAACGTGAGTTTGTCACTTGATTCCAACGCCACCATATCTACATCTAAAACCGCTTTAACATCCATGCGCATCTCCTCTATCTCTGCCTACTTAAGCAGGATATAGAAGGGGACTGACAAATTATGAAAATAACCTACCCATCCCAGACAAGTAACCTTTAGTAAAGAGGCCCAAAGTTGAGTGAAAAAGACGCTCAAAGCGGGAAAAAAACTAAAGTTCCTTTACGATTTGAACTAACTCACTATTTTCATGAGTAAGTATGAGGATTTCACTAAACTTCGGGATAACTGCCGCATTCAATTTTCTAATTAACTCTCCATCATGTTTAACATTTTCGTGACGCGCTCCAGCATTTAACTTAAAGACTTTGTTTGAAATTTCAGATTTTTCCAGATCTCGAATGATTTCTTGGTCAATATCGAACTCCGGTACTGGCAAGCTTTTCAATGTTTCGAGAGACAGAGTCATACCACCGTCTCTGACTCGCCACCACCAATACATAAGTGAACTATTCAATAACAGGTAGGCACGATTCAGATCTTCTGCCGAATTGAAATGCAACATTTTGATCGAAGCACGTGAAACAGGTTTTTTTAGGGCGGAAATAAAATAGCGTGGCGATGCGGGTATGTAAAGAACATATTTAGAAGGACGATGTGACAGCAATGAGTCCAAACTCGGCCTATTCTGTAATTCATCATATAAATCTATGAAAACAGAACTCACCTTTGGAAAATATTCAGGCGTAAACGTGGGACTACTTAAAAATTTGTCAATATTTGCAAACATATGCGCCCTTTCACTGGTACGCCACCTTAGCAAGGATGTAATTCGATGCCCGCTCGAACCATAACCTGCAACGATAATTGCAGCCCTTATGCTGTTAGCGGAATTAGAATTGGTGCTACCGAATTTAATGCCATAAAAAATATTTCCAGGTATATTATCAAACGTATAAATCTTCAATGTCTCATAATTAGAGATAAGGAGTTTTCTCAATTCCCGAAATTTGCTTGCATTAGTAAAGGACTGTGGGGTAATACTTATAAATCCCTTGCTGGTTTTAATTATATTTTCCAGAAAATAGGCATATAAATCGCGGGATTTTGAGGTTTCAAACCGAGTATCTTCGCCTTTCATGCTCAAATATGGCGGGTTAACAATTACATAATCATGCAGAGGAATATTCTCAAGACTTGAATCATTAAAAATAGTTCCCATCCCAGAGTCACTAGCAGACAAGAAGTCAAAAAGAATAAAACACTTCTCAATTTCATAAAACAAAAATTGATGTTTATCCTGAAAAGAGATTGTGAAATATACTCTTGCAATTGTTAATGCCAATGAATCTTTGTCGGAGAGAATCATTGAGTTGATCAGAAACTCTTCTTTATTTAATTGAGCATTCACAAGATGCCAGGATAGGTTTCCTATCCCCGAGCATGGATCGAGCCACTTTCCAATAGGGAACTTCTTGGACTGTTCAACCATAAGCAAGGCAACATCGTCCGGTGTAAAAAACTGACCATTATCTTTACGAGATGTCACATCAACAAGGGCAACACAATATTCGTATAAAACACCTATTTCGCCTATAGAAAGGCCGTTAAGCAAATCTTCGATTAATATTTCCGAATCATGGAATAATTTATCCTCTAATATATAGTGAAATTTTGATTCATTGGCATTTATGTGCGTGGCTAGCAGATTCATCCAAGCCGTTTTAATGCCAAATTTATTAATAAGTTCTTCAAATTTGGACGTATCAAAATTCATTTGTACAGACAACTAAAATTCCGATCTATAATATGCATGCACCTCTTGAACTTTTAGATCTCTAAAAAACATATGTGCAGATATCGTAGGCCTCAATTGTTTCACCTTCTTTAATTCAAAAACCGCTCTTGAACCTATAAATCTCACATCTGAAGTACGCACAAAGAAGAGTGGATTAATTTTATACCGACTTATCTCGTTGTTCCCACCACGTTTTTTTGAACTAGTTAACTTTTGGCTTGGCAGCTCAACTTCACCGTCAACAATTTTTCCCCCCATGGAAGTGAGGAATTCAATCAATTTTCCCGGAGTCCAAACCGCGTAGGCATTTCTTCCAGCAGGTCTAATTTCCCCTTTCAAGTTGGCCCAATTCCCCGCTTCATTTGCAGGAATCATGGTGAGAAACCCATGGATATCCTCAACACAAATCACATCAGCATATTTCTTAGTAGCATAATTTTCAGACACGGCAATTTGTACACCTTGCTCACTAAAATCATTTACATTACTCCCCATCACGTCCCAAAAATTAAGATTCTTTTCTAGTTGCTCATTTAACATCGTTTCAAAATGAGAGTAAGTATTGAGAAAAGAGTCTGTCTTTACTAAGAAACCATTTTCTTGATAGGCAGGTAAATCTGGCTCAGAGGTTTTGGATCCGGGTTCTTTATATTCGACGGTAAAAATTTCGTCCCCATTGATGGTTAATAAGGCACTGTCTATTCCCGCAAAACCACCAGCCTGCACTAGAAATCGATTGCCATCTAAAGATTTATATACATATCTTGGATTCAAGTGATGAGTTGAAAGCAGATCGATAATTGATTCACTCAGGCAATCTGGAGTATCACTGAAAATATAGAATTGTCTTAATTGCAACATATTTGCAAAAGTTTGTGCATAAACACACTCGCTAAATACAGCTGATTGAACAAGGTTGTTATTGATTATTGCCTTGTTAAGCTCGGCAAGCAAGGCCGGACACCGAGTGTCAAGATCCTTATTCGGAATAGTTCTTTGATTCTTAAAATCATTCCAGATATTGTCTCGCTCATTTTTATTGAATATGACTTTGGTGTAAGCCATTGAATAGAACTCACGAAGTAAAGAAATTTGTGATTCCACGAGAATAGATAGTTTACTATTTTTCATCAAAACTGTGACTATTCAATAAATAAAAAATTTCATTTTCTTCAGATGATTCAAAACTGTGAGGAAATCTAGTAATCAGATTACTAGTGACTCGCCTTATCTCCCCATGAATCATGAATACATCATATCCGACCATGGCGACAATTCCTGAAAGTCTTTTATAATTCTACTCAATTGCTATAAATGGATAAACTTTGGAAATATCTAGTCAAACCAAACTCAATTCTCGCCACGAAATCGAATTCACGTTCCAGGATTGAAGCTCTTTCATAATCGTGTAAGGGTTTGGAACTTCTCGTTTTTAGGCCATTTGAAGGTTTCAATATCACTTGATCTGGAACAATCCTCTCAAATCCAGGAATCCGCTGATCTTTCAAAGGTGATCATTGTAGACAGAAGAGAGTTGCATTAAAATATTTAGTTTTCAGAAAAGTAATTCTCATCAATCTCCATTAATTTATAAGTTCTCCGCACAATTACCCCAATTTCATACTTGAGCATCAATCGCCCCAATTCCGGACCATCAATGAGAATAATTTTTGGAGAAAGGTGCTTACCTGCAAATTCTAATGCTCCCGAAGTAAACGTCGAGGTAGTAATAAAAACTCCGCCCGTTGCGCCTTGCAGAGCGCCGATGAAGGACTGAATGGTTTCACGACTTATATTGCTTCCAGTTTTGTAACGCTTTGCCTGAACATAAATTCTTTGAATACCTAAAGCATCTTGATTAATAATCCCATCAATCCCCTCATCACCTGGGCCACCAGTGTGATGTAGCGAATCGCTATCAACTCCATAGCCCATTGCTCCAAGAAGTTCTAGTACAGATTTTTCTAAAAACTCTGGAGGCATATCTTGAACTTGCTTGACTATCTCAACTGCGAGAGCATCTTCAATTTCAGAAAGGGAAGATTCAATTGATTCTTGTGGAGCCTCGCCAGAAGATGTTGAATCCGTAGATGACTTCAGCTTACTTGAGGCGCCACTTCTTTCTATCCAGCGCTTATAACCCTCTGTTTCTTTGAGTTCAGTTTCAGAAAACCCATTTGGGTATTTTCTGAGCAAGTCTTTTCCAAGTAGAGTAATTTCATAGATGCCTCTTGTGGGTCTTCCCAAAGCTTCTGCTTGGAACAAAAACTGCACGGCCCAATAAATTCTGGAATCGGCAATATTCGTACCCCTATCTGTGACCAGCAACCGCTCTTCAGGTGTTACACCAGTCAGATCTTGAATCTTCGCTCGTAAGTCTGCACCAGAGGTTGCTCCATGATCGCTTACATAATTAAGGACGTGGTGAAAATACTCGTGGAACTTAAGAATCATGGAGCAAATCTAGCCCATACTCAATCAATTCGTACACGATGCAGTTCGAAATTTTGATAGCCAAAATTCCTTCCTAATACTTGCGCTTCTTCACATTTTCGATTCGCTAGCACAGGCTCTTGAAGCAAAATTATCCAAACTCTAGGAAGCTGAATGTACTAATCTATGTTGAACATAGAAGAGAATCTTCTTACCTAAAATTGAATCATGAGATGAAGGCATTACTCAGCTTTCAACACTAAAAACTAGTGAGATCATGCTTCAACAAAGTAAAGTAAAATTCTGCTCGAGCCTCAACAGATGATTCATCCCATGAATCAAGGCTCCAATCAAAGTTTTTAATCCCTGCATCATCAAAGAGTTTTATCAATTTATTTTTATCCGTATCGGCAAGACCATCCAGTCCAGCCGCTGATTTAGTTAAATATATTGGATGTTGAAGGTAAGGAACCTTTTTCTTCCCTGGTTCCGCGTCTTGCAGCGCTCTATTATCCTGCGGATATAAGAGAACTAAATTTCCAATAGTTTGATACTCCGGCTTCTTACCGGCCTTCTTGGTAGGTAGAACATGATCTATGTCCCAACCGAATTTCTCATTCTTCCCTTTTCGAGTCTTAAAATACTCTCCAACTGAATCCTGGCATTTTGTTAGATGATCATCAAGCATCCAACTTAAATGACTCAAGACTGCTCGAATTTTTACCCTGTCGGAGGGTACGTCATAACTCCAACCAAGCATCTCTGCCTTGAGCTTTTCAAAATCAGCTCCAGTCAAAAGCGCTTTAGACGAATACGCCTTATCAACTTGTTCAATTGTCGCTTCCGAGCCAAGCGCATAAAGTTCAGAAGCCCAGGCAGGCACTATTGATTCGAACTTTTGAGTTCTCTCCTGCGCTAATACGTAGTAGGTGGTTCTATTGTGAATTTGCTTTATAACCCTCTTGAAAACTTTTTCATTAGAATAATTTCTAACTGCCAGTAAGAGCGGGTAGTGCTGAACCGATTTCAAATGTTTAGCCATGAAAAGCTGTGGCAAGTAACCATGTATATCGTGGTGCAAATTTGAATACTGCCTTAAGTGTTCAGCGTCGCTCTCGATGTCTAAAGCAAAATCTGTTGCCTTATTCGCGGTATCTCCTAAATACTTTGTCCAAAAATCTGTTAGTCCATCGTAAGTAATTTTCTTGCCGCCTGATTGCGTCCAAGCCAAAGCTCTCAGTAAGTATTTTGGATCATGCAAGCGGCGAATATCGCATCTATTCAATATCACCGACATCCCTTGCCAAGATTGTGAAATCAAGGCAAAATCTTCATCGTCCACCTTCTGAAAGATTCTATTCTTAATCAAATCGGCACTTGTCAAACTCAATCCACGGTCATTGATATGATCAAATACAGAGATTGCTTCAGTTTGTGTGTCCAAAGTTAATTCGACAAATTTTACGCTATTTATGATTTTCTCAATTGCATCAACGAATTTATCTTTGTCAATCCAGCCTTCATTTTCAAATTGAGCATTGTAAATATACTTAGTGACTGAAACAAGATTCTTCTGTGTTTCAGTTTGCGTGTCGGCTTTATGGAAAAAATCCTCCGCTACTCCTTCGTTGGCGTTGGACCAATGCCAAATTTCTTCGAGAATTCTATTTGCATTCGCTTGATTCATTGAGACGCGCGGCTCATAGTCCTCAATTGATCGAGACAGGCATGTTCTGACCTCTGTCGCAAGGCGATTGTGCTTATCACTGTTGGCTTTGATAATTCCATGCGTTTTCATAAATTTTCGGGCACACATCAAGAATAATAGGAACGTCATTGTTCTTTGTTGTCCATCAATTATGTACCTTTGCTTTTCATTCCCAGGTACCTTGCAGAGAATAATCGACCCAATCAAATACTCATCGCTACCCGAAAGCACAAATTCTCGTAAGTCTGTTAATAACTCGCCTACCTGACCGCTGTCATTTGCTTCCCAGGCATATTCACGTTGCCACTGTGGAACCGAAAGCTCAAATTCACCGGATAGATAATCTCTTAAGTTCTTTACTGGAACCTTTGAGTCAGTTGTTTGAAGCATGTTCTTACCTTTCGACTAGCGATAGTTGTAAATGATCTCTTACTTCAAGTGATTTGGGAACCACTCCATCGGGTTAATTTGCGTCAGAAAACCCCAATGATCTTCAAAGAATGAGCAAAGCTGACCTTCTTGAGTCATTCGAAGGCGTGAACCTACTTTCAGACCAACAACTAAAATCTGCAAATTTTTCTGATAATTAGAATTGAAATCCGAAAGCTTGACTCCGGTATTTCGATCAGAAATGTCGCCATTGGCTTCGACAACGTACGAATGGGATAAGAATCTCGATGAAACGGGGGCCCCAATTTTCAACTCAGATTCATTTTCAGTATTCATATTTTCACCTTGCTCTTCAACTGCGGGATGGCCTACTTCCGAACTCGATAAATCTGCAGCAGCTTCATCTTGAGATTCATCAACGCTTTCAAATTGGGAAAGTTCATTTAACCAACTTGTATAGTCAATTTCTATAGAACAAGCGGCAAGCAACTTTGAAGATGTCGCTGCTAAATCCTTCAATTCGGAGAGGTTTTCTGCCAATTGTCGATGTACCCAGGCATTTCTCTCACCCAAAAGATCATCTAAACCGTTATAAAAGAATAAATGTTTTTCGCGCGATATTCGTGAATTCAATGGGAAACGAAACTGAGAGGACCCGTTTCTAGCAAGTTCCTTCAATATCGCTTGAGGGTCTCTAAAATTGAATTCCTTGGGTAGGGTATTTTCATCCTGAAGTTTCTTTTTCCAACCTTCTCCATAAAGACTTGCAAGACTGCTATCAATCTCTGCAAATAGGGAATCGCAAAAATGCAGAATTATCACCAAGGCTGCAGAAAAAATTCCGTATGGTTTGTTCAGTGCGATTCGCGGCAAGTTCAATTCTGTCAATTTATGCACTCCGGACATAGTTCGGAAATTGAGGTTTCATAAAGTAATTCGTTATCTATATTTGTTAAAATTTCCAAAGAATATTCTGACGATCGACGTGCGACTAAGCATCCAAGACAAACAAATGCTCCTTGATGGGAGACCTTATTTTTTGAATCTATGTGGCGTCGAAATACCTGTTGTTGTTTAAAACTACAGGTAACGCATCGAGTGCTCTGCGTGAGCCCCTGATAAAACCAGCCACTTTCAAGCAATTCTAAATCTGATGTGCTTATGGCTAAATTGAAATTCTTACACAAATGAGGGACAGAAGATTCAGGGAACTGGGAAGAACCAGGTTGTTGTGGGTGCAAAATTTCGACCTCTGGAAGGTCTAACACCAGATCGTCAATAGTCAGAATAGATGCTTCCTCTTCTCCATCCATTTTTTCGTAATAATCTATTGGCTTGTTCACTTCATTTAAACTACGGCCAATCACGTGAAGATGTTGTGTCGATCTAGTTGTCAAGACATACATCAACCGAGCAGCCTTGCCGGAGTCATAACTCTGTTCCTTCAGTAGGTCGCCAGGATTTAGGATAATGACCACATCAAATTCAAGACCTTTCACATCTTGCGCCATATAAGCCTTGAAATGAGCCTTCCCGATCGATTCAAAACTTTTGTTCCTAAACAATTTCACTATCTCTGAATTTCCCACAAGTAGTACGCTGCGTTCATTCATTAGATATCCAGAAATTAGTTCCTCTGCTTCTCCAATTCCTTTTGCTTCATCCAATGGTTGATGCAATTTAAGCGAATCTGGTTTTTCAAGAAAAGGCTCAGCCGGTTCAACTTGCACTTCGGAAAGCTCCAAGAATTGATTGGCGTATAAAAGTATTTCTTTTGGAACTCGGTAACTTCGAGTGAGTTTTTCCTCGATCGGATCGTCATCAGATAAATAATCAGTAATAGAGGGCCATGTTTCGTATACAACAACACCCGTTGCTTGCGCTAAATCACCTGTTAGCGAAATAGAACTTGCCGAATCGGTGCGCCGGCGAAGCATAATTAGTTGCATTGGCGTCAGGTCTTGGGCTTCATCGATCGCTATATGGCCCCAAACCTCATCAGTGCCCTGAATTCGATATCGGATGTAATCCAGAAGTGGAATATCATGGACCCTTATATCAAATGGATGGGGCGTAACATTAGTTAGCCATTCCCTGATTTCAGATTCTTCAAACACTGACGCTGCTGATGAGATAAATGCTTTTGCCGATTTTTTTAAGTCTTTAAGTACATTTTCTGGAGTTAGTTCAGGGTACATATTTCGAAGAATTGTGCGATAAGTCGAAGTTGCTTGAATAATTTTTACTGGTTCGCCTTCAAACTGTCTGCGTTGTTTTCCACTTGCTTCCCAAACTTGGTAAAACCTTTCCGATAATAAATTTGAAACCATCACACCAGCTCGTAACCTTAGTTGTGAATAAATAATATTTTCACGTCGGAGTGTATTTATGATGTCGAGTGAATCTAGAACCGTAAAATCTACTTCTAGATCACCAATTTTGACTTTATAAGTGTCATCAAGAACTGAAGGTGCATCCTTAAAATAATTATCAATAACATTTGTAATGCTTTCAAAACCCTTCAAGAATTGAACTTCTTCGGTATCTACTTCTGTAGAAGCTTTCCAAGATGTTAAATCCTCTGGCGTCGACATAATGATGTCTGAATTTCCCAATATATCCAGAGCATCTTTAACATATTCTAGAAATTGTTGGTTTGGTCCTATCAAGAGCATGCCCTTTTTCTTAGTTGCTGGGTCGGCAAAAGCGATGCGGGACAGACGCTCTAGGAGTACTACGGTCTTTCCGGATCCCGGTGGGCCTTGAATCGCAAGAATTGTATTTGCATTCGCTCTTATTAGTTTAAATTGATCCGGCTGCAATGTTGCGCCAACAGGTTGCAAGGAATCTGATCGAGTACTAGTGATCACGTCTGCAAGTTGCTCCTCAGCCATAACTTTAGGAACGACCGCTCTAACTCCAGAATTATTTTCTTCCGCAAGTGTGATAATTTTTCCGTTTTTGATTTGAAAACGAATTCGCCTTACAACATCTGGAAAATCGTTAATTGGGAGTACGGATCGCCCAATTCCATCATTATTTCTATGGTACGTAAGGAAATAGTCAATTCCTTTATGTGAAGAAGGTATCTGAGGACTACCAGATGCCTTTGGTAGCGACCCAAAACCATAATAAAGAATTTGTCCGTCGATTAAATCTACTCTTACAAAGAACGGATCCTTCTCGGATGGTAAATCATCTCGTTTTCGCATGAGTGCCTCAGCAATATTTCGGCCTGCTTTTGGCCCGGCTCCACCGATAGCTGAATCTTTGAGAAGTGCCACGAGCTCTTCTCTTTCAAGCTCAATGTTTACCTTTACAAAATCGAGATAAACCTCTTCATCAGCTTTTGCTTTGGTATCCACGCTTCTCCTGACGTTTGGATTGTGAGAACTTTAAAGTAATAGTTAGCGAATTAGAAGATCTGTGGTAAAAAGAATCAGAATGACTAGTCATCCCCCGCTCCAATAATCTCCTTCAGATTAGCCAGCCGGCGATTAATCTCCGCAGCCTCTTCTTCCCTACCCAGTGCCGCATACAGATTCGCGATCTCAGTTTCGGCTTCAAAGGCTAGGTCCCAGTCTTGGTGACAGCCATTGGCATTCATCGAAAGGGATGTGCGAAGTTCTTCTTCAGCAGATTCGAATTCACCGATTAATACTTTGGCACAGCCCATGCGAAAACGGGACCAGGTTTCGAAGTATTGATTTTGTGCAGTGACTGCAAAATCTAAAGCTTTCTGGGCAAAGTGCATGGCTTCAATTGCATCACCAGTTTTTGTGTATGCAACTGCAAGGCAGGCATCGCTCATGTATACGCGCTCTGGATCTTTTGCTTTCTTAAAGTGAGTGCGAGAAGTTAATAGATACGGGATTGACTCTTCGTATTTTTCTAGACCTTGCAAAGATGAACCGCAGTTGAAGTAATCAACACCGATAGTTATGTCGGATAGATCTGGGTCAACATCTTTGAGGGCTTTCAGGTGGCAATCTAAAGATTTCTGAAACTCCTGTGCGTCATAGAAGAAGCGGCCGGCATCGCGAAACATTTCAGTGGCAGCTGCTGGGTCATCTTCGTTAACAAGTTTGACGGCTTCTAGTGCAACTTGTGCAGCTTCGGCATCGCGCTCTAGGCGGCGCAATGACCAAGTGATGCCTTCATAGACATGGAGTAATTGTTTGGTAGCAACATATGTTGTGAGACCTTCATAAATCTCGCGAGCGCTTTGGCACAGTGCAAGGGATGCGGCGTGATCGCCGCGGTCATAGGCCAAGTGGCTAAGTTGCACATATGTATCGGCGCGATCTTCGCCTTGAGTTAATGGAATCTTTTTCCATAACTCCTTTTCATTGGGTTTGTTTTCTGTACTCACCGTTTCCTTTCTTACAGGCAATGGAGCTTCGGACGGAGTGGAGAAGTTACTCTGCGTGACTGACGAATGTGGGAGGCGGGCTGGGGCTTGCCCGTGTTACAGGGAGGCTTGGAGCGTGTTTTTGGGGGAAGCGGAGAGTAGCACGGATTTCGAACAAGTGTTCGGTATGTGACTGGTCGTAGTTTTATCGGGGTTTTGGGGACGTGACGGCTAGCCGTCAGCTCGTCATGACCCCCTTCGTGGGACGTAGCTACGCTTTCGATTCATAATGATTGCTTGCTTGGCTTCACCCTCGACAGAAAATTCTTTTGCCAAATCTGGAAAGGCGCTTACGAAAGCTTTTTCGTTAAACACTTTGCTTTCCTTCAAGGTGCGCGTCCACTTGCATACACCCACAACTCCCCCGGCGTCCTGACAAAAAGCTTGAAGGTTTGCGTGGGCTATCTCCTTATTCCAAGATGCTCGAGCATTGTGTCCGATTAGCTGCAAGCTTTTGGTGTGCAATGTTTCGAGTGAAGTTTCGCCTTCGGCAAAATTGCCCAATAAATACTCTACTTCGGAAACTATCTCAAAAAGTTCTGGGTCGATATCACTTAGCAAAATTAAAGAATCTTTTGGGCGTGTAATTGTGAAAGAGGGCGCAATACGAACTTTCGAATCTGAAAATTGATCATAGAGATCAGGGTAGGACGATTGAAAGTTTGCTACATCAAAAATCAACTTTGCTTTGCGCTCTTGAACTTTAGAGAATTTTCCAATTTCCTCCTTTACTTGTTCAGTGTTGTCTTTTGAAGCGGTCTCCTGCGGTTTCGCGTGATTAATCCGGAAGATTTCGCGGATCTGAGTATCAAGTGAATCGCATTTTTTGATCTTCAATTCAGATTTAAGCAACAATTCATGCCACAGCAGAATATCAGGAGTCGGGGTAATTAGAGATTTTTGGGAAACCTTATTCTTAAAAGACTCTGCAATAGCAAACTTTTCAGCATTTGCCAAAGCCTCACTTGCAAGTTGTTGTGCAAGAGCAATGGCGCCTTTTAATTCAGCGGGGGTGAAATTAAACCATTCGCCAGATATGCGATTCTCTGCAAGTAAGTTATGCATGATTTTTTCGATTTCAGAGATTGCAGGACTCTTAATCACGGTATCAACATGCAGGGTGCGGGGATTGCCAGTTTGATGCTCCGAGGTACGGTCTTGGCTAGACCTGCCCTCCTCTTCACGCACTAGTCCAATTTTGACGTAATTCGAAACTTCATTTGTTAGGACATCTGTCTCCCGAACAAAATACAACTCCCCAGGTGTTAATTTCATAATCAAAGCCTAATCAAGAGATTAAAATTTTGGAACTCAAATTGAGCGGAGAATACTGAGAATCTTATCCACATCCGAATGCTTCAAAATATCTATAACTCCGGCAATAGTGATTTCTCGCGAATAAATGACAGAGATTCTTCCAAGTAGGATTCGATTGAAGCATCAGGATTCCCATTAAATGCCAAAATGGTAGAAGCTTTAGATCTACTAAGTGAAACGTAACCAAGATTCTTTATAGGTGGATAAGTCGTATTCCCCGGTTTGTCGCACCATTTTTCGAGTTGATCGAGATCAAAAATGAGAACATGTGAAGCGCTGAGGCCGCGAATACCTTGGTGGTTTGCAATTCTTATCGCACCAAGTTGCGTTAACTCACGTCTTTGTTCTTGTGGAACTAAATCATGGAATTTCAAATTTAGCACTGGTGCCAGTTCTTCGAGAGCAGATTTCACTGAGAAATAACTTGTTTCATCACTTTTCCCGGCGCTGAAATCAGACGATAAAGGCTTCGCTACCGCAATCAACAAATCCATTCCTCGGTTGGCTTTCTTTGCATCTTCTAAAGTGGAGAGAATGACTGAACGAATTGAAGGATCTCGCCCAGAGCCTTGCGCTAGACGTTCTATTTTGAAGTCATTATCCATTCGTGGCAACCCAAGATCAAATTCAAATTGATCACTAGGTGTTGGTTTTTGCAAGAGTTTTTGTTGAATCCATTCTTTTCCTAGTTTAATATCTGAAAAATTCTCCCAAAATGATTGTGCTAATAGAAAGGCACGAGTGGAATTTCTGAATGAGCGCTTTAATATTACGCGCTCAGCTTTTTTAAACCACTCCTGTAGCCAAGGACTTGGGTGAACTCCACCGTCAGAAAAATTATATAGCTCCTGACCTTTGCCATATGCAATGAACCAAGATGCATTTGGCCGAGCCACCATTTCCACAATTTCAAAAAGTTCCTGTACTAAGTCCTGCGATTCGTCTATTAAGATGGTGTCATAAAGTACCCGCTCATTTTCTGGGATAGATTGCATGAGAGCCACTAAATCTGTTTTCAATGATGCGCGCCCACTAATTCCTTTACTAAATCCAAGCGATTTATAAAAAGCCCATTCATCAAACACATCTATGAATCCGTAATCTCCTACGTCTTTCTTTAAAAGTTGATATTCGCGACGTTGATCAGCAGCAAGAACTTTGTTGAAGCAAATGTGCAATACGGCACCGCCCAAACTTGCATGTTTCAAACCAATTTCCCTAAGAATTGTGGTTTTACCGGTTCCAGGTGCTCCTTCAAACGAAACATTGAACGACCCAGGTGGTGCATATTTGCTTCCATAATCTTTCGATTGGGCGACTGGGCGAGCTATTTCATCTTTCATACCTTGCGTTATTTCAATGACATTAGACGAAGGTGCAATTGCAGTTCGAAATTCGCTCACGCCATCGTGATCACCGCGGCAATGTGGAGGTGTACGTGTTCCATGAATTGGTGAATCCACAATTTGTTTCAGGCATTTAATGATTGATTCATAAGTTTCAAAATCATCTTTAAAAGCCATACCCTTAGATTGGATCTGAATCCGCGGATCAGTAAATCGAGCATTCCACTCTGCTCGAGTTATTTCGCTCCAGAGCACAGCAGTTTGTATAAAAGGAATCGTGGTAGGCACATTTTTCTTTCCATGGTAAAGCTTTAAATAGTCGCGTAATTTTAGTGAGCCAGTCAGTACTTGACGGGCAGGATGTTGCTTTGGAGAATCCTTCTTGAGTACGAATTCATTGAGGTTATAAGTCTGTATCGAATCCAACTTCATCGATTTTACCTCGAATAAAAACAGACCTGCGTATTCGTCAAAAATTATAAGATCTAAATCGGGCACCCCAGGCAAATAGTGCACATCAAACCAGAGTTCATATTTTGCATTCCTAATTTCAGATAGGTGCTTCCCTAAAACATACTCACCGTGGTGCCCCAATAAATCTCTGGGGAGTTCGGTGTGGAGGATAGCCATCGGGGAAGTCTTGTCCGAATTCTGCTCACATGCAAGATGCACCAAATTTGAAATTAGTGACTACTCCGTGATGCGTTTCCCTTTTGAAATTTGTCACTCCCCTCTGCTATATTTTTCCTAGGTTAAGAAATAAGCGTTAAGCCCTTTAGCTTGCTTATTGCCCTCCGCGCAGTACGACCCGCGTCCGGTGGCCCTAAAGGAAAACCTGCCGACGATGATGGACACCGTCGGAAGTAGCGGGTCTCTTTTGTTTAAGAGCCCAGTTAGGGCCAGGTTTGTTATGTCTACTGAACATTCAAGTAGATCACTCCATGCACATGGCATTGCCGTGTATGGATCAACGGGCGGAGCGAGAGATTTGTCGGTTCCGGCTAATAAATTAGAGGCGCACGGTAAGGAAGGAAGAGGTGAATAGAGAAAACTCGCAAGAGCAGATGGAAAAAGAATTGTGGCAGCAGGTGGCCGAAAGCGAAGGGGCCAAACGCGCCGAAGCATATTTTTACCTAAGTCGAATCTCATTCGAAAAAGGTAAGTTCAAGGATTCACTGGCAATGTGTGAGACAGCCAGAGAGTTATTTGAAACCGAAGTAGGAAATAATTATCGACTTGAACTCTATGAAGTGAATATGGCAGCTTCAAGGATTCACGTAGAGCTAGGCCAGAGGTTAGAAGCGGCCGAAGCGCTGGGCAAAGCCATCGAGGCGGCCAAAGGATTTGATATCGAATTAGTGCCCGATCTTCTGCGAGATCAAGGAAGGCATTTCTACAGCGCAGATGAGTTCGAGAAGTCGATGCAATGTCATCACCAGGCAATCGCATTGACAGATCATTTAGCCCAAGATAGATCTTTGGGAATTGATTATCTGAACATCGGAATGTGTTTGCATCAGTTGCGGCAATTACACGATGCGGTCGAGAAGTTAAAGCAAGCCAGGAGGTATTTCAAAGAGGACAAAGACTTTGATGATCTGGCTTATTGTGATGGCGAGATTGCTGAAATCTATGTCGAACTTGCATATGGGCCGCATATTTTGAAGTATGGCCAGCGGGCACTTGATTTCTTTACAACGGTGCGTGACTACCGGCGGATGTGGTGGCTGCAGTACTACATAGGAATAGCTTGGCGAATACAGGATGAACAAGATGTAGCGCTAGAGCATTTGGAGGCGGCAAAAGAGTTAGCGCACGAACAAGGGCGCCAACCATGGGAGTTCTTCGTAAAGGTTGAAAAAGAAATCGCCGAGATATTAATTATCAAAGGTCGAGTTCATGAAGGTCAGGAAATCCTTCGGCGCATCCGCAGCGTTGAAGGGATTACTGAAAGCGAGGCAATACATGAAGCTGCGTAAAGAAGTGAAGTCAGGTTCTGCAGGAACTCCCCTCCTGCAGGAATCTGCTTACACAATCAGTCACGAATACAACGCAGTTACAGCTGACGATCTTCGGGATCTAAAGCAGAAGTTAGATGCCGCTCCAGATAGGGAAAAGTACGGGCGCTATCGAGCGCGGTTGTTCTACGGCAATTTACGGCGCTGGCAAAGACAGGGGCTGCACTTTCTATATGTCAGCGGAGTTGGCACGAAAGAATGCACATGCGGTTTGGTGCTCCATGAAAATGCCGAGGCTGATCAAGAAAAAGCAGTTTTTGTTTCAAATGTGATTCAAGAAAAGCTGCGTGAAATTGAACTCGAAAAACTGCAACTGGTAAAAGGTCATATGAGTTTGCCTTCGTTGAAAGTACCAACAGTGGCACTAATAGTTAATTTCACCTTTAAGGAAAGCATTAATGATTATCTCTGGAACGCAATGTGCCAGGAGTGCGGCGAATACTTAGTGCAGGCAAGAGATAGCGAGGCGAAATTATTTGTCAAAGAACACAACAAGGGCTGTGGGCCAAAAAAGTTGAAGAAAGAAGGTAAATGAGTTATGGGAAATGTAGCTAACCGGCAATGTCCGATGTGCCGTAGTACCGATATCGACCAGAAATGGAATCTGGCGAACTATTACTTCCAGTGCAATACGTGCGGTGAGAGATGGAAATGATGTAGGAAGTAAATATAAAGAGGGGCCGGCATGAGCCAGCCCCTCTTTATACTTTCTAAAATTTAAGCGTTTATTGCCATCACCTGCGTCACCGCAGCGACAATGCAAATTACCAAGCAGAAGATGCGGAAAGCTCCCCATGGAGTTTGCTTGCCGCCATTTGCATATACAGAGTTTTCATCGCCAACATCTTGAGAAAGTGCTGCAAACATCTTGAGCTCTGTATCAAAAGATAAGAAACTGGCGATATTGAGAATGATTACAAACGCAGTCAAGGCTAATTGAGTCTGGCTGTTCAAATGAGCAAAACAGGTAATTGCAATCGAGGCTGCATTACCCATAAGAAATGTCATGCGAGTGGTGTTAAAGCCGAGCTCTGCGTTGTGTGCTCGTTGTGCGATGAGATGTTGATCCATTTTTCTGCCTCTCCGTTGAAGTAGTAAGGATTTCTGGAGATAACTTTCCTACAAACTGGGGCGAATTTCAGTAAACACACCGATTGTTTACTTAGGCTTCACTCAGATAGTGGGATAACAATCTCGTTGTATTGCAGGAAACCTGGCTTAAAGGGCGGATCAAAGCGGCAGACTCTCGTTTCATCCGACAGCGCAATGTTTTCTTTGGCCGCAGCCGAGCGAAGTTCTTCGATTTTCTTATTGGCCACTTCGGCAGTTGCTTTGCCTCGAAAGGATAAGGCCACGCATTTTTCTGCTTTTAGTTCGCGTAAAACTACGCGTGCATCATTTGGATCTGGCATATCGGCCATAGTGCTTCCGGCGGGCATTACGAAAGAGACAAACCAGTCATCTGATTTGTTGGTCTCTACATTTTGGGCGGCAATAACTGGGGCGGTCATGGCAATTTTTTGTGATGCGGTATTGCCTTTTGATATGTAATTAAAGAGAGAGCCAAATGCCGCACTTGATCCATCGGAAAAATTTGCTTTGGTTTTAACTTCGGCGATAACGCAGGGCATGTACTCGCGAATTTCGAAATCGTTATAGGTTTTAAGTGTTCGAAACTCTTGTCTGGCGGTCATGGTTTCAAGGGTATCTTGAATTAGAAAATTAAGCCCATGATGCATTCATTGGCATCTTCGGTGACTTCGATAAAGCCAAACTTCTTATAAAAGGCACGGGCGCGATCATTCTTTGAAGACATGTGTAGGTGCACCCCAGTTGAACCTGCAGTTTTTAATTCATCCAGTAAGTAGGCAATCATGGCTTTGCCATAACCCGCGCTTTGATGTGATTCAAGGATGTCGATGTGCAGGTGTGATGGATACTTCGCAATTAATGCTGGGTCGCTAAAACCTTGCTTAGCTAAATCTTTAAGCAGATCTTGATCTGAGGCTGTGATCTCAGAATCTACTTGGACATATTTTGCTTTCGTGGTTGACCAATAACCTTGGGCTAACGTGTTTTCAAATGCTTGAGTATCTAGAACGCCAAGCAAGTAGCCAACTACTTTGTTGTCAGCGATTAGGGCATATGCAAAATCGGGTTGGTGTAGAACATATGGGGCGACATAAATATCTCCGACAAGTTCGGGCAGTTTATGAAGGTGTGTGGCATCTTTACCGGAGTCGCCAGTCTGTAAACAGATGCGCAGTAAATCGGGAAGATCGGCGGCAGTTGCAGAGCGCAACACCACACCACTACCTAAATGCGCCTCTTTCACGCCATAATCGTACCCTCGCGCATGGAAAGAGGTAGATACGTTGGCAAGCATTGCAGGTAGCTATATCGCTATCGATGCCGGTGGAACTCGCTTGCGCGGCTTTGAATCTATTGGTGGCACAGAGTTTTCTGGTGCCGGAGTACGACATACACAATCGTTGGCCTTTGATTTGGCGCAATCAATTGTGGGCACAATCCCCTATGAAGTGAGCGAAGTTGAAACTTTAGTCTTGAGTTTGGCGGCGATTCCGCAAAAAATTGAAGATCGTGAACTTTTAGCTGCCGCGATTTGGCAGCGATTAAAGTTTTCACAGTTGATAATTGTTTCAGATACCAAGGCTGCAGCGTTAAGTAGTCAAACACAAGCAGATTTAACGATTGCTGTTGGTACTGGAATAACTGCCTTGGTTGATTCCGGTGAGAATAAATTTGAACTAACGGGCCATGGCTATTTAATTGGTGATGAAGCAAGTGGGTATTGGATCGGGCGAAGTGGAGTTAATGCTGCGCTGCGCGCCGATGAAGGGCGCGGGCCAACTACTAGCTTGTTGAAATCGGCGACTGATTTTTATCATGTGCCGGCGGCGCAGTTGGCGGATTATTTACATCAATTGCCTAATCCAGTAACACAGATTGCCGCTTTTGCTCCAATGGTTGTTGCTGCAGCAAGTGAAGGTGATGCCCAGGCTTCGTTGATAATTTCACAAGCGGCCGAAGAAATCGTGGAACTTATCAAGATTGCTATTTCACGCGCTGGCGTTAAAACTGTGGCACTTATTGGAGGCGCAATCCCCCGCGATGGCTTGCTCCACAGCCAAGTTGTAGCAGGTGGTAAAGATCTAGGAATTGAATTTGTGAATTCAACTGCCGAACCGCTAGCCGGTGCGCGAAAGATTGCCGAAGATAATGCGCTGCACAATCAAGAGATTGTGATTCACAGTTCGCACATCAGTACCGAAACTTGGAGCAACTTGTATTTGCTCAACGCCCAGGATTTGTTGGGGCAGGTTGCACTGACCCAACATGGCGCAGTTGCTGATTGCGTGCAGCTATTTGCCGATGCGTTATCAAAGGGCAAAATGATTCACACCTTTGGCACTGGGCATTCGCATTTATTAGCCGAAGAGATTTTCTATCGCGCAGGTGGTTTAGCTGCCGTCTATCCGATTCTGGATGAGCGTTTAATGCTCCATAAAGATGTCGTTAAAGGCAGTCAGAATGAACGTTTGCCTGGCTTGGCCCAAGAGTTATTGGATAAGCATCCTGTCGCCGCCGGTGATGTGGTGATTGTTATTTCAAATAGCGGTGGCAACCAAGTCACTATTGATTTAGTCAATCTTTCAAAAGCTGCGGGTGCATCGGTAATTGCGGTGACAAGTATTAACCATGCAACTAGCGGTGCGGCAAGATCAAATGCGGCGCAGAAGATTCATCAGCTGGCCGATGTGGTTTTAGATAATTCAGGTGTCGTGGGTGATGCATCAGTACAAGTTGCTGGCTCATTGATGTCAGTTGGGCCAACATCAACTGTTATTGGCGGGGCGCTGCTGCAATCTGTGGTCGTTGGAACTGTGGCTGAATTAGTTAAACGCGGGGTTGCCCCTGAAATATTCTTGAGCAGCAACTTAGCTAATGGCGATGAAAATAATGCGAAATTATTTGATAAATATCGCCCGCTTATTGATCTTTATAACTAACTTACTTAACTGCGCCTTCAGTTAAACCTTCAATAACTTTACGGTTAAAGATTACGTACACAATAATCATTGGTACGGTAACAATAGTCAGGGCGGCAAAGAGTAAGTGATAATTCGTTGAATAGCGGGTTGAGAAGGTAAGCAAGCCAGTTGGAATAGTTTTTAGATCATCGTTTTGAATATAGACCAGGGCCAGCAAGAATTCATTCCACGCGCTCAATACTGTAAATACAGCAACCGTGGCGATACCGGGCTTGAGCATTGGAATCAAAATAGTTTGATAAACCTTTAAATCACTTGCGCCATCAACGCGCGCGGCTTCAAAAATCTCTTTGGGCAGGTTTTGTATATACGCGCGGAATAACCAGATTGCCAGCGGCAGACCCATTGCGGTGTAAGGCAAGATTAAAGCCATGCGTGTGTCTTTGATTCCAAGAAAATCAAAGAGGGCGTTCTGTGCAATGAAATAGGACTGCAGAGGCAAAATTAATCCTAAAGTAATCAGGGCCATTAACTGCTTTGAGAATTTAAATTTCAGTCGTGAGAATGCAAAAGCGGCCATTGAACCAAAGAGTAAAACTGCGCTGGTGCATGTGCCAGTGACAATCGCACTGTTGATTGCATATTTGCCCAAGCCACCTGAAATGAAAGCTTCACCGAAAACGCTGAAATCCCAGCTGGTTGGTAATGACAAAGGATTCATAGTGATTTCTTCATTGCTCTTGAGCGAAGAAAGCGCCATCCAAAGCAATGGCACAAAGTAAATGAGCGAATACATCATCATAGCTATATGAAAAATTGGATTACGTTTCATTAGTACTCCACCACCAAATCATCTTTGGTGCGCAATTTGTTATAGAGCAAACCAACTGCCACTACAACAAGAGTCAAAATAACAGCTAGCGCGGAGCCGTAACCCATCTGCTGATCGCGGAAAACAACGCGAACTAAATAGGTAGTTGGTACTTGGGTTGTGTCATATGGTCCACCGTTAGTTAATACATAGACCAAATCAAATACTTGAAT
The DNA here is from genome assembly GCA_903874255.1 of uncultured Actinomycetes bacterium. Classification (GTDB taxonomy): domain Bacteria; phylum Actinomycetota; class Actinomycetes; order Nanopelagicales; family Nanopelagicaceae; genus Planktophila. The sequence goes on from CAIQRN010000081.1 coordinate 41,559, forward strand.
ACCGCCAGTAAAACAAAGCAAGATAGCAACTTCAGTCAAATTCTTAATCATTGGAATCTTGATACCACGCAGTAGTTGCCACTCTGTTGCACCATCTAATCGCGCAGATTCAATAATGGTGCTCGGGATTCGCTGGAAACCTGCATAAAAGATTGCCATATAGAAGCCGGCAAAGATCCAACCCGAAATTACTGAGATAGAAAGCAGCGCAGTTGATTGATCGCCCAGCCAGATATGTTGCCAGGATTCAAGACCTAGTTGGCCTAATAAGCGATTAAGAATTCCTAAATCAGGGTTAAGTAAGAAAGTCCAAAGGACAGAGATAACAACAAGCGGCAACATCACGGGGGTAAAGAAAGCAACGCGGTAAAAAGTTGTATTCGACTTTGAGCTAACCAGCCCGGCTAGTAATAATCCGATGACAACTTCTAAAATTAAAGTGGCAGCTACATAAACGGCAACATGCCAGTACGAATTCATATAAATCTTGTCATGAAATGCGTGGGTGAAGTTTTCAAAGCCAACGAAACTTGGCGTACTAAAACCATTCCAATCGGTCAGGCTTAAACCAAATGTGGCCATGATTGGTCCAAGAATTGCAATTGCAAAGATAGTAAAAGCAGGAGCGACCAGGAAGTAGGGAATCCAACGTGCTGTCGGTTTCATTCCCCTACCTTCCTGGTCGCTTGCCTACTTATGTACTACTGATCGAAAAGTTTACTTAAGTGCAGCAACCTTTTCTTGCGCCACATCAAGTGCGGCTTGTGGTGTCGACTTGCCACCAATTACTTCGGCTTGCGCCGCATTTAATGCATCGGCAACTGGAAGTGCAAAACCGGTATCAGGTGGTGCAACAACAACTTTTGCTCCATCTAGCAGAGCATTGATTTTCGCAGTCAGTGGATCAAGGCTTCCGCTAGCAAGGGATTTCAGAAGAAGAACTGTTCCTGAATCTGCAATCTTCTTTGCATTCTCAGTGTTATAAAGCTCTTTGAAGAA
>CAIQRN010000082.1 GCA_903874255.1 uncultured Actinomycetes bacterium
ATCTGCAGACACTTTCTCAAGAATCGCTAAGCGCATTTGCGACCAATCCTGAATGGTTTGTCGCTGAAATAGTTCACCATATTGTTGATTCTGGTGATCATTATGCCTATCGCATTAGTGGGATTCCCGCCTTAACCAAGCCTGGCGATCCTTGTATTGACGATGTTAAACGGATTTCTGATCTTGCTCGGATAAGGGAGCAAGCTGCAACTGTAGATAGCGCACTTATAGAATGTGTAAAACTTGAAGATATTCAAATTGAATTTACGAATTATTCAGGAAACTTAGTTAAGAGATGGAGATCCACCATCTTGTCCCAAGCTATTCATCACGCTACTGAACATCGAGCCCAAATAGCATCGGCGCTGGAAGCAAAGGGATTTAAGCCAGTTGATCTAGATGAATTAGATTTGTGGGCCTTTGAGGTTGAAACAGAGTCATAAGCGCTTTGCTAAGAATACATTTATAATTTGGCCATGAAAAAGTTCATGATTTTTGTAATTGATGATCTATCAGGCTTAGGCACGCCTGAAGAAATGCAGGCAATCGATGCCTTTAACGATCAACTTAGAGCAGATAATCAATGGATATATGCATGGGGATTAGAGAAGCCAGAGACTGCAACGGTTATCGATAATCGCAATGATGCAAATTTAAGTACCGGTAAACCTCTTTTCGATGCTGCCGAAAACTTCAGTGGCTTCTGGCTGATTCAGGCTGAAAACCCAGAGATTGCAAAAGAATTGGCTTTTCAAGCATCTAAAGCCTGCAACAGAAAAGTCGAATTACGCCCACTTCATTAAAGTTACTGAGCTTTGATTGCATCATGGACGTATTGGGCTAGACCTCGTACACGTCCGTCGTAATACTCTTTAAATCGTGGATCTTCTACATACATGATCGCTAACTGTTTTTGCATCTCAATCGAGCAATCGTAAAACCATTTAGTTATGGCTGCTCGATGAGCGATAACGGCCTCTTTTGCCTTTGGCGAATCAATGGGCAGGCTATTTCCAAAGGCATAAACAAAGAGCTCGGTAGCGGCTTCTTGATCTACTTTGGCAGCAGCAAAATCTTCTTTTGAGTACTTGGAACTCTTTGCTGAGGATTGGCGATAAGCATCGGTATCGCCCCAGCGTTCCTTGGCTTCATTTTCGTACTCGTGCATGTTCTTCCTCACGCGATGGGTGGGTGCCTATAAAGAAATGTTAATGCATACTAAGCCAATGATCAGCACAATCTTTCTTTCAACTGGCGTCGTTGCATTAGCCGAGATGGGGGATAAGACTCAGCTGCTTGCCTTTCTCTTAGCAGCACGCTTCAAGAAACCTGTTCCAATTATTTTGGGCATATTTGCGGCAACCATTGTTAACCATGGCTTTGCCGGTGCACTTGGTGCATGGATTACCACAGTATTGAGTAAAACTACATTGAGTTGGATTTTGGGTATTTCATTTATTGCCATGGCAATATGGACGTTAATTCCTGATGAGATTGAAGATGAAGAAAGTTCAATTGCAAGTCGCTACGGCGTCTTTGGTGCAACAGCAATCACTTTTTTCTTGGCCGAGATGGGCGATAAGACGCAGATTGCAACGGTGGCACTAGCGGCACACTATTCCAGCGTGCTTCTTGTAGTCATGGGCACGACTCTTGGAATGCTTATTGCTGATGTGCCAGCAGTCTTTATCGGTAATAAGTTTGCAGAGAAAGTCTCAATGAAACTCGTTCATGGTATTGCCGCAGCAGTTTTTGCAATTCTGGGAATCTTGACCCTATTGAATGTGACGATATTGGCTTAGTTAAAGAAAGCGATGATTGCCCCAGCAATTGTCAGATTGATTGCATCATTGGCGGTCTCGATGATCCAGACTTTCAAATTTTCTCCACCGAAGAGGCGATGTGAAAGTGAAGAGAACATTGAAATACCAACGCCTAGAGCAAAGCCAATGCCAGCGCCGTCGAGAATTCCTAAGTTTGGCTCATATTTCTGGAGCGAGTTGATTATCAAAGCCAAAGTAAGCGTTTGAACCAATACTCCAATAATCGTGCCACCAAAGAGCAAGACTGGCTTATTTTGATTGGAATTTAGCTGGCCAGATTCAATGCCACGGGCTTTCATCCAGACTGGATAGAAAGTCTTTGGCCCGAACCAGATTGCACCGCTAATGAATGAAACAACAAAGGCTAGAAGTGCGCCGAGAAGGTTAAGTCCTGAAAAAGTCATGTGCAGATTTTACTACAGGCTAAACTGTGAACATGAGCGAACTCCCACCGTGCCCCAAGTGCAAATCTGAATATTCCTACGAAATGGGCGAACTCCTGGTCTGTCCCGAATGTGCATATGAATGGAATCCAAATGAAGCCGAAGTTGGCGCGGATGCCCCGCGAGTGATTAAGGATTCAGCTGGAAATATCTTGGCCGACGGTGATGACGTAACCATCATTAAAGATATGAAAGTGAAGGGCAGTTCAACACCGCTCAAAGTTGGCACGAAGGTCCGCAATATTCGCCTTGTGGATGGTCCCGGAGATCACGATATAGATGCAAAGGTTGATGGATTTGGTCCAATGAACCTGAAATCGAGCATCGTTAAGAAAGCCTAGTTTTAGAGAAGTGCTACCACCGCAGTTCGCTATTCAGTGATAACTCATTGACTGTCACAATCTCTGCACCTAAGAAGCGGCCAACAGAGATATGGGTGAAGCAATGGACCAGTCCAATAGATATGCCCGTCTTGATTTAAATGAGGCTGACTTAATTGCCGAAGGAAAGCATGTTCTTTGTGCTTATGTAATGAGGCCAAAAGATAATGCAGATTTCTTATCCACTGCTGCACACTTTGCCGCTGAATCCTCAACTGGAACAAATGTTGAAGTGGGCACAACCGATGATTTCACACGAGGTATCGATGCCCTTGTTTATGAAATCGACCCAACCAATGAGGTAATGAAAATTGCTTATCCGCTAGAACTCTTTGATCGCAATATAACTGATGGCAAAGCAATGATTGCATCTTTTCTCACTCTGACTATTGGAAACAACCAAGGCATGGGCGATGTCGAATATGGAAAGATGCACGATTTCTATTTCCCGCCAACCTTCTTAGCCCTTTTTGATGGACCAAATAAAAACATTGCTGATATGTGGAGAGTTCTTGGAAAACCACTTGTAAATGGTGGAATGGTTGTTGGAACGATTATTAAACCAAAATTGGGTTTACGTCCAAAGCCATTTGCAGATGCTTGCCATGAATTTTGGCTCGGTGGAGATTTTATTAAAAATGATGAACCACAAGGAAACCAAACTTACGCTCCGTTGAAAGAGACAATTCCTCTTGTTGCAGATGCAATGCGTCGCGCACAAGATGAAACAGGCGAAGCTAAGCTATTTTCGGCAAATATAACGGCAGATGATCCCTTTGAAATCATCGCTAGAGGTGAGTTCATCTTGGAGGCCTTTGGGGAAAATGCTGACCATGTCGCCTTCTTAGTTGATGGATACCTTGCGGGAGGAACTGCAGTTACAACGGCCAGACGCCGTTTTCCAAATACTTTCCTTCATTATCACCGAGCAGGTCACGGAGCTGTTACTAGCCCACAAAGTATGCGCGGCTATACCTCATACGTACATTGCAAGATGGCTCGCATAATCGGTGCTTCCGGCATGCATGTTGGCACGATGAGCTACGGAAAAATGGAAGGCGAGAAGAAAGATAAAAACCTTGCCTTTGTTTTAGAAAATGACAGCACTGATGGCCCTTTTTTCCACCAAGAATGGAATGGAATGAAGGCTTCAACATCGATTATCTCTGGCGGAATGAATGCGCTGCGACTACCTGGCTTCTTTGAAAATCTAGGTCACTCTAATGTTATTCAAACTTCTGGCGGTGGCGCTTTTGGTCACAAGGGCGGCGGCACAGCCGGTGCAAAGTCATTACGCCAAGCCGAAGAAGCGTGGAAAGCAGGTGTTTCACTACCCGAATATGCACTGACTCATCCTGAACTTCGTGGAGCGTTAGAAACTTTCCATTGGGATTCTGATCAATTATTTCCAGGTTGGCGCGAACTCTTAGGATTCAAAGGTTAAGAATGCGCTCAACAAATACAACTCTGAGCAAATTTCTAATCAATGAGATCAGTTTTGACTCTGACTTAACCGATCTAAGTTCTTTGCTGATCGATGTAGCAACTGCGGTGATTAGCATCTCTGCAATGCTGGCCAAAGGAGCCCTTGGTGGTTACCTAGGTTCGGCTCAAGTAGAAAATGTGCAAGGTGAAGTTCAAAAGAAGCTAGACATAATCAGTAACGATGCCTTTATTGAGCAGTGCCAGTGGGGCGGACAATTAGCAGGCATGGTTTCAGAGGAGCTTGAACTTGCCTATCCAATACCTGCAGAGCAGACACTTGGGCGATACCTCCTACTCTTTGATCCACTAGATGGCTCAAGCAATATTGATTTCAACGTTTCTGTAGGAACGATATTTTCTATCTTGGCTAAGGAAGATAACTCACCCGCGGTAACAGAGGATTTTCTTAAACAAGGTATTAACCAAGTTGCTGCCGGTTATGCAATCTATGGCCCATCAACAATGCTGGTACTAACTCTTGGACGTGGGACGCACGGCTTTACTTTAGATCGCGATACTGGAAACTTTATTTTGACACATCCCTCTATAACTATCCCTGAAGAGACTTCTGAGTATTCAATCAACACGAGCAATTCAAGGTTCTGGGAGCCGCCCGTTGCTCGCTATATAGCTGAGTGTAAAGAAGGCTCAAGCGGAGTTCGAAACCATGATTTCAATATGCGTTGGATTGCTTCAATGGTTGCCGAAGTTCATCGAATTATTCTTCGCGGAGGAATTTTTATGTATCCACGTGATACTCGAGACCCCAGCAAACCTGGGCGATTGCGCCTTATGTATGAAGCCAATCCAATGGCGATGCTAGTTGAACAAGCTGGGGGATGGGCAAGTACTGGCCGAGGCAGAATGTTGGAAGTTGAACCAACGTCAATTCACCAACGCATTCCAGTGATTCTTGGATCAAAGCGCGAGGTCGAACGTGTTGAGCGTTACCACCTTGAGTTTGATGCAGGAACCGATACCCCGTATGACTCACCACTTTTTGGTGGACGTTCACTTTATCTGGATAAGTAAGAGAAAAAGGAGAAGCAGATGTCAAAGAAATTTCCCGTAATTGCAGTGACCGGCTCTTCAGGAGCTGGAACAACAACTGTGAAAGCCTCCTTTCAACATATCTTTCGACGTGAACTAATTAACGCTCACATTATTGAAGGTGATTCTTTCCACCGCTATGACCGTATTAAGATGCGCGAGAAGATGGCTGCAGCTGAAACGGCAGGAGAAAAGCATTTAAGCCACTTTGGCCCAGATGCCAATTTGTTACCTGATCTTGCAAATCTCTTTGAACAATATGGTGTAGATGGAACAGGTAAATCTCGTTTGTATCTGCACGATGATGTTGAAGCTAAACCATTTAACCAAAGCCCCGGCACCTTCACACCGTGGCAGGAAATCCCTTCTGGTTCAGATGTTCTCTTTTATGAAGGTCTCCATGGTGCCTATTCCGATGAAGACATTGATATATCGAAACACGTAGATCTTCTAGTAGGAGTGGTACCAATTATTAACCTTGAGTGGATTCAAAAAATGCACCGCGACCAATCAACCCGTGGATACTCTAAAGAGGCAGTTGTTGAAACGATTCTGCGACGCATGCCGGACTATGTGAAATATATCTGCCCACAATTTTCTAAGACGCACGTCAATTTTCAGCGAGTGCCTATCGTAGATACTTCAAATCCATTCATTGCTCGCGATATTCCAACTGCCGATGAGAGTATGGTAATTATTCGATTCACAAATGCTAAAGGAATTGATTTCTCATACTTGTTATCGATGCTACATAACTCTTGGATGACTCGTCCGAATACTCTTGTGATTCCTGGCGGTAAAATGGGTCTGGCTATGCAGTTAATCTTCACCCCAATGATCTTGAAAATTATGGACCAGAAGAAGAAGGCTTTTTAAACTTTTATCAGCTTATTTCATGGACTTTCTTGGGTGCAAAAATGAAAATTGTGATGGCTGTTGCAATTGCAACGTACATAATCATTCTCATGCTTAAAGAAGTTCCATGCTGAAATGATTCATATGCGGTTTGCTTCAAGGCAGCGAATTGGGTTTCCATTCCAGCAGGGGCAGGCATGGAAGTAAAAGCGATTGAATGTGAAACCTTGTCAGCAAGGGCTGCTGGCAGTCCTTGCACCGCATCGGCCATTCCACTTCGATATGTGGTGTTAAGAATTGCCCCAACAATTGCGATTCCAAGGGCGCTGCCGACTTCGCGTGAAACATCATTAACTGCTGATGCAACACCTTGTTTTTCTACAGGTAATGAGTTGGTAATGGCGGTTGTTGCGGGGGTAGAGGCAAGTGCCATACCAAAAGCAAAGAGAACTAAACCTGTCCAGAAATGTCTGTAAGAGAAAGTCAAAGGCATCGTACTAAATACGAACATTCCTATAGCTAAGAAAGACAGGCCAAAGGATCCTAGATATTTCTGGGGGATAGTTTTACTAAGAACTCCAGCCACACGTGACATCGGCAGAACAATCAAAGGGACGATCATTAATCGCAACACAGCCTGCCAAGGTGTTAAGCCATAGACAAATTGCAAAAACTGCAATCCAACAAAGATAAAACCAAATTGACCAAAGAATTGCAGGGTTATTGAAAGAGAGCCCATAGTAAAACCACGGTTGGTAAATAGACGTGGATCAAGTAAAGGAGCGTCTTTACGAAGTTCAACAAAAATAAAAGTTGGCAGGGCTATCGCAGTCAGCAAGAATCCAGATAGAGCTTGAGTTGAACTCCAACCAAGTTCTGCGCCTTCAATAATTGCATATACCAATCCGCCCACAAGAAGAATTGAAATCAGCCCGCCAGCCACATCTAGCTTTCGCCCGGTCTTATCGGCAGAGTTGGGAACAACTGTCAGCGCGCCAACCAAACCCAACACGGCAAGAACCATATTCATTGCAAAGAATGAGTGCCATGAGTAATAGCGCATCAGGAATGCGCTTCCAAACAAACCAATAAATGCACCTCCACCAGCAACACCTACCCACACGCCAACAGCGCGTGAGCGATCTTCTGATGGGAATGAAGCAGTGATGACTGAAAGAGTGGATGGCATGATAAATGCCGCACCAATTCCCATAACTGCACGCAGGATAATTAAATGATCGACGCTATTTACTACCAATCCCCATGATGCAACAAGCAGGTAGATGACTAAACCAAAGACAAGTCCATTACGACGACCAAAGCGATCAGATAATGCACCGGAAAGAAGAAGTAGCCCAGCAAATACAACGGTGTATGCATCAACAATCCACGTCAACTGCGTTTGAGTTGCCCCTAAATCTCGAGCGATTGAGGGGAGTGCCACATTCAAACCGGCAACGGCAGAAATAACGGTCATTAAAGATAGGGCGATTGCGGGAAGGGTCAGTGGATGTATTTTCTTCGGCATGGAAAGGACTATACATCTTCATATAAAACTGTCGGTTACTAATGTTACGTAACCGACAGTTAAATGAGAGTTACTACTTATGCGTAATAACTACTTTAAGTGCTTTGGTTTCTGCCGCACGACTAAATGTGTCGTAAGCATCGATAAATTGATCGAAAGTAAAGAAGTGAGTTGCAAATTTCGCAGCATCAATCTTCTTGCTTTCCACCAACTTCAGTAGAAGTGGGGTTGTATTGGTATTAACCAGACCCATACTTATGGAGATATTTTGAATCCACAGGTTTTCAAGAGCTAGTGAAACTGGCTTTCCGTGAACTCCGACGTTAGCAACATGGCCACCAGGGCGCACAATTTGAGTTGCCATTTCAAATGTCTCCGGAATACCGACAGCCTCAATAGCGACATCAACACCTGCACCATCAGTCATGGCCATAACCTCTTCACGCCATTTTGGAGAACCTGAAACAACGACATCAGTTGCTCCGAACTCGCGGGATTTCTCGAGTCGGTTTTTATCGAGATCGATTGAAATCACACGTGCTGCTCCATAAAGACCTGCAGTAATAATGGCTGCTAAACCAACTGGGCCAGTTCCGATAACGGCAACGACATCACCTGGTTTTACTGCGCCATATTGAACGCCCATTTCAAAGCCTGTCGGCAAGATGTCAGAGAGCATGACAGCTTCAACATCGCTAGTTCCCGCTGGCATTAAGTGCAATGAGTTATCTGCATAAGGGACACGAACAAACTCAGCTTGGGTTCCATCAATTAAATGGCCGAATACCCAACCTAAACCTGAAACTCCCTCTTCACCTAAGCAGTGAGAGTACAAACCAGCTTTGCAGTTTTTGCAGGCACCGCAGGATTTAATACAAGAGATTATGACGCGATCGCCAACTTTGAAATTAGTTACTGAAGCACCAACTTCAGTGATTGTTCCTACGCCCTCATGGCCAAGGATTCGACCAGAAGTAACTGCAGGCACATCGCCTTTGAGAATATGTAAATCAGTACCGCAAATGGTTGTGGTTTCTACCTTAACAATGACATCTGTTGG
>CAIQRN010000083.1 GCA_903874255.1 uncultured Actinomycetes bacterium
GAAGCGATCAGGATCTTCGCCACCTTCTCCGGTATTTGATTTTCCGCCAAGTCGATTCATCGCAATCGCTAAAGTTTCATGAACTTCCTGTGATACCGAGCCGTACGACATCGCGCCAGTTGAAAAACGCTTAATGATTTGTGAAGCAGACTCAACTTCATCAATCGATATCGCTGGTCGTACTCCTTCTTTAAATGCAAAGAGTCCGCGTAACGTCATCAAACGTGTGCTCTGATCATTAACACGGTTTGTGTAGCGCTTGAAAACGTCATAGCGCTTATTGCGTGTTGAATGTTGCAGAGTAAAGACAGTCTCAGGATCAAATAGGTGCGGCTCACCTTCGCGGCGCCACTGGTATTCCCCACCAATTGGAAGACGTTTAGTTCCTGGAACTGCTCCCCCAGGTGGATACGCAATGTGGTGACGTGCAATAGTTTCTTGGGCAATCACATCAAGGTTGACTCCGCCCAAGCGTGATGTTGTTCCAACAAAATACTCGTCAACTAACTCTTGGCTTAGGCCAATTGCTTCAAATACCTGTGCACCTGTATAGGAAGCGATGGTGCTGATTCCCATCTTCGACATAACTTTAAGAACACCTTTACCAAGGCTCTTAATTAAATTACGCACTGCCTTCTCAGGAGTGATGCCAGTAATGACTCCTTGCAAAACCAAGTCTTCGGCGGTTTCCATTGCAAGATATGGGTTAACTGCAGCTGCGCCATAGCCGATAAGAAGTGCAACGTGGTGCACTTCGCGTACGTCTCCAGCCTCAATAACTAAACCAACTTTGGTACGTGTCTTTTCGCGAATTAAATGGTGGTGAACTGCAGATGTAAGAAGTAATGAAGGAATAGGAGCTTCTTCAGCATCGGCATCGCGATCAGATAAAACAATGATGCGAGCACCGTCATTGATCGCTTGTGAAACTTCCTCTTTAATTGCATCAAGGCGATCGCGAAGTGATTCGCCCCCGCCAGCTACAAAGAACAGTCCGCGGACAACATGCGCACTAAGTCCTGGATGATCTCCATCGGCATTAACGTGAATAATCTTTGCAAGTTCATCATTATCAATTACTGGAAATGCCAGAGAAATTTGACGGCAACTACTTGGGCCTGGATCGAGCAAATTGTGTTCAGGTCCCATTGAAGTTCCAAGACTTGTAACTAACTCCTCGCGGATCGCATCCAGCGGTGGATTAGTAACTTGTGCAAAGAGTTGTGAGAAATAATCAAAGATCAATCGTGGCTTATTTGAAATTGCAGCGATTGGTGTATCGGTTCCCATCGAACCAAGTGGCTCCATACCGTTCTTGGCCATAGGTGTAATAAGAATGCGTACTTCTTCTTCGGTGTAACCAAATGCGCGTTGACGGCGCAAAACCGATGAGTGCGGATAAACAATATGTTCGCGAGCAGGAAGTTCATTTAACTTAACGATTCCAGCATGTAGCCAGTCTCCATAAGGCGCTGAGTCAGCTAACTGATCTTTAATTTCGCCATCTTCAATTATTCGTCCAGCTTCAATATCAACTAAGAACATCTTGCCTGGCTGCAAACGTCCCTTGCGAGCAATGTTTTCTGCTGGAATATCAAGAACTCCAACTTCAGAGGCCAAAACAACCAGGCCATCATTTGTTACCCAGAATCGTGAAGGACGCAGTCCATTGCGATCAAGTACAGCACCAACTTGGTGGCCATCGGTAAAAGTTACACAGGCAGGTCCATCCCACGGCTCCATAAGTGATGCATGGAAGGCATAGAAATCACGACGGTTTTGCGGCATCGTCTCGTGGTTTTCCCACGCTTCAGGAATCATCATCAATACTGAATGAGGTAAAGAACGACCGCCTAGATATAGAAGTTCAAGAACCTCATCAAATGAAGCTGAATCGCTACCTGACATTTCAACGATTGGAAATAGACGTTTGAGATCTCCTGGGATTAAATCGCTTTCAAGAAGTGATTCGCGTGCACGCATCCAGTTGCGATTTCCCTTAACAGTATTGATTTCACCGTTGTGAGCAATGAACCGGTAAGGGTGGGCAAGTGGCCAGGAAGGAAATGTATTTGTGGAAAAACGTGAGTGAACCAAAGCAAGTGGTGAAACAACGCGCTCATCTGAAAGATCTGGGAAAAACTCTTCGAGCTGGCCAGTTGTAAGCATTCCCTTATAAACAATTGTCTGAGAGGAAAGAGAAGGGAAATAAAGCTTTAATCCATGTTCGGCGCGCTTGCGCAGACAAAAGGCTAAACGATCAAGAGCTAAATCTTTTTCACCATTTGACCCTGCAATAAAAAGCTGCCAGAAGTTTGGCATTACAGACAATGCGGTTTTTCCAAGAGAAGACGAGTTAATTGGTAGTTCACGCCAACCTAAAACTACAAGACCTTCTTCTTTAGCGATCTTTTCAACCGCTGATTTAACCTCTACGCCCTGTTCGACAAATGCAATACCAGTTGCATAAGCCCCGGCCGCAGGTAAATCAAAATCTGTAATCGCTTGATAAAAACTATCTGGAACTCGAATAAGAATTCCAGCACCGTCACCGCTATCTGGTTCAGCGCCAGATGCACCGCGATGTTCCAGGTTACGCAGGGCCGTGAGCGCTTTTTCGACAATCTCGTGCGTTGCTACCTTGTTAAGCGTTGCCACCATTGCAACACCGCATGCATCATGTTCTTGGGCAGGGTCATAGAGACCTTGTGCTTGCGGATAGTTAGATGACAAAGCCACGGCAATGAGCTCCTGTTGTCTATAAAAGAATTGCGGGACAACCTTGGCCCTGTAATGCTGGGAAAGAGTAGCAACAAACCTAGCGATTATTAAA
>CAIQRN010000084.1 GCA_903874255.1 uncultured Actinomycetes bacterium
GCAATCACCACAAATGTTGTCGACACAACAGGTGCTGGTGATTCATTTGCCGCCGGATTTATTCCAAAGTGGCTAGAAACAAGTGATTTAGAGCAAGCATTGTCTGCTGGAACCGCACTGGCAGCAAAGTGTGTTGCAACCGTTGGGGCGCGCCCTCCCCTAAATTAAGCAACTCTCTTGGCACAATGCTCCCCATGGCAACTGCGAAGAGTCCTGCGAAATCTGCAGCAAAAGGAAAGAAACCTGTCGGTCCAAAACCTGGTGAATACCCAGGCAAGATCGTTGATATCGATGTATCAAAAGAAGTTTCAGAATCCTTTCTTGAATACGCATATTCAGTAATTTATTCACGCGCTCTTCCAGATGCCCGCGATGGTCTAAAGCCAGTTCATCGTCGCATTTTGCATCAGATGGCCGATATGGGACTTCGCCCAGAACGCGGACATGTAAAAAGTGCACGTGTTGTTGGTGAAGTGATGGGTAAGTTGCACCCACATGGTGACGGTGCGATTTATGATGCACTCGTCCGCATGGCGCAATCATTTTCGATGCGCCTGCCTCTTATCGATGGCCACGGAAATTTTGGTTCACTTGATGCTGGTCCAGCGGCAATGCGTTATACCGAAGCACGTCTTGCAACTGCCGCAATGGCGATGGTTGCAGAAGCCGATGAAGACACAGTTGATTTTGGACCAAACTACGATGGTCAACTTTCAGAGCCTCTAGTTTTACCTGCCGCATATCCAAATCTTCTCGTTAATGGTGGCTCGGGAATTGCCGTAGGTATGGCAACAAATATGGCACCACACAACTTGGGTGAAGTAATTGCGGCAACTAAATTCTTAATTGAAAATCCAACTGCCACAGTCAAGCAGCTTATGAAATATGTACCTGGCCCAGATTTTCCAACTGGCGGCGAAATCGTTGGACTTGAAGGCGTGCGTGAAGCTTATGCAACCGGCAAAGGATCTTTCAAAGTACGCGCAACTGTTGAAATTGAAAAAGTCACTTCGCGCAAAATGGGAATTGTCATCAAAGAACTCCCATTTACTATTGGACCTGAAAAAGTTGTTGAGCGTATTGCCGCCCTGGTTAAAAACAAGAAAATTCAAGGCATCAGCGACATCATCGATTTAACTGATGGTCAAACCGGCACAAATGTTGTTATCGAACTCAAGAATGGCTTTGAACCAGAAGCCGTCCTTGAGCAGCTATATGCGCTCACTCCAATGGAAGACGCCTTTTCTATCAATGCTGTTGCCCTTGTTAAAGGCAGACCACAAACACTGGGCATTAAAGAGCTGCTCAAAGTTTTCATTGAACACCGTATTGAAGTTGTTCGACGTCGAAGTGAGTTTCGAAAGGCTAAAGCCGAAGCTCGTCTCACACTTGTTGATGGCTTATTAAAGGCGATTATTGACATTGATAAAGTAATTAAAATTATCCGTGCAAGTGATGACGCCGCAGAAGCTAAAGAGAAATTGATTAAAGATTTCAAGTTAAATGACGAACAGGCCACGTACATCTTGGATATGCCTCTTCGTAGATTGACTAAAATGAGCAAACTAGAACTTGATACCGAGCAAAAGCAACTCAAAGAGACGATTGCTGAGTTAGCAAAACTACTAAAGAGCGAAGATGCAATAAAAGCCCAAGTTTCTGCTGAATTAACTGCAGTAGCTAAGTCATTTGCCACTCCTCGAAAAACAAGAATTGGCGCTGCCTAACCTATAACCGTTAAACTACGGCGTGATTTCAACCCAAGCGCTAGAACTTCGAGCTGGTGCTCGCCTGCTTGTTAAGGGCGTAACCGTGCGCATTAATAGCGGTGATCGCATTGGTTTTGTGGGACGAAACGGTGCAGGCAAATCAACTCTTGCAAAAGTTCTCGCTGGTGAAACTATGCCCGCGGGAGGTGCGGTAAATCGCACGGGGAAAATTGGATACCTGCCACAAGATCCCCGTACTGGTGATGAACCCGGAACAGTTATAGAGCGAATTCTTTCAGCCCGAGATCTAGATCAAATTACACATCGCATGCGCGCAGTTGAAGAAGAGATGGCAACCGCGCAAGATGAAGCCCTTGAAAAAGCGATGGAACGCTACACACGAGTCGAACATGAATTCAGTGCCGCCGGCGGATATGCAGCAACGGCAGAAGCCGAGGCAATTGCAACATCCCTTGGAGTTACTGAGGCAGTTTTTGGCAATGAACTCTCAACGCTTTCTGGTGGACAACGTCGGCGAATTGAATTAGCTCGAATTCTTTTTAGTGGCGCAGAAACACTTTTACTAGATGAGCCAACTAACCACTTAGATGCAGATTCCATTATGTGGCTACGTGATTTCTTGGCTAAATATTCTGGTGGCCTTGTGATTATTTCTCACGATGTTAATTTGATTGAAACCGTTGTAAATAAAGTCTTTTACTTAGATGCAAACCGAAACGTCATTGATGTTTACAACTTAGGTTGGAAGGCTTATCTGTTACAGCGTGAGCAAGATGAGCATCGCCGTAAGAAAGAGCGTGCTAACGCTGAAAAGCGTGCTGAGATTTTGCAGAAGCAGGGCGAGAAGATGCGCGCTAAGGCCTCTAAGGCAACTGCTGCACAAGGCATGCTTCGTCGCGCTGAAAAACTTCGTAGTGGTCTTGAAGATGTTCGTGTGAGCGACAAAGTTGCACGGCTGCGTTTTCCAACTCCAGCTCCTTGTGGCAAGACTCCCCTATCCGGTGAAGAGCTTTCAAAATCATATGGTTCTCTTGAAATCTTTACCGACGTTTCATGCGTAATTGATAAGGGTTCACGCGTTGTAATCCTTGGACTCAACGGTGCTGGTAAAACAACTTTGCTTCGCATTTTGGCAGGAGAACTTGAATCAGATACCGGAAAAGTAGAACATGGCCATGGTTTAAAAATCGGTTACTACGCCCAGGAACATGAATCCCTTGATTTCGAACGTTCCGTGCTTGAGAACATGATGTCGGCAACGCCTGATATTCGTGAACCTGAAGCACGTAATACTCTCGGTTCATTCCTCTTCGTCGGTGATGATGTACATAAACCAGTAAAAGTTCTAAGTGGAGGCGAGCGAACACGTCTTGCCTTAGCCGTTCTTGTCGTCTCTGCAGCTAACGTTTTACTGCTCGATGAGCCAACGAACAACTTAGATCCAGCATCTCGTGCAGAAATTCTTGGCGCACTGGCTGAATATCAAGGCTCAGTAATTATGGTTTCGCACGATGAAGGCGCAGTTCAATCATTAAAGCCTGAGCGCGTGATTTTGTTGCCAGATGGTGATGAAGATCTATGGAAAGACGAGTACTTCGACTTAGTCTCTATCGACTAAGGCTTACTTATTCTGACTGTGTCTCCAGTTGAATCGAGGGCTACTACAGTAATTTTGACTCCATCAATAGTAAGTGAATCCCCTGTGCGCAAGGCGGCATCCTCATAGTTAGAATTAATTGCACCTATTCTTTGTTGAATCTCATAACCACCACCTAGCTGACCTTTGAGCATATCTACGGTGTACACCAAAACTCCCTCATGGCTAGCTGAAATTAAATCTAAACTCTCATTCTTTCTTGATTCAATCACCAAAATCTTTGAAGTACTTAGCGGCACCATGATGCTTTTTAATTCTCTGTCTTGGCGCACTAGAGGTGAAATCTTTGTAGTCACACCATTTGTCGTGAGTGATGACTTTTCCGCGCAACTGACTTGTGACTGCGAAAGCCATCCCTGCAAGTATCGATCCCACGCACCTAATTCGATTGCGTGATTCGACCAATTCATCGCCATTATGCTCCAGTTACCAAGTGAGGCGCTTTGATGATGTAAATCTTCGTCGTAAAGTCCAAATGCATGGCCTGTTTCATGTGCCATCCACTTCCAAGTGCCGCCTTTAACGCCGTTATTTTCGTTGTAATACATATCAGCACCACCAGTGGCACCGTTAATAATGACTCCATTGCTAATCCAATGTGGAGATGTAATTGCAGGTCCCCAACCCATATTTGCCATAGGCATCTCTTTTGGTACTAAATAATAAACTGCATCATACCCACTGTAATCAATTGCCCCATCGGTCAAAGTTATGAGTGCATTGAGATATCCATTGGGATCGCCGGTGCCAACCGCGCCACCAGTTCCATACTTTGTGGAAGAGAAAGGTGCACGAACCCAATTTGGAACGATATCAAAATCAAATGCAACTGCACCATATGACTGCTTGTAATAGAAATCCCGAACATTTGTAGCAATTGTTGAAAAATAGGTAACCGTATTGTCTTTACCTTGAATGTCTGAGAAATCAATCGGAACTATCAGAGCTTTAATGCGCCCAAAGGAACTCAATCTCTGAGGCACTTTAGGAAATCCCGCTGATAGATCCACTTGCATTCCGCGGTTTGGAGTTACTTGATCTACCAATTGACATGCAGAAGTGGATTTAAAAGATGACACGGGAGTAGCTGCAAGAGAATACAGTTTCGATTTGAGCTCCTCTAGTGCAGTATTTAATTTTGGAATTTCATCTACAGTCACAGTGAAATATCCACGAGAGTTTTCAGCTACATCATTAATACTAAATTTTCCCGCCGAATCAACTTTTGCTGTATAACGCTTGCGTAGATAATCTACATTTGGCTCTACGACATCAATTACGTAAGATCCCTCAACCCAGTGTGCATAAAAAGTTCCATCGCTGTTTGTAGGCATGAATGCAAACTCGGAACTTCCGGCTTTTACAAATAATCCAGAGTTGCCTAAAGCTTTATTGGTATTATCCGGATAGTAAATCCATATTTTTACATTTGAATCTGATGCTGGGGCTTTAATTCCAGCTGGAACTTCAACATTTTTCACTTCGGGTGCTCCATGTAATGCACCAACGATTTTTGGGTACTGCTTCGGTTGGCTCAAAACTAAACCTTGAGCTTCGGGCAGACTGACTGGAGTTTGGCTGGCCGTTGCAGATGTTGAGGGCACCACTGCTGTTGGTTTGGCGGCTTTGGGCTTACCCCACACTAATTTTTTTCCAGATTTAACGCACCTATACACAAGTTTTTGATAGGTAACTATCAATCCGGCTTTCGAGCAAGTTTTACCAGGGACTGGTTTTACCGCCCCAATTGCTGCTGTATTAATTGTTATTGCTACCGCTAGAACTATTAATGCAGCTAGAAATTTACGCATACACAAAGCCTACGCTAAGCGTCGATGTGATCTCGATCAATTTCAGCATTTGCAATGAATTCCTTGCGCGGCGCAACATCGCTGCCCATTAATAGTTCAAACATCGCTTCTGCTGCAGATGCATCTGAAACAGTAATCCGTCGCAAAGTACGCGCATCTGGATCCATGGTTGTTTCACGCAGTTGGTCTGCATCCATTTCGCCTAGACCTTTGTAGCGCTGAATTGGTTCCTTCCAACGTTTGCCGGACTTCTTTAAATCTGCAGTAATCTTTTTCATCTCATCATCGCTGTACGTGTAAATGTATTCACCTTTTTTGCCGCCGCCACCCATTACTTCGATGCGGTGAAGCGGTGGGATAGCTGCAAAAACACGGCCAGCATCAATGAGTGGGCGCATATAGCGATACATCAAAGTTAGAAGCAAGCAACGAATATGCGCACCATCAACGTCAGCATCTGACATCAAGATAATACGTCCATATCGTGCTTCATCAAGTTCGAATGATTTTCCAGAACCTGCACCGATTACTTGAATTATTGATCCACACTCTTTGTCTTCAAGCATCTGCGAAAGAGAAGCCTTTTGGACATTTAAAATCTTTCCGCGAATAGGCAAAATCGCTTGGAACTCAGAGTTACGTGCAGCTTTTGTAGTTCCAAGAGCCGAGTCACCTTCTACGATAAATAGTTCTGTACGGGTTACATCCTCTGAGCGGCAATCAGACAGTTTTGTTGGCAAAGAGGAGGATTCCAAAGCATTCTTACGACGCTGTAGATCCTTGTGTGCACGAGCGCTGATGCGTGTACGTGAAGCTGCTGCAATCTTCTCTAGAACCAAGCGACCATTGGCCTTATCGATTCGTTTAGAAGTATTGAAATACTCTTTCATCTTGTCAGCAACCACTGCAGAAACAATTCGTGTTGCAGCTGCGGTACCCAAAACTTCCTTAGTCTGACCTTCGAACTGTGGTTCAGACATTCGTACCGTGACGACTGCTGTTAAGCCTTCAAGAACGTCATCTTTAATGACATCTATTTCTTTATTAGACAATGTCTTAGTAGAACGCAAAGCTTCATTTACAACTTTCACTAGCGCGCGCTCAAAACCAAGAACGTGGGTTCCGCCCTTTGGAGTCGCAATGATGTTTACAAATGAGCGCTGAGTGGTTTCAAAACCATTGCCCCACTTCATTGCAATATCAACTTCCATGTCACGTTCAACTTCTGTAGAAACCATATGGCCTTTATCGTCAAGAACAGGAACAGTCTCCTGATAATGACCAGTACCGTAGATACGAATTACATCGCCAACCGGTTCATCAGGTTGAAGAAAATTACAATACTCAGTGATTCCGCTCTTATGGAAAAATGTTTCAGATGTCTTAGTTTTTGTGCGATTGTCATTAACAATCAGCGTTAAACCAGGAACTAAATACGATGTTTGGCGGGCACGTGAGTAGATATCTTCTAAATCAAGTTCGGCTTCTTTAAGGAAAATCTGGCGATCACTCCACCACTTAATGCGAGTGCCTGTTACTTTGCTAGAAATCTTTCCGATTACTCGTAGACCTGATTTAGGTTCAAATGGCGCTTTTGGTCCATCGCCATCAAAGATTCCTGCAACACCGCGTTGAAATGACATCCAATAAATCTTGCCATCACGATCAACTTCAGCATCAAGACGTGAGGCGAGAGCATTTACTACTGATGCACCAACACCATGCAAGCCACCAGAGGCAGCATAAGATCCCCCACCGAATTTTCCACCTGCATGCAATTTTGTTAAAACAACTTCAACACCAGTCAGGCCAGTCTTAGGTTCCTTGTCTACTGGAATTCCGCGCCCATCATCATGAACTTCAACTGATCCATCGGCCTCAAGATTAATTTCAATTTTCTTGCAATGACCGGCAAGGGATTCATCCACGGAGTTGTCAATGATTTCCCACAGGCAGTGCATTAGGCCACGTGAGTCAGTAGAACCGATATACATACCCGGGCGCTTGCGCACTGCATCAAGGCCTTCTAATACTGCTAAATCCTTTGCGGTATAGCTATCCTGCACATTGGTTGCAATATCTTTTTCGGCCACGGGGCGAAAGGTTATCTTCCAAGGGGCCCATAAAGCCTTAAGCGCGCCGAATGTGTCTCAGATACTGGAAATATCGATATTTCCACAGTGAATTAACATCGATTTAACGAAAATAAATTCCTTTTAGCGAGCGGGGAATATTAAGACATGGTTTGATGTTCCATAGGAAGTAGGACACTAAGAACGGAGAGAGATATGTCAGATCAATTAATGCTCGAATCAGTACCTCTTAACGCCCTTGACCGTTGCGATCGATGCGGCGCCCAGGCCTATGTCCGCGTGGTTCTTCTTGCTGGTGGCGAACTAATGTTTTGTTCACACCATGGCAAGGAATACGCTGAAAAACTAAAGGTTGTTGCAGCAAAGATTCAAGACGAGAGCGACAAGCTCGTCGAAACTCCTGCTAACTAATTATCTTTCGTAACCAATTTATCTCGGTGTGACCCATCACAATTTGGTTTGTCTTTAGATAATCCGCAGCCACAAAACTTCACATTTTCTTTGGTTTCAAGCACGTTTCCTTCATGGTCAACAAAGTCAACTGGCCCAATAATTTTTATTGAACCACTAACAGGATTGATATAAATTCTTGCGTTACCCATTTTTTAGTCGAGGTAATCGCGAAGAACTTGGCTGCGTGAAGGGTGGCGCAATTTAGACATTGTCTTAGATTCAATCTGGCGAATACGTTCGCGAGTAACGCCGTATACCTTACCGATTTCATCAAGTGTCTTAGGTTGGCCATCAGTTAAGCCAAATCGCATTGCAACTACGCCGGCTTCACGTTCTGACAAAGTATCAAGAACTGAGTGCAACTGCTCTTGTAACAATGTAAATGAAACGGCATCGGCCGGTACAAC
This sequence comes from uncultured Actinomycetes bacterium, assembly GCA_903874255.1. Lineage (GTDB taxonomy): Bacteria > Actinomycetota > Actinomycetes > Nanopelagicales > Nanopelagicaceae > Planktophila. The sequence continues at coordinate 8,152 of CAIQRN010000084.1, forward strand.
TGCTTCACTATCTTCAATCAGATCACCGAACTCAGAATCGCCTTCTTCACCAAGTGGTGTGTGAAGTGAAATAGGTTCACGGCCATACTTTTGAACTTCAACAACCTTTTCAGGGGTCATATCAAGTTCTTTTGCTAACTCTTCTGGGGTCGGTTCGCGACCAAGATCTTGCAACATCTGACGCTGTACGCGGGCCAACTTATTAATAACTTCAACCATGTGCACCGGAATACGAATCGTGCGCGCCTGGTCAGCCATTGCGCGCGTGATTGCCTGGCGAATCCACCAGGTTGCATAAGTCGAGAACTTGTAACCCTTTGTGTAGTCGAACTTCTCAACCGCGCGAATCAATCCGAGGTTACCTTCTTGAATCAAATCCAAGAAAAGCATTCCACGGCCGGTATAACGCTTAGCAAGTGAAACCACCAGACGTAGGTTTGCCTCCAAAAGGTGGTTTTTTGCGCGCTTTCCATCCTCCACGAGCCATTCAAGTTCGCGCTTTAACTTCTTTTCAATCTTCTTATCTTCTTTGAGTTTTGATTCCGCAAAGAGTCCAGCTTCAACTCGAGTTGCAAGTTCTACTTCAAGTTCGGCATTAAGAAGTGCCACACGGCCAATCTGCTTCAAATAGTCCTTAACTGGGTCAGCAGTTGCTCCTGCAGTCATAACTGTTTGCGCCGGTGCATCATCTTCCTCAGATGCCTTTAGCGTAAAAGCATCTTCTTCATTACCAGAAGCTTCTTCAGCTAAGTTAACAACGCGAGGTTGATTTCCCTTTTCTTCTTCTTCGCTGTCAATGATTTCAACAACTTCTTTAATAAGAGTTTCAACATCTTCCAAATCAACTTCTTCAAGTTCTACTTCTTCGCCATCAATTTTTACAACAGCTGGTTTGCCAGATTTTGCTTCAACCTTTGGCGCCGAAGCTACAACTGGCTCAGGCTTTGGTGCAATAAGTGCAAGATCACTCTTTTTCAGAGTTCGCATTGGTGATCCGAGTCCTGCCTTGCGAAGTTTTTCTACAACTACAGGAACTTCGATTTCTAAAGCTCTTGCTTCAAGAACTAAATCTTTATCAACATTCTTAGGAATTCTATGAATAGATTTGATGCCGCGCGTTTCAATCTCGGCCTTTACTTCTTCA
>CAIQRN010000085.1 GCA_903874255.1 uncultured Actinomycetes bacterium
GCGAGCACCGGCCCACTCAAAATATGCATCAGGGCTGTTCTTGCCATTAAGAAGTGTTGGAAGACCAACAGTTGAATATAAGTCGTCATCTTGTTGGATGAATTCAACAGTCCAACCAGAGTTGGCAGCTTCATACGATGCTTTGGCGGCTTGCCAAACTGGTAATTCTTTTTCACCTAAACTTGGTGTTGCAATACGCAAGATTTTATCTGCGCTATCACTCTTGGAGCAGCCAGTAATTAATGCCAGACCCATCAAGGCGGTGGCGATTACTGCGAACTGCTTCTTGCCTTTAAACATAAATCCTCCCCAACTCATTGATCACGACTATGTAGAAGTGAGCGCTTTGGTAGTAGAGATTATGGGGCTAGACACACGCGCGTCAATGAAATTCGGCGGAATTTAAATCATCGGCGAGTTCGCCTAAAAACATATGGAGGGAATCACCGAAAATACGGCTGCGCCACGTTAGCGCCTCGTCGGCGAGTGTTCGTACGAAATTACCATCGGGCTGTGTAGTTAAATTCTTGGCTAAAAGCTCCAAGATTTGGCCACCACGGTGGTAATGCACAATCCATGGCGCCGACTCAGTAGCCAATTTTGCATTGCAAAAATTCGGAGATTGAATTATTAAAGTTGCAGCCGAGATTTCATTGGCCATTGAATTTAGAATTTCTATCGCCTTGGGCATCTGCCCGCTTCGGTAATTAAATGCAACATCACCTAAGGATGAAGAAAAATCTGGGGATGCGTCATCGTTAAGACATGACCACAGCGATGTCCGGGCAAACTTTCGATATGCAGCACGATCATTGGAATCTGTAATTACTTCAACAAGTGCTCGATCCCACGAAGCATCTGGATCATAATTAATTGGATCATCTAAATACTCGGCGATTGTGAATAATGGAATCTTGGTGGCCTCGGCTTGCCACATTGGGTTAGCTAACAAACCTTCACTGTGATCGACTAGACCAGCTTCGCGCGCACGCAAAGGACCAATGTGTAGTTCATGAATCATCGCCACATCGTTAACTGGATAGTTGTCCCAGTACAGCGGTTTGCGTTTCGCACTCTCTTGGAAAATTAACGCGTCGCGAACATCTAAACGGAAAGAGCAGATTTGAATTCCAGTCCACAGTAAATGGACTTTAGAGTTAAGTAACTCCCCTAGTTCAACTAAATACTCTTCACGTCCTGTGCCTCGATAGACCGTTGGGCAAATAATTAATTCAGCGTTTGGATATTCACGCTGCAACCAATCAAAGATCTGATTGCCAAGGGCGGCATGGGCTTGGGCAAAAGAGTTAAAAGCTTTGACATCGCCTTCGGCTTGAAAGTCAGCGGGAATATCATCGAAGAAAACTCCCACTACGTTGATTCCAAGATCTAAATATTGCTTAAGCCGACCTTTAAGCGCTTCTAACTCCGATGGTTCGGAGTAAATAATCGTCTGCCCTGGTGAAACTGCAGTACCAAAAGTAATTGCCTTACTTGTTGCATGGGCAACTAGTTCGCGCAGTTGTGTTAATTCCGACTCGGGGCGAAGATCTTGCCAACTACGGCGATGTCCTGGTTCATCTTTTGGCGCTAGAAAATAAGTATTTAATTTTGTTGTGGCCATGAAATTAAGCATGTCGATGCGTTCTTCGTGCGTCCAAGGCTTTCCATAGAAACCTTCAATAACGCCACGAATACCAAATTTATTCATAGGCATAACTATATTCGCGAGCACTGCCTCAAACACCATCTCTTGTCCATCATTAATGTAAAAAATTAAAGCACTTGAACATTTATTGTGTGCCAGCCTTCGGCACCATTAGGCGCAATTGGAACTTCGCTCTCTGACTGAACTACGCCGTTGCCGTCAATAGCTCGAACGCTTATTCGGTGATTGCCTTTGGTGGGGTTCCAATCAATCCACCATTGGCGCCAAGTTGTCTTTGCAATTTCTGGGGCAATGGTTGCGCTACGCCATGGCTGGTCATCAATACGAACTTCGACTTTAGAAATTCCAGCCAGTGATGCCCAAGCAACGCCGGCAATTGCGGTAGTGCCAGTGGGAAGTTCGCCACGATTCAAAGGTGTGTCAATACGCGATTGCAATTTAATTGGTGCGAGCTCTGACCAACCTTTATCAATCCAATAACCCTGTTTTTGATCAAAGCGAGTTAGCTCGATTTTCGTTAACCACTTGACTGCAGAAACATAACCATAAAGTCCAGGGACAATGATGCGTACGGGGAAACCATGCTTAGTCGGTAGAACTTCACCATTCATGGCAATTGCAATCATGGCATCTCGCCCATCAAGTGCGGCTAAAGGAAAACCTGCACTGAAATCATCGACTGAGTAGCCCATTACTTGATCGGCATTTGAATGTGGTGCGGCTTCTTTAATCAGATCATCTAAGCGAATGCCTTGCCAGCGAGCATTGCCGATGAGCGTTCCACCAACTTCATTTGAAACACATGAAATCGTGTCATCGAGTTCAAAGGTTGGGCGAGCGATTAATTGTTCATAAGTCAGAGAAATTGGATTTGATACCAGACCTGTTATTTCTAGCTTCCAAGTATCAAGTGAAACTTTCGGAACTATAAAAGCGGTATCAATACGGAAGAAATCTTTAGTAGGTGTGAAAAACGGTGAGAGCCCAGGTGTTTGTAGCGCAGGATCGACTGGGGGTTTGGGTAGAAATTTTAGAGGTTTGGGCAATACGGCATTAATTCGAGCTAATTTGGTTGCACTCGAATGAACAAGAAACTTTGCTCCTACGCTGGCCGTTGCACCAACTGCGGCAAGTGCACCAATACCTTTGAAAAGATTGCGTCTAGATATGTCCATAAAGTTTTATTTTCGCGCGCTGCGCCATTGTTGCCATGCGCCACTAGACCATAAGGCCCAGAGCACTAAAAGAGGTTGAAAGAGCAAGCGCACTGCCCGAGCCGTATCACTATCTAGACCAAATGCTTCGATGTGATTGAGATACTGCGAAATATTGCCCGGGAAAATAAGTACGAAAAAGATTGCCGTGATCAAGCCATAAAATTTGCGATTTCTTAATGAGGCAAGCCCAAAACCAAACGTTAGTTCTACAACTCCTGAAGCCAGAACAACAAAGTCGGCCGATAGCGGCAACCAAGTGGGAACTTGTGCTTGAAACTCAAGGCGACTAGTTGTTAAGTGCAACGTCCCGGTATAGATAAGTGCTGCGCCAAGTAGAACCTGAGCAATTTTACGGATCAATTGCGACATTACTGCACTAACGTGGATGCAAAAATCTGCCAAGCAAGTGCTGATTTAGCAACCAGAGACAGTGTGATGTAAGTCTTCTCTCCTCTGATGTAATCGCTCCACTTACCAACCTTTTTGTACTGCAAGTATTGGACAACGGCAAAAGTATTGAAGAGAACAAATAGCGAGATCACGATTCCATAAACAAATGCTGGCGCTTTAGTGTTGCCGGGGCCGCCGATTGCAAAGATGTAAAAGACCAGTGCAAACCAAGGAACTATGCCGGCAATGCAACCGAAGATGAATGGAAGCCAGCCGCCGTTGCCAGGTTGTTCATATTTTTCCTGCAGCCAACCAAATAAAATCATTGAAGCATTGACGCCGAAAATTGCAACGATGGCCGCGATATCTGCGATTCCACAGATTTGTGCGATAAGAACAATCATCACTGATGAACTAATTGAATACTCAACCCAGCGGAAATAGTTGCGCTGCGCCGCTAAACCGGCGCTGTAGCGAGAAAAGAATTGTGGTGATGCAACCAGAAAATGGAAGAAGGCAGAGAGGCCAAGAAAAATTGCCACCGCTAGACCAACTGGCGTATCAAGCAAAGTGATGGGATCGGCAAAGGTGCTTCCTGGTGGGCCAGACATGTAGCGGGCCACAATAGGTAGCGAGAAGTCGTTTGCTAAAGCAAGCACCACAATCATTTGGGCTAAGTGGAATACACCTGCAATTAAGTTGTATCGGCGAATGGATGTGGCGTTGATTTCTTGTGTCATAGGTAAAGGGTGCCAGAGGATGGACAGATTTGCTGGTTAAACGTAGTGCCCGCGCAAGGCAATAACCTCCACGGTATCGTCAATAACTTGATAGATGTAACGGTGCTCTGCATCGATACGGCGAGACCAATAGCCCTCAAGGCTGTATCTCAGAGCTTTGGGTTTACCGATTCCTGCATAAGGATCAGCCAGAATTGCATCAGTTAATTTGGTTATTCGGACAATTACAGCAGGGCTATTTCGGGCCCAATATTTAAGATCCTCTACGGCTTGGGGTGAGAGGGTAACTTTTGTTGGTTTCTTGGCCGTTGCCATTAACGGGCAGAGCGATTCTTGGCAGCAGATTTAGTTTTGGCCGTCTTTTTCTTTTCAGTTTTTTGTGCCGGTGAAGTTACTTCAGCGATTTCAAGAAGTTGAGCAAGAGTTTGCCCCTTCTTGCTATCGAAAGTAACTCCTGCGCCGCGTTGCAATGATGCGATTGATTTCTCGATGTGTGCCCGATTTGTAGCGGTGCGCAAAATAAATGCGGTTTCAAGAATTGATTCCCACTCACTTTCAGATACCAAGACTGCATTGCCGTTATTTGATGTAATCGTGATGGGCGCCTGGTCCTGATTGACTTGTTCTATAAGTGGAAAAAGTTTGGCACGAGCTTGCGAAGCAGAGATGATCATGGGGGCTCCTTAATTCAGGCAAGAATAGCACCTTGTACAATGATTGGTACAAGGTGTGAATGTGCAGTTATTGGTTATTCTTGGGGCATGGCCACCAAAGATCCTTCGCGTGAAGCGTATTTTGCGCTGATTGAAAAGAAATACGGACAAAAGATGTCGTATTGGTTTTCGGTCATGCAGGATTTAGAGGGACAGAAATATCCCGAGCAGATTGCCTACTTGCGCGAGAACCACGGGTTTAGTCAGGCACATGCAAATGCTTTGGTGATGTATTCGCGTGGTTCGGTCTCGGCTCGTCGATTTAATACGCCAGCAGAGTTCTACAAAACTATTGATGCCAAGCAAGCAAAGACAATGAAGGCAATCTTCAAAGTAATAACAACTAAGTATCCCAAAGCCGAGCTTGTTATCGCATGGAATCAACCAATGCTCAAAATTGATGGACATTATGTCTTTGGTGCAACTGCATCTAGCAAAAGGGTTTTGATGTCGCCTTGGAGCGCTGATGTGATTGCTGCATTTGCGCCAAAGATGCAGGAACTAAATGTGCTCAAGAAAACTATCGGCGTGCCAAATGATTGGGAAGTCGATGCCAAATTAATTCTGGCGTTGGTTAAAGCGCGTTTAGCTGAGTGCCGCTAACTTCTCTTCTACTTCGGGATAATTCGGTTCATCCACCATAATCTTTTCAAGATCTTTAACTGCCATGGCCTTCTTGCCCATCCGTGAATAAGTTTCTGCGCGCTCGAAGAGGGCTCTGTGTTTTAGCCCCTCGCTTCGATCTTTGTGACTTAACGCCCGCTTAAAACATTCAATTGCAGCATCCTCGAGCAATTTCTCTCTAAAGGCTATCCCGCGCAGCACCAGGAGCATGCCCGTTGCATCATCTTCATTCTCAATATCTTCGGTAGTTTCAATAGCTTGATCGTATTTCTTATCCATTAATTCGATATCTGCAATTGCAATTGCAACTAATTGGTCAGGATTCATTTCTTCAAGTACGGCTAGGGCTTCATCCAACTTTCCTTTGCTCTGTAACAACTCCGCATAAATAAATCCCAAAGTCTGCACGTTGTAGATTTCATTTGTTGAGATTCCGCGAGTAATTTGTGCTGAAGGTGTGATTCCTTTTAAGTATTTTCTGACAAGTGAATCATTAAAGTATGAAGCTCGGTTGTCCCATAAATCTTTGCCTAACGCATCCAGATCTACGTTTACTACATCTTCAGTTACGCCATGAAGAAAGGTAATTAGATTTGCCGGCGGAGCAAGGTTTGGGTGATTAGATTTTAGAGTTGCAGCCTTGTCGACTACTTCTTGTGGAGTATCTTTGCTTTCAGCGTTGTAGATATCGAGCAAGAATTTGTTTAGCTCTCTTTCATCTTTACCTGCAAATAAACCTGGAGCCGGTGGGCCCGAACTAACTGATTGAGGAAGTGTTGCTGATTGCCGTGTACTTCTTGCACTGCGACCAGAGCTAAGAGTTTCAACGCTATAAAGTCCGGTGCCAGGTATTCCTGCAGAGACGGTGCGACGACCTTTTGAATTCACTGTGTAGTGCGCACCTTTGACGCCAAGGGAAAGTCCAACCGAATTTTTATTAAAATTCAGACGCACTCCTGGCATTAATTTCATCGAGCGGCGAAAACGAAGACTCATGAGAGAAATCTACTGTGATGACCATTCAAATTAGTCGACGACCCAGGTATCCCCCGAGTTGAGAAGTTTCTCAAGATTGCCAGCCCCATCCTTTGCGATTACTGCATCTAGCTGTTCATGCACCATCGCACCATATGAAGGCCGTTCAACATCGCGAAAAATACCAATCGGCGTGTGTTCTAGGGATGAGCCAGAAAGGCGTGAGAGCGAAAATGCATAAGAAGGATCTGGGTCATGAGCATCGTGAATGACAAGTTGAGATTCATCGACAGAGTCAAGGTCGACAAGCTTGAGTGATGCGCCTTCACGGATTACTCCAGTTGTTGCCGATTTAATTGGCTGACCGTGCACCATCTGCAGAAGTGATCCATCTTTCGTTTCATTATCTTTTACTTGATCAAATGCGCCATCATTAAAGATTGGGCAGTTTTGGTAAATCTCGATTAAAGCAGAGCCTTTATGGGCAGCGGCTTGTCGCAAAACTTCAGATAAATGCTTTCGATCGCTATCAATCGTGCGGGCGACAAATGATGCTTCGGCACCAAGCGCCAGTGACACTGGATTAAATGGTGTATCCAAAGAGCCATATGGTGTGGATTTAGTAATTTTTCCCTGTTCAGATGCTGGTGAATATTGACCTTTAGTTAATCCATAGATGCGGTTGTTGAATAACAAAATCTTAAGCTCAACGTTACGGCGCAGTGCATGAATTAAATGATTTCCGCCGATAGATAACGCATCACCATCACCGGTGATAACAAAGACGGTTAAATCTGGCCGACTAATTGCCAGGCCTGAAGCAATGGCAGGTGCGCGACCATGAATTGAATGCATGCCAAATGTGTTGAGGTAATAAGGGAAACGGGAAGAGCAACCGATTCCTGAAATGAAGACGATGTTTTCGCGCTCGATGCCAAGTTCGGGTAGAAATGATTGCATCGTGGAAAGAATGGAGTAGTCACCACAGCCAGGACACCAACGAACTTCTTGGTCTGACGTAAAGTCCTTTTTCGTTAAGGCGATATCAGTCATTGTGAAGTACTCCCATCGCAGCTTCAACTAGTTCGGCAGTTGTAAACGGTAACCCGCGGACCATGTTGTAACCAACTATGTCCTTCATGTATTTGGATCTAAGCAGCATCGCTAGCTGGCCTAAATTCATTTCTGGTGTGATTACCTTTGGATATTTCTCTAGAATTGCGCCAAGGTTTTTCGGAAATGGTGCGATGTATTTGATGTGCGCCTGTGCGATTTTTTCACCATTGTTTCGCAGAGTTTCAACTGCAGATGCGATTGGGCCATAGGTTGAACCCCAACCAAGAAATAGCACTGTGGCATCACCCGTTGGATCATCAACGTCAATATCTGGAACTTCAATTCCATCTACTTTTGCTTGTCGTGTGCGGACCATGAAATCGTGGTTGGCCGGCTCATAATTTATTGCGCCAGTTTTATCTTGTTTTTCAATTCCACCGATACGATGTTCAATTCCCTTTGTTCCAGGTATGGCCCAAGGCCTAGCTAGCGTTTCTGGATCTCGTTCGTACGGCATGAAATTTTCCTGAGTTTTTGCAAACTCAACAGACAAATCTGGAAGTGAGGCAACGTCAGGAATTTTCCAAGGCTCTGAACCGTTGGCGATATATCCATCTGAAAGCAAAACCACTGGAACTCGATATGTTGTTGCGATTCGTACAGCTTCCATAGCCATCGTGAAGCAATCACTTGGCGTTGATGCTGCGATAACCGCCGCAGGTGATTCACCGTTCCTGCCAAACATTGCTTGTAATAAATCTGCTTGTTCGGTTTTTGTTGGCAAACCAGTTGATGGACCACCACGTTGAACATTGACGATAATCAGTGGAAGTTCGAGCATTACAGCAAGGCCAATTGTTTCGCCCTTAAGTGCAAGCCCTGGGCCAGAAGTAGTTGTAACACCAAGCGCCCCGCCATAGGAAGCACCTAAAGCCGAACCTACAGCGGCGATTTCATCCTCTGCTTGGAAAGTTGTTACGCCAAATTTCTTGTGTTTTGAAAGTTCATGCAGAATCTCAGAGGCTGGCGTGATGGGATACGAGCCCAAGAAAAGTGGAATTTTTGCTTGGTGCGATGCGGCAACTAAACCATACGCAAGCGCGGTGTTGCCTCCGATATTTTTATAAACACCAGGTTGCATGTGAGCTGATGCGATTTCATACGAGTTTGCGAAATCCTCTGTTGTCTCGCCGTAATTCCAGCCGGTGCGATACGCAATCAAATTCGCTTCTAAAATATCTGACTTCTTTGCAAATTTGGCCTTTAAGAAAGCTTCGGTCGCCTCCGTTGGACGGTGATACATCCAGGAAAGCAAGCCAAGTGCGAACATATTTTTTGATCGCTCAGCCTCTTTGCGAGTTAATGGTAATTCAGAGAGGGCAGAAACCGTCATTGAGGTCAGTGCAACTGCATGCAATTTATAACTATCCAAAGAGCCATCTTCCAGTGGATTAGTTTCATATCCGACTTTAGTTAAGTTTCTAGAAGTGAATTCATCTTTATCAACAATAATTGTTGCACCGCGCGGAATATCTTTGATATTTGCTTTTAGGGCAGCTGGATTCATTGCAACTAATACATCAGGTGCATCGCCTGCAGTTCGAATATGGTGATCAGCAAAATGCAATTGAAAAGAGGAAACGCCTAGCAATGTGCCTTGAGGTGCACGAATTTCTGCAGGAAAATTTGGCAATGTAGAAATGTCATTTCCTAAACTGGCGGTGTCCATCGTGAAGCGATCCCCGGTCAGCTGCATTCCATCTCCACTGTCTCCGGCAAATCTAATAACAACAGATTTAACGGCGACAATTGGTTTGCTCATGTCCAACATCTTGCCACCGCGATCGGCAGCGGTCATTAGTTTTGGGCATCTCTTGCATCACTTCACGCTCAACTGAGGGTTAGCCCTGAAATTCCACAGAAATTCAATAGGAGCCTCGCAGGAATGACCAGTACCTTTGGCGCATGAAAAAATTTGTTGCACTCATTCTTACTGCCGCACTCATGCTGCCGATTTCGGCAATGGCTATGGGGTCAGGTGACAAATTTTCAGATGCGCAGACTGGGCTTACATACTCTGTTTATAAGCCAACGAATACTTTGGGGATGGCCGCTCTAAAGTTTGAGTTACTGCCATGTCAGCCAGGAAAAGAAGAGTGGTTGTATTTGAAATACGGTGGAACAAAGCGATATTTAGAGATCATGCAGACCATGTCTGGCGTTAAATGTTCAGATCCTGGTCTTTCAAAATATGTAAGAACGGTAGTCATAAACGGTTCAAAAGCTGCGGTACATGTCTACTGCGATCCTTCGAAACCGGCCAGTTACAAGAAATGCAATATCAGTGATATTGCTCGCGTCGGCGGTTACTTAATTTTTAAGACTAAAGCAGTCAAGCCCTATAAAGGTACTGAGCTTCAAGTGCAAGGTATTGGCGGAATTACATATGCTCAGTTAGTAACTGTCGCTAAAGCACTTAAGACCGTCAAGGCAAGTGGCATGGAATTACCTAAAGTTGTGGCACCGATCATGATTGATCCAATGACCACAACTCAAATAAGCGCCAGGGTCGGTAGTTCTATCGTATTAACTGTTGCCGATCCTGCTAATTGGAGCGCCATGATTATGGAGCCCGCGCTTGCAACATTTATTCCCGGCGGCGACCAAGGAACATATTCGACTAATCCTGGGATAACTGCATTAGCTGCTGGTACCACGATAGTTCATGTAACTCACGGCAGTGATATGTATGAAATTACTTTAACCATTATCGCTGATTGAAGTAAAATCTTTACTGACCGGATTATTTGCAAAAAGTACTCCGGCAGCAATCAGCATAAAAATTGCGATAGCGATTGATAAAACTTTCCCAAGACGTTGTGGCAATCCCCCAATTTTGCTTTTACGATCTTGATTCATATCTTTAATTACATTCAGAAAATGAAATGCGATGCCCAGGCAAGAACCGGTGAGCAATACCCACAAAGGTGGAGTTCGATTGATGGCAAAGAAAACCGAGGCCGGTAAAGCTGCACAAGCAATGGCATACGGCAGAGGTGAAAGCCAAGAGTATTTGAAGTAAAAGTTGTACGCGATTCCACAACCCACACCTAGCAAATAAACTAACCCGCCTTTAATTCCGAGCGGACCAACTAAATTTGCAGCCAGAGCAAGTGGTAGCAACAAAAATATGGCGTGATGCAACTCTGTTGGTGTTAATGACCCTGCAACTAATGGTTTTTTAGTTCGGTTATGCGAAAGATCATCGGCATAATCATAAAGATCATTGCTCCAACCAATAAGAAGTTGGCCAAGAAAAACCGTAAAAGCAATTACATAGGCAGGGCCTTCCCACCACAGTGTTGTTGCAAGCGCAAAGGAGATGCCCGTAACAATTAAAGTTGGTCCAAAATGCGATGCCTTAATTAAGGCTCGTACCTTTAACAGTGACAAGTAGGATCAACTGCCTGCGAAGGCGCAACATCAATTCCTGGACTGCGCCTAAAGAAGCCGGTTGGTTTGAGATGAAAACCAGTACGTTCAACTGGCATTACTGGCCAATCTTCGGTACGTGGAATGTGGTTTGTTCCAAAAACATGCCAAACAACTAGATCAGTGTTTTCAGTTGAACGGTTATTTTTGGTCCATTCTGGTAGGCCTGCGCCACCTTCATGCTGAAACGGATAATCTCCAGCTGGATATCTTTCCGATTCAACATTGGGTGTGACCCACAGGTGGCTATACATAAAACCTGCGCGCTTTCCGAGAACTGATTCTCTATGTGCAAGCGGGTAAGTCGTGTGGCCTGGAATCAATTTGTAACCAACATTTTGCCCAACATGATTCTTTTTATTGGGATTAACAATCTTCCAGAATCTACTCTTCATTGGATCGATCAATCGTTGCGCGTTTACTTCATTGTTCAAGATTGTTTCGCTTGTTTCATAAGCCCCACCGTAAGGATTCTTTTCACCAATTGGGTGAGCAAAGGATTCAATTTCGACAACACTGTTATTGGGCCCATCGATATCAAGATCCATGCGGGCACACAAAATGTGCTGGTGGTAAGGGGCCCATAACCCTGGTTCCAACTCTGTTGCAGATGGGTGTGCTTTACCAGGCGTATCGGCCAGAGTCAGAACTATTCCGGTCAGCTTGGCTTCAAATTCAACAGAACCATCTTGGTAGAAGTACCAGAAATATCCGTACTCATAGTTATTAACAGTGACTATCGATGATGCAACGAAACGTCTCCCGCGGCGAACTTCTATATGCCCATCGACATCAATGTGTTTCCAAAGGATTCCGAAATCTTCTTCGTGCATACAGATTGCATTTTTGATTGTACGCACGGTTCCATCACCTTCGGTTACAGCTGTATCAAGATAAACAATCTCGCCCAAACAATCACACCCAAGTGTGAGTGAATTTGTAAAGTTACCTAAGCCAAACTCTCCCGTATCAAAAGCATTTTTTCGATATGCACCTTGTGCGGGATCGCCATAGGGAATAACAAGTTCGGCGATAGAAAGTCGATGAGCAATTTTTCGCCAATTTCCTTCATCATTAAAGTGAACATCATGAATGACTAAACCTTCACGCTGATCAAAACCAATTCGAAAGGACCAACGCTCCCATTTAATATTCCAACCTTCGACATCAAAAGATGCGCCTTCGGGTTGGTGAATCATCAATTCTTTAAGCTTAACGTTGGCCCCGGTTTGCGATTCGCGATATGGGCCAGGTGTCTGCGGAATAGGAACATCGGCATTGTCTTCGAGCCCAACTACTTCTTCGGCATCTATATCCACGATCGCATGTAATCCATGAATAGGGTGGGCATAGAAATTGGCATCAGGAGTTGGTTGATGCCACATCGGAGTCCAAATTAATCTGCGGCC
>CAIQRN010000086.1 GCA_903874255.1 uncultured Actinomycetes bacterium
GCCCATCCTGGCGACATCATTGCTGTTGCAGGAATTGAAACAATTACTTTGGGCGAAACTTTGGCCGATAATGAAAATCCACATGCACTTCCATTAATTATTGTTGATGAACCTTCAATCTCTATGACTATCGGTATTAACACATCACCGTTGGCTGGTAAGAGTGGAAAACTCCTTACCGCACGCCAAGTTAAGGGCCGTCTTGATGCCGAATTAGTCGGTAACGTTTCATTGCGCGTTCTTAATACAGAGCGTCCAGATACCTGGGAAGTTCAGGGTCGTGGAGAACTTCAACTTGCTGTTCTTGTTGAAATTATGAAGCGCGAAGGTTTCGAACTAACTGTAGGAAAGCCACAAGTAGTTATTAAGAAAATTGATGGCAAAATTCATGAACCGATGGAGCGTTTAACAATTGATGCACCTGAAGAATATCTAGGTGTACTTACTCAGTTGATGGCACTTCGCAAAGGTCGCATGGAACAAATGGTTAACCATGGAACTGGCTGGATTCGCCTTGACTACAAAGTTCCTTCACGTGGACTTATTGGTTTCCGTACCGAATTCTTAACGGAAACTCGCGGAACTGGTTTGCTACACCATGTCTTTGATGGCTACGAACCTTGGTATGGCGATATTCGTACACGCGGAACTGGCTCACTTGTTTCAGATCGCATGGGAACAGTTACTTCTTACGCGCTCTATGGAACTCAAGATCGCGGAACAATTTTCGTTGAACCCGGTGATGAAGTTTACGAAGGCATGGTTATTGGCGAAAACTCTCGCAGTGATGACATGGATGTTAACTGTGTGCGCGAAAAGAAACTTACTAACATGCGTGCTTCAGGTACAGATGAATCAGAGCGTTTGATTCCGCCTAAGAAGCTCAACATGGAAGGCGCGCTTGAATTTTGCCGTGAAGATGAGTGCGTGGAAGTTACTCCTGCAGTCGTTCGTATTCGCAAGGTTGTCCTTGATGGTGACGAGCGTGCCCGCACAACTGCCCGCCAGAAGAAGGCAAACCTCAACGTTTAAGGCTCGGTTTCGTCAGCCCTCTAGGGTTGAATTGTCACTGTGAGTAAGCAGAGCTTTACCTTTCTTGCGCCTAACGCGCCAAAGCTCACGCCTACCCTCTCTGCTGAACAGATTGCCGCAGTTACTCACCGTGGTTCGCCTTTAGTCATTCATGGTGGCCCAGGTACAGGCAAAACAACGGTATTAATTGAGTCCGCGCTCGCTCGAATTTCGCAAGGGCAAAACCCTGATTCGATATTGCTCTTAACTTTTGGTCGCGAACGAGCATCGGAATTAAGAGATGCCATTGCGCTGCGTACTACCAAAACAATGTTCGAACCACTTGCAAGAACTTTTCATTCTTTAGCTTTCTCTATTATTAAAATGAAAGCCAAGAGCGATCCAGAACCTATTTTGTTGAGTGGTCCTGAGCAAGAAAGTTTTATCAAAGATTTATTGCAAGGAGATAAAGAGATTGAAGGTCGCTGGCCGACAGATTTACTCGCAGCGATAGAAACAAATGGATTTGCTCGCGAATTACGAGATTTAATTCTGCGAGCATCTGAACGCGGAATCGGACCAGAAGATTTAGAAAAACTCGCAATCAGTGAAGGTGAAAAGTATTGGTCACCTGCAGCTCAATTCTGGAAGCGCTATTTGAATTCCATGGTGATGCGCGAAATCAGTGCTAATGATGCAAAGTTGCGTATCGATCCTTCAGAACTTGTTTCACGTGCATTCGTTCACTTGCATAACAATCCAGATTTACTCACCTCGTTGCGTGCGCGCTTCACAACAATCATGGTTGATGAGTTTCAGGAGAGCGATCCTGCGCAAAGAGCTCTGCTTTCGCAGTTAGCCGGTCAAGATGTGATTATTTGCGCCGATGCAGATAGTGCCGTTGGGCGATTTAGAGGCGCAGACCCCGATGGCTTATCTGCTGCGTTAGACCCGTATCGCAGCACAGAGATTGTTCTCAATACTTCATTTCGTAATGCGTCGGCAATTTTTGATCTAGGCCTTTCCTTTGCAAACTCTATGAAAGGCTCACCACTTACTCGAAAGCGCAACTGCGGAAATGACAATCCTGGCCAACTAGAGGTGCATCGCTTTAGATCTACTGCCGAAGAAGCTGCATATATTGCGCACCAATTTCGCAGCGCGCATTTGCGGGATGGCATTTCCTACAGCCAGATGGCAGTAATTCTGCGCAGTCCTGGGATTCAAGCAGCGTCATTGCGACGTGCATTTTCTCAAGTAGGAATTCCAGTTGCCTCTGAACTTCAAGCTTTGGCAGGCAATCCTGCAATTGCACCCTTTCTATTGTTGGCTCGAGTGGCGTTGACATTACAGTCACTCAATTTCGATACTGCAGAGCGATTATTACTCAGTGAATTTGGTGGCGCAGATTCCATTTCTTTACGGAGAATTCGCCGTGCACTTATCGCCGCGCGCCCTGAAGGTGATGAACGAAGCGGAACACAACTTCTCCTAGATGCAATTAATGACGGTGAAATATTTATTGAGGGTGCAACTGAAATCACTCGCATTCATGAGCTGCTAGAAAAAGCACGAGCGGTGGCACGTAACAAGAAAGCTATGGCCGATGAACTCCTGTGGGCCATTTGGGATAATGCGGTCACAAGTGATGGGCAAAAAATAAGTACTGCTTGGCGCAATCAGGCACTTCGCCCTGGGCTTAGAGGAGCCGCTGCCGATCGAGATTTAGATGCGATGATGCAGTTGTTCGAAAGTGCTGCCCGTTATTCAGAGCGTTTTCCACTTTCAGGACCAGGCGCATTTATTGCAGAGATTGCAGGCGAAGATATTGCTGGCGATGTGATTACAGCAAAGGGTGTTCGCCCAGATTTCGTTGAAATTTTGACGGTGCATAGTGCAAAAGGTCGCGAGTGGGAATTAGTTGCAGTTGCAGGTTTGCAAGAAGGCTCATGGCCAAACTTAAAACAGCGTTCGTCACTTCTTGGTGCAGAGCGTTTAGTTGAACGTCAGAGAAATCCTGATATTCCACGCGATCAACTTGATGTAATCGCAGCCAATGGATTAATGCATGATGAATCTAGATTGATGCATGTAGCGCTCACACGTGCTAAATCCGCACTTTTTGTCACTGCAGTTCAGCGCGATGACGAAGAACCATCGCAGTTTTTTGAGAGCATTGAAGTAGCGGTGACTGGAAGCGATCATGATGAAAAACTCGTTACTGAAGTTCCACGACCAATCACCACATCAGCATTGGTCGCACAACTTAGGTCCGAACTTCACGGTGACAATGCAGCAGAAGCAGCTTCACTATTAAAGACGATGGCCAATCAAGGCATTCATTTAGCTAACCCAGCTAACTGGCTTGGTTCTGTGCCATTGAGTACCGACGCACCTGTAATCGATGCAGATAAAGAGGTCGTTGTCTCGCCGAGTGGTGTTGAAGTTTTTGAAGAATGTGGCGTTAAGTGGTTCCTGCAAAATAATGGAGGAACAAACGGAGATAGCACCGCACAGGTTTTGGGATCAGCCATCCATGCCTTTGCTGCAAAAATGGTGCAGGAACCCGAGACCACGAAAGAAGTTTTGATTGCTAACTTGGAAAGCTCTTGGAAACTTATCGACCCAGATTCTGGTTGGGTGAGTGCATCGCATTTAGAACGTGCAGTGACTATGCTTGAAAAGTTCGTGGAATATCATAAAAAGGGCGTTCGGAAAGTTGTTGATGCAGAAATTCGTTTTGATGTAAAAATTGGCCGCGCACGTGTTCGCGGAAGTGTTGACAGACTCGAAGTTGAAGCCGATGGATCCTTATTTATCATTGACTTTAAAAGCAGTGCAACTGCAATTTCAGTTCAAGATGCAAAAGAAAATCTCCAGTTAGCTACATATCAACTGGCAATAACTGAAGGTGGATTTACTCAAGGTAATGAAAGCTCAGGTGCTGAACTCGTCTATTTGGGCACAAAACCGAAAGAAGCAACCCAGCGTTTGCAACCGCGAATTGACACTGAAGCACACAAAATAAAAATTACTGAAGTGGCAGATGGCATGGGTGCAGCAACATTTTTTGCGACAATCAATACACGTTGTAAAGGTTGTCCAGTTCGAGCTTCATGTCCCGTTCAAAATGACGGACGGACGGTGATTGAGAAATGATGGAAGAGAAATACACGCCAGCAGAAATTATTGCCAAACTTCAGGCACATCCAAAGTTCGGCTCTCAGATTTCACCAATCACGCCGCAACAAGCTCAAATCATCTGTAGCCCATTAGAACCTTCCGTAGTAATTGCAGGTGCAGGCTCAGGCAAGACTGAAACTATGAGCAACCGGGTCTTGTATCTTGTTGCAAATGGTTTTGTAACTCCAGATCAAATCCTGGGTCTTACTTTTACGCGAAAGGCTGCCGGAGAATTATCTGTACGAATTCGAAAGCGTTTACGCCAACTTGCTGCACTTCCTGAATTTAAACACATAACATCAACTTCTACGTCGGTTACTACCTATCACTCATATGCAGGCAAATTGCTCAGTGAACACGCAATTCGCTGTGGCATAGATGCTGAAGCAGAGCCGTTAGGTGAAGCGGCAATTTGGCAGATTGCATCCGATGTAGTGCGCAACTGGTCAGATGATTCTTATCGCAATCAGAGCGCAGTAAGTACCGTCATTAAAGATTTACTCGGACTTTCAAAGTTGATGTTAGAGCATCAAGTTAGGGCGCAGGATATTGAACGTGTAGGAAATGAAGTTTTGCATGCGCTGCAAGGTTTGCATGGCAGCACGAATGAAGAAACGCGAAAAGTTGCCCGCACAATGCTTCAACGAAATTCTTTGCTTCCAATGGTCAAGGAATTCATGGATCGCCGAAATGCAGCGGGAGAGTTTTCATTTGATGACCAGATGTCGCTAGCAGCAGATATTGCGCAGAATTTTGGTGATGTTGCAACGCTAGAGCGCGGAAAATATCGCGTAGTTCTATTAGATGAATATCAAGACACATCGCAGTCACAAGTCCGCATGCTGTCATCGCTCTATGGTGATGGCCATCCAGTCATGGCCGTTGGTGACCCTTCGCAGGCGATTTATACCTGGCGCGGTGCATCGGCAGGAACCATGGCATCTTTCGCACAGTACTTTCCAAAAACTGAAAACCAATCAGGTGAACTACAGTTTTCACTTCCTACAACTTTCCGCAACGATGAAATGATTTTGGAAGTTGCTAACAGGATTAGTGCTGAAATAAAACTTGCTGGAGGACAGCAAGTGGTTGAACTTGAGGCCCGTCCGAATGCCGGTAAAGGCGAAGTCGCATATGGAATTTTTGAAACTATCGATGATGAGGCACAAGCAATTGCTGAGTATGTGGAGAGGAATTGGAGCCCCCAATCAGGCAGAACAGCGGCAGTTTTAGTTCGCAAACGCGCACAGATCACTGCAATTGAAAGCGCACTCCACGAACTCAATCTTCCGGTTGAAGTCATTGGAATCGGGGGATTAATTCACATTCCTGAAGTTGCCGATGTAGTGACTATGTTGAAAGTAATTACTAATCCTGATGCTGGTTCGGCGCTGATGCGGCATTTAACTGGGCCAAGAATTAACTTAGGTCCTCGCGATATTGCAGCGCTTGGTGCATTTTCGCGAGATCGAGCCAAAGCTTTGCATTCGGATTCAAAGAGTTTCATTAAGAAAATTGCAGCCGGAAATCCTGAGCAATTAGAAGCCGACGATCAATTTGCTGGTTCGATAATCGATGCGTTAGATGAAATTTCCGAAGCCAAGAAATATGGTTTCAGCGAAGTAGGTTTTCAGCGCTTAGTTCGTTTCGCCACAGATTTGCGCAGATTGCGGGCCCGAACAGGTGGTCAGATTTCAGATTTAATAAGCGAGATTGAAAACTATTTAACTCTAGAGAGTGAAATTACTTTGCGAGACGGTTCTCAAAGCGCTCGTCGCCACCTTGATCGCTTCCTGGATGAGGCGGCAAAGTTTGAGCGAAGCGGCGGAACTATTGCAGCATTTCTAGATTGGCTTGATGTCGCCGCCGATGAAGAGGGTGGTTTAAAAGCTGGGGCACCCGAAGTGCGCAGTGATGTCATTCAAATTTTGACTGTTCACATGGCAAAAGGAGCAGAGTGGGACGTTGTTGTTGTACCAGGTTTGGCAGAAGGAACTTTTCCAGGAATCAATAAGAGCGATTCTGATAACTGGTTAAAAAATGAAAAACATGTGCCCTTTGAACTTCGTGGAGATGCAAGAGAGCTTCCAAGTTTTACCTTTAATGGAATTGAAAAGAATAGTGAGGCATCAAAGGCGATTGAGGCTTTTGGTAAAAGATGTAACGATGAAATGCGCATGCGTGAAGAAATGCGACTCGCTTATGTTGCAGTCACCCGCGCGAAATCTCATTTGTTGTGCACCACTTCATGGTGGCGCGATGGAACCAAAGCCGTTGATCCGAGCTCGATTTTCACCATCATTGCCGCAGCTGCTGGTGCGTTAGGTGGAGTATTAATCAGCCAGGTCGAGCCACCTGAAGATGGCGCTAAGAATCCAACCACTGAAAATCCGATCCGGGCAACATGGCCAAGAGACCCTTTAGGAACTCATCGCGCGGCTTTTGATTCAGCAATTGAGTTAGTAAATGATTCGCCTGTACATGATTTGGTTGCCTCTGATGATCCAGTAATCAATTCTTGGATCGAGGATGCCACGGCTTTGATAAACGAACAGAATAAATCAAGAGTTGAAAGCATCGTCGTTGCACTTCCACCAAGGCTTTCAACTTCAACTCTCGTCGCGCTACATAAAGATCCTCAAGAGCTTGCCCTAAATATTCGCCGACCAATGCCGCGTGGACAAGACCAGTATTCACGTCGTGGAACGGCCTTCCACCTATGGGTCGAAAAGCAGTTTACTGACGCTGCGACGTTATTTGATGATGATTATCTAGGTTATTTAGATCCGCTAGAGGAAGATTCAAAGTTAGAAGATCTCAAGACAACGTGGCTACGAAGTGAATTTGCCAATCGCACTCCCGTTCGTGTTGAAGTTCCTTTTGAAACAACAATTGCAGGAATATTAATTCGAGGACGAATCGATGCGGTGTATGCAACAGATGATGGATTTGAGGTCGTCGACTGGAAAACTGGTTCCACCAAACTTGATGAATCTGCCGCGATTCAATTAGCGATGTATCGCTTGGCTTGGGCAAAATTATCTGGAACAGATATTTCAAAGATAAGTGCGGCTTTTCATTATGTTCCAACGTCAGTAACTGATCGCCCAGCCGACCTGCTAGATGAGATGGCGCTTATTGAACTGATTTCAAGAGCCAGCAAGGAAGTTGATTAAGTAGTGAAGATATTTATCTTGGTAGCTTCCATGATTAGTTGGGGGATTTCTAATCCACTAGCTGATTTAGCAATCACGAAATTTTCACCACTTCTACTTTCAGTCATCGAATGTAGCGTCGGCTTTATTTTCCTGGCAGCAGTAGTTTTGATACGCAGAGTTAAACCTGTTTTCCCATGGCGCTTAGTAATTCCAATCGGAATCATGCAACCCGCTTTAGCGTGGTGGTTAGGAAATACTGGCTACACACATGAAAGCGCCAGTACGGGCGTATTAATTTTGACTGGCGAGACACTATTTACGGTGCTTATAGGGGTTTTTTGGTTGGGTGACAGGTTGAGCCATAAACAGTGGTTTTACTTATTTATAGGAATGTCCGGCGTATTAGTTGCCAGCGCGACAGGCGCTCACCTTGATGCCAAATCCACTGCGATCTATTTCATTTTCTCATCTGCACTTTTTGGTATTTATGCCAATATCTTGCGAAAGCATTTATCAGATTTCACGCCCATAGATCTAGCATTTGGCCAAACCCTAGTCGCCTCAGTTTTTCTCTTGGTAATCTTCATAATTTCTGAGCACCATATTCCATCTGGCATAAGCTCGCACATATATTTATCGGCAATATTCTCTGGATTATTTGGCGTCGGTCTTCCTTTTGTAGCCTTTAATTATTCGCTCCAAAACCTTCCTGGAAGAATCACTGGTCCATCACTTAACATCATTCCAATTGCTGGAATCGCTGCAAGTATTATTTTAGGTCGCGGAGCACCGACTCTTGCTCAGCTTATTGGTGGAATATTAGTTGTTGCATCGGTTGCACTAATCTCTCAAAAAAATAGCGCTTAAATCAGCACTGCCATTTAATTCTAAAGATCGACTTCAATCTGCAAAGGCAAGTGATCGCTCATTCCAGAGTGAGGATATTCAATGTGTCGAATATCCCTCCTACTTATGCCCTGTGAAAGAAAGTAATCAATCTGCACTTTTGGATACCAACTCGGAAAAGTACGTTGAGTTGCTAGGGATTTCCATTTAAACCCTTGTGCAAAAATTACGATAGGGATATTTAAATCACCCATTAACAAGATCTTTGATTTATCTTCTACACCTAATGTGTTGGCCCATCTCTTTATTTTTATCAGCTGTGCCAAATTAAAACCTGGTACAAAGGAAAGATGGGTATTAATAACCAGCCATCCATTATTTAGCTTTGCGGCCAAGGCACTTCGTGGATGATCGCGAACATAAAAACGTTTCATTTTTCCATCGACAGGAAAGGCCATCAATACGCCAACGGGTGAACCTTTTAATTCAAGGCGATGCCACGATAAAACAGGAATCTTAGAAACAATTCCTATTCCATATCCCGGTAGTGAAATTTCGCTGGAATCCGTTACAACTTTCTCATCACTCTCATTTGGATTTCGCCACTCTTGATCGGGCGAGCCCATAAGTGAGGGAGCAAATGCCCAATCCTTTGCTCCAACCTGTGCCGCCACATTTGCAACCTGGTTGTGATTTCCTGATCGCCCTAAAAAGTAATCAACTTCCTGTAGGCCTATGACATCACTGGCCAGTTGGCCAAGGGCGGAATTGAGCAGGGTGGCGTTATCGGCCTCTTTGTCAGGCGGCATCGCCTCTCCATGAAGCAGATTCCACGATGTAATACGCATAGGGCGATGCTAGTAGCGTTCACCCCTATGAGCGCGCGAAATCAATCATTGTCTCCCATTAATCGCGCCAGCCATCTGCGTACTGATGCAAAATCCCTCAACGAGCTCTGGGATAAAGCTTTAATTCTTCAAATAGTCGACGGCAGAATCGCCGCTACAGATGATGCACTTATTTTTTGTAACGCTCAAACAGTTGCTACCCGTAGTGATTCATTCTCTGAAGGCGAACGCTTTTTCTTAGGTCTTGGACGAGATGATGAGACTCCTTACTTTGCTTGGCGAACAAGCTGGATTAATGAACCAGCGAGCGAAGAAGAAAAATTTGAGGGCTTTGCAACGTTGCGC
>CAIQRN010000087.1 GCA_903874255.1 uncultured Actinomycetes bacterium
CAAATTAACCATGAGAACGGCGATACGTGCTGTGCCTTGTTGCTCCAGCCAAGGAATCCGATGATCCGGACCCATGAAACCTAAAATCGAACGGTTGATAAAACCATTTTCAGTGTTGAGCATGCCTCGCCAAACATAAGCCGACAAGAAGGCAGGGAAAGCGTAGGGCAAGATAAATATGGCTCGATATATTTTCAAGCCACGAATTCGTTCGTCATTGAAAATTAGAGCCAGGGTCAAGCCAAGTACGAAAGTAGTAAATACTGAAAGGAAGGCAAAGAGGAAAGTCCAGAGAATAATTCCGCTTAATGGACCACGTAACTCCTTATCACCGAATATCTTTTTATAGTTGGACCAGCCAACTCTGACCTGCCAGCCGATTTCACTAAGGATTTCGCCATCAGAGTTTTCAAAGAAACCCTTGGCATCGTCAGCAGGGAAAATTTTATTATCGCTCAACCTAGTCATTGAGCGTTTATCTTTATCGTAAATGTATGAAAAGCGATTCTGTTGTGCATAAAAAGCATCTGCTGTGGCAATAAATCCGTCAGTATCTAAATTTGGGCCTAAGGGAATTTTGTACGCAGTTATACCGGGATCAATTGAACTTACTTGGTCGTCGTTCAAAAAGACTTGACCAGTAATTGCAGTCGGATGACCTGATCCATCGACGACTAAACCTTCGACGGAAGTTACTTCATGCCATGGATGTTGAGAATAATCTTGGCCACCCATATAAATCTTGCCATTTGTTGTATCGAGTGCAACGAATTGAATTGTGCCGTCTTTAGATTTTACGACTTTCATTTCATATTCTGTAGCGCCTTCAATTGGCTCTACTGCGGCTTGCTGAATTGCATCTAGGGCCTCTGTATAGCTTCCATTATGCAGGGCGCCATAGTTTGTAAATGAAATGTAACCACTGAATATGACAACATAAACTTGGAAAGCAATTAATAGGATGACACCAGGGGCTAAGTATTTAGCGGGTAGGCCACCACGACGCAGGTAAATCCAGTTCACTAGAAGGGCGACTAAGCCAAGGAAAACCGCAAATGAGAATTTTTGTTTACCGATTAAAACCATGAGAACAAAACCCACACCGGCATCAACTATGCCTAAGATCAAAATCTTAGCTAATGTGCCGCGCAAACTTGGAGTACCTCCTGAGTAAAGTTCGAAATTCTTATTTCGTTTTCTCATGGACAGCCATCTCCTTCGAATTTTATGAAAATCAATTTGGTAATAATCAAAATTAAATTTTTTAATAAGTTAGGGGTTCGAGGACATTTCCGTCTTCGAACCCCTAACTTTTATTACTGATTAATCGATGTTAATTAATTACCATCGATTGTTGTTTGTAGTGAAGCTGTTGCCTTGCGTAGGAAGTCTCCTGGAGTACCAGTAGAAGTTCCCCAAACAAGTGCCTGCTCTGCTTGACCAACCTTGGCCCAAACAGTGTCTAGGAAGACGAATGAAGGCATTGGATAAGCTGACAATCCAGCCTGACCGAATGCAGTCAAGTTCTTATCTGTTACCTGTGCGCGAGCAGATGCGTTTGCAGGGATGTTGCTAGCCAACTTCTGGAAAGCAACTTGGAATTCAGCTCCGCCGATGTAGCGCAAAACCTTTCCAACGTTTACAGAGTTCTTAGCGCCAGAAACCTTAACTGACTGCCAGTATCCGTATACACCAGACATTTGGTGAACTGTCTTTCCGCCAGCTGAAGGAATATTGGCAACACCAACTTGATCCTTAGTTAATGGCTTACCAGCGCAACCGCTGATTGTGTCTTGAACATGGTTGTACATCCATGGACCTGAAATTGCATATCCACCATTTTGGATGTGGCACGCTGTCTTGTCCCAACCATCTGTAGGAACTAGCTTCTGGCCATTTGCAACTAACCAGTTTGCGTATGCAGTTGCAGCAGCACCTGTGTAACCAAGTGTCTTAGTCCAACCACCTGAACTGCGGCCGAACAAAGTTAGACCGAATGAAGATGCGATTGAAGACATATGGTAAGGATCGCCATTTGTTGCAGACTTCTGGATTGGCATTGCAAGACCTGGCTTTGAAGCAATGAGTTGATCCATTGTCATTCCTGCTGGATCTTTTCCATCACGCTTGTTCCAGATAAGTGCAATGTTCTCAGAATAAATTGGCATACCGTAAAGCTTGTTGCTTACAGTGAAACCTGACTTCATATCTTTTGAAAATTCAGATCCAAGTGAACCAATTGCAAGTGGAGCTACAACGCCCGCACCAACAAGTTGTCCAGTCCAGTCATGTGCACCGACCATAAGGTCTGGGCCTTTTCCTTCTGGGACAGCTTTGATAAATTCGTTACGTACATCTTTCTTGTACACGACGTTGATTGTGATGCCTTGGGTCTTTGCCCATGCAGCGATAATTGGAGTCTGCTCATCATCTTTAGCACTTGCTGCGCCAGACCAAATTGTTACAGTCTTTGATGCAGTTGAAGTTGCTGCGAATGAAGGAGCAACGATTACACCTGAAGTTGCTACAGCAAGAACTAGAGCTGTTGCCAGGCTACGCTTACGTAGAATCATTGTTTGCCTTTCTAACCTTTTTCGAGGGATCATTAGCCCGTTAGGGATTGAGCGAAGTTTATTAGGTGATTTTGCGTATAAACAGCGAAAATCGGCTTTGTATCAAAATCGTTGTAATTTCAGGCCGTTGCAGTAAGCATGCATACGGCAGAATGGGGGGCCTGACCGGCCCACATATTTACCCAACTGAAAAGGGTCGGCAAACAGGTACTTTGTGAGCCTCAATAAGCCCTGGTGCCGCAATCTTTAAGGGGAAGAAATGACCTTCAACCAAGCCCATCTCAAGCCGCACCATGACGGATCTGAACTATATGTAAGTTCAGATGCCCCGAAATTGGGTTCCAACGTGACTCTTCGCGTACGTGTTCCCAATACCTACACATTTGATGTTGGGTTGGTTCGCTACTACATGGACAGTGAATCGACAGTTGCCTTATTAACTAAGGAAAGTGAAGGCGCGATTGAATCCTGGTGGTCTGCAAGAATTCCAGTTAAGAATTACGATGTTCAATATCGTTTTCTCTTTTCGCGCTCAGGTAAATATGAATGGCTTAATGCATCAGGATTATTTGCACACGATGTTCATACCAATGAAGATTTCCGCATAATTGCCCGCCCGCGCACAACAACATGGTTGAAAAACTCAGTTTTCTATCAAATTTTTCCAGATCGATTTGCAAAAGGTGTGGAACGGCCAACTCCAGAGTGGGCGCTACCAATGCAGTGGGATGAACTTCCACATGGTCATGGGCCAACAACTGGAATTGAATTGTATGGCGGAGATTTTGAAGGAATCATTGCGCACCTAGATCACATAACTGACTTAGGTGCCAATGGAATTTACTTCACCCCATTCTTTCCATCAAAATCTAATCATCGCTACGACGCAACTTCGTTCGACAAAATTGATCCACTATTAGGTGGCGATAAAGCATTCTTCGAATTTATGAAAGCAGCGAAGAAAGCCAAAATCAAAGTGCTCGGCGATATCACCACAAACCATTGCAGCAATGAGCACCCTTGGTTCTTAACGGGAAAGAAAAGCAAGAGTTCAAAAGAAAACAAATTCTTCTATTGGGATAAGAAAACATTATTTGGTTATGCAACTTTTTATGCCGTTAAACAGATGCCAAAACTTAATTTCGCATCGCTTGAATTACGTAAGCGATTTTATGAGGCAAGGAATTCAGTTATCCAGAAATGGCTATCACCTAAATATGGTTTGGATGGCTGGCGAATTGACGTAGGTAATCAAACTGGCCGCTATCGTGAAGCAGATGTGCACGATGAAGTTATGCGTGGAATTCGTGAAGCCATGAACTCAATGAAGCCGAACACTTGGTTGGTAGCTGAAAATGCTGACATGTGGCCAACTGATTTAAATGGAACCGGCTGGGATGGCACAATGAATTACAACGGATTCATGCGCCCACTGTGGGCCTGGTTTAATCACAAACCAAAGCTTGAATCTGGTGGTTTCCATGGTTTACCAATTGCGATTCCAAAGACAACAGGTGAACAATTTGTTAAGGCGATGACAGTGTTTAACTCATCAATTCCTTGGCGCAATTTGGTCGACAGCATGACATTGCTCGACTCACATGACACTGCTCGTATGCGCAACGTGGTCGGTGGAGATAAAGAAAAACACCTCGCAGCGATGGGACTTTTACTGACATATCCAGGCGTGCCATCAATTTATGCAGGTGATGAAATTGGTCTCGAGGGCGCATGGGGTGAAGATGGGCGTCGGACTATGACGTGGAGTGATTCCCACAATTGGGACCACAATTTCTTGAATTCTGTAAAAGAACTAGTTGCATTACGTCGCACGGCACCTGCCCTAATTGAAGGTGGGTTACGTTGGATTGATGTCCATGACGATCACTTACTTTTCTTGCGCGAGACTACAGATCAGAATCTTTTAATTCTTATTGCTCGAGACAAAACTAAAGTTGACGTTGACCTCAGCAAGTTTGGATATTCAATTATCGGAACTCACTTCGGTCCGAATTTAAGTGGATCTCGATTGAAATTAAAAACCAAAAATGGTTTAGCTGCCATTTGGGAAGTGGCGTAATGAAAAAACTTATTGCGATATTTACATTAGCGATTTTAGGTTTCTCTTTCTCGGGCAGCTCGGCCGCAGAAAACATCGCCGCGCTGTCGACAAATATTGCTCGCGGTGCTCAGAGTGATGAATCTGCTTACTTTGTAATGACAGATCGCTATGCAAACGGTGA
>CAIQRN010000088.1 GCA_903874255.1 uncultured Actinomycetes bacterium
ATGACGCGCACTGCAGTAGTAATCACAGCAAGTAATCGCGCATCGCGTGGCGAGTATGCCGATTTAAGCGGAGCATCACTTGTAAAAGGACTTGCAGCCCTTGGTTATGAAGTCAGTGGCCCACATGTAGTTGCAGATAACCTAGATTTAATTAGTGCACAACTGACAACGGCCCTTGCACAGAAAACTAGATTAATTGTTACTACCGGTGGAACCGGCGTATCACTGACAGATGTAACACCCGAAGCCACCGCACCTTTTATTGAAAAACAGATTCCAGGTTTTGCCGAAGCTCTACGCGCATATTCACGCGATCAAGTTCCAACCTCTGATTTAACACGCGGCCTTGCTGGAACAAATGGCGCTAGCCTGATTATTAATCTGCCTGGCTCTCAAGGCGCAGTTGCCGATGGTCTTGTAATTATTCAACGGCTAGCTGGGCATATTTTGGATCAGCTTGATGGCAAGGATCATTAATGCCATCTCTTGTTTACGCCGTCGTGACAGATGCACCGATACATATTTCAGAGCTATCTCAGCTAGTCACTGACCCAAAAACCGGCGCCGTAGTTACTTTTTCAGGCGATGTTCGCAACCATGATGGCGGCAAGGAAGTTTCTTCACTTTCTTACGAAATCCATCCATCGGCCGCGCAGCAGATCGAGTTAATTGCCAAAGAAGTTATTAAGGATTTCGATATTGAAAAGGCGGCAGTAGCGCACCGTTATGGCGATATCGCAATTGGCGAAACCGCTTTTGCTGTTGCAGTTTCTGCCGCCCATCGCCAAGGCGCCTTCGATGCCTGTGCAGCTATTGTTAACGCCGTAAAAGAGAAGCTACCTATTTGGAAATATCAAAAGTTTGCTGATGGCACAGATGAATGGGTCAACTGCGCATGAGTAAGTTAATAGATACCTATGGTCGCGCACACCGTAATTTGCGCGTTTCGTTAACTGATCGATGTTCTTTGCGATGCACATATTGCATGCCCCATGATTTTGCGGCGTGGATTCCAAATGATGATCTCTTAACAACTAATGAGCTTTTAACGATTATTGAAGTCGCGGTCAGCCAAGGAATCGATGAAGTTCGCTTAACTGGCGGCGAGCCTTTGCTACGACCAGATATCGTCGAAATCGTTGATCGCATCGCAGGGCTTGCAAATGCACCGCGCTTAACGTTAACAACAAATGGTTTGCGTTTGAAAGAGTTAGCGCAACCACTTGCAAAGGCTGGTCTTAATCGCATCAACGTCAGCCTTGATACTTTAGATCGAGAACGCTTTAAGAAACTGACATATCGCGACCGCTTTAATGATGTCATCGAAGGTCTACATGCAGCCAAGGCGGCAGGATTATTTCCAATTAAAGTCAACAGTGTTTTGCTACAAGGCATCAATGATGATGAGGCACCAGCCTTGTTGGAATGGGCCCTTGAAAATGAGTATTCATTGCGATTTATTGAACAGATGCCTCTAGATGCCGGCGGAATCTGGGATCGGGCAACGATGGTCAGCGCCGATCAGATTTTTGCAGATCTTTCGACGCGCTATGAATTAACACCAGTTGATGGTCGCGGTTCTTCCCCAGCCGAAGAGTTCTATATCAATAGCACGCAGGCAACGGTTGGCATTATTGGCAGTGTTACACGACCCTTTTGCGGTGCATGTGATCGCTTACGTCTTACTTCTGATGGTCAGCTACGAAGCTGTTTGTTTTCTAACGAAGAGGTAGATGTTCGAAAAGTTTTGCGTGATGATGCCCGCGATGATGCTTCTAAGCGAAATGAAATAGCGGCACGTTTTCAGAAAACAGTTATTAGCAAATTACCTGGCCATGGAATCAACGATCCATCTTTTATTGCACC
>CAIQRN010000089.1 GCA_903874255.1 uncultured Actinomycetes bacterium
GCATTTAGTTTCAACTTGGTATCACGAAGCAGTGCCCGGACATCACTTGCAATGCGCAACAGTTGCGATTGAAAAAGATCGCCTGTCCCGTTTTCAAATTAACGCTGCATGGATTAGCGGTTATGGCGAAGGATGGGCGCTCTATGCCGAGCGCTTCATGAATGAGTTAGGTGCATTCGATGAACCCGGAATTGAAATGGGTTACCTATCGGCTCAAGCATTACGTGCAGCACGAATTGTTGTTGATATCGGAATGCACCTTGGTTACACAGATTTTGATGGCAACGTATGGAATGCAGAATCTTCACGCAAGCTTCTTAACGAGCAAGCTTTGCTGGATGAAGATCATTCACGTAGCGAAACCGATCGTTACTTAGGTTGGCCAGGCCAAGCGATTTCTTACAAAGTGGGAGAGCGCGTTTGGATGAAGGCACGTGAAGATGCCAAGGCCCGTT
Organism: uncultured Actinomycetes bacterium; assembly: GCA_903874255.1. Classification (GTDB taxonomy): domain Bacteria; phylum Actinomycetota; class Actinomycetes; order Nanopelagicales; family Nanopelagicaceae; genus Planktophila. Next base: position 456 of record CAIQRN010000089.1, read on the forward strand.
TGGGTGCGGCGTTCTCACTTAAGAAATTCCATACCTACGCACTCAAGATTGGCCCCATGGGTCTCGACCCATTTGCCGCCGAACTCGCCAACTGGAGCGGCCAATAAGCCATGTGCAGGCGTGAATTTCTAAAAAAACTCTAGAAATTTGGGAGTTTTCTGAGATTTCACGCTGCATTTTTCTGTGGTCTGGTTCACAATAGTGCCTGCCGAAGGTCAATGGAGCTCCTCGAGGTCTCCACTGTCAGCTGGCTCTAGATGCCAATAGACATCTGGAAAACATAAACCTCACGGAGGCATAGCTAGATGCTTAAACTAGATAGCAATCAATGGAACTTGGTCTATAACGTATTTTCTTTTGGCCTTGTTTCAATGCTCGCATGCACTATCTACACGCTAGTTTCACAACAGCGCGTATTGGCTAAATATCGCAACGCATTAGTGATGTCATCAATGGTTACATTCATTGCTGGCTACCACTACTTGCGTATCTTCAACTCATTTAATGAATCATCTACAGACATGGCAGTAAATGTTTCAGGTGCTCAGGGTTCATTTAATGAGGCTTACCGTTACGTTGACTGGCTGCTTACAGTGCCACTACTTCTAGTAGAAGTAATTGCTGTACTTGCACTAGCCAAGGAAGTTTCACGTTCCCTCATCATGCGTTTGGTCCCAGCTTCAGCTGCGATGATCGCGCTTGGATACCCAGGTGAAGTTTCTGCTGATAAGAACACTGCAATTCTCTTTGGTGTTCTATCAACTATTCCATTCCTCTACATCCTTTATGTTCTCTTCGTAGAACTTGGAAAATCCCTAGATCGTCAACCAGAAGGTGTTGCAGCTACCGTTGGTCGCTTGCGTTTGCTTTTGATTGCCACATGGGGCGTTTATCCAATTTCATACATTCTAGGAATGAATCCAGCAACTGATATGGGCGTTGCAGCTCAGCAGTTCGTTGGAGTTCAGGTTGGTTACACCATCGCTGACATTCTGGCCAAGTGCGTATTCGGTCTTACAATTTTGAAGATCGCACGCATGAAGTCAATTGCTGAAGGTATGAAGGAAGATCACTAAGTAAGTACAGATTAAGTAAGGGGTGCCGATTTTCGGTGCCCCTTACTTTTTATTATCAGAGTTGAAGGAGAAAAAATGAAAAGTAACCTACTAAATAACTACCGAATGGGCAGTTACCTTCTCGTTGCAATCGGATTAATCAATTTGCGATATCAAAGTGGGCAGAGTGGTGTTGTTCAACATAGTCTGACAATAATTATTCCTGGAGCTCTTTTGTTGCTAGCTACCTGGATTCCTACTCTTGCTAAAAGGTTAGAGAGTAAAGCGATTCAAGCCGTCAGCATGGTTCTTGCCCTATTGCTCATTGTTTACGCGGTAATTAACTAAAAAACGCTATTGCAAAACCTTTGCAACTAGAGCAGAGTAATTCGCATGAGCGAAAACAACGAATGGTCCTTTGAAACCCAGCAAATCCATGCAGGGCAAATCCCTGACTCGGACACTGGTTCACGATCTCTTCCTATCTATCAAACCACGGCATATCAGTTTAGAGATACGCAGCATGCAGCTAATCTCTTCGGTATTGCCGAAGCAGGAAATGTTTACACCAGAATAAATAATCCAACGCAGGATGCAGTTGAGAAGAGAATTGCCGTTTTAGAAGGCGGTGTCACAGCACTTCTAGTGGCTTCTGGAATGGCAGCAACCACACTGGCAATTATGAATGTTGCTCAAGCAGGGGACCATGTGGTTTCTAGTTCAAATGTATATGGTGGAACTTTTAACCTCTTTAACTACACGCTTCCAAAATTTGGAATCGAAGTGACCTTCGTAAATGACACTGGAAATATGGATGCCTGGCGCGCGGCAGTTAAGCCAAATACAAAGGCTTTCTTTGGCGAAGGAATTTCAAATCCACTAGGCGCCGTCTTAGACCTTGAAGCGATTGCCAAAGTTGCCCATGAAGCAGGGGTTCCATGGATTGTAGACAACACAATCGCAACCCCGTATGTGACCCGGCCATTTGAATATGGCGCTGACATAGTGACCCATTCTGCAACAAAGTTTTTATCTGGCCACGGAAATGCAATGGTCGGAGCAATCGTCGATTCGGGGAATTTTGATTTCGCGAAAAATCCTGAAAAGTTCCCAGGGTTCAATGAACCCGATCCAAGTTATAACAATCTTGTTTACGCAAAAACGCTTGGTGTTGGCGGTGATTTTGGTGCAAATCTTGCATATATTTTTAAAGCACGTTTACAACTTCTACGGGATTTTGGTTCATCGGTCTCACCATTTAACGCCTGGCTTTTATCTCAAGGTTTAGAAACGCTTAATCTGCGCATGGATCGACATTTACAGAATGCACAGGCACTTGCTGAGTGGTTAGAAAAACAACCTGAAGTTGCCCATGTCAGCTATGCAGGCCTCGCATCATCACCTTGGTATGGCACTGCGAAGAAATATGCACCTAAAGGCGCTGGAGCGGTATTCACTTTTGAAGTAAAAGGCGGAGCGCCTGCAGGGCGAAAATTTGTTGAGGGATTAAAACTATTTAGCCATGTAGCCAATATCGGTGATGTGCGTTCATTAGTGATACATCCTGCATCAACGACTCACTCACAACTCAATCCTGATGAGCAGTTAAAAGCCGGAATAACTCCAGGGATGATTCGCGTAAGTATCGGTTTAGAAAATATAGAAGATATTAAGAATGACATAAAGTTAGGATTCGCTGCATCAACGTCATAGTTTTAAATGATTTAGGCCGATCTATTTTCTAAATGATAGATCGGCTTTTTTCATTTCTGCGACAAGTACTCTGATTGCATTTGGTCCCATGCCATGTAATTCTTTAAGTGCAGCTAGTGAGGTTTTTCGAAGATCGCTCAAGTGAAACAAACCATCATCGACTAATGCCCTACGCGCAGGTGCGGCTAATCCAATCTCACGCCAATTAGCATCCAACGCGTCATATTTATCTAGATCAACTTCCCCATTTGCAAAGGCACTCGTGCTTGCCGCTTTTTCAGCACGACGTTCGGCTGCGGCTTTCTTAGCTTGGGATGCCAACATTTTTGTTTTGGCTGCTGATTGTTTTGCCATGATATGAGTTTAACTTTTCAATAATAGATGTGTGCGGGAGGCGGGACTTGAACCCGCACGTCCGAAGACACAGGTTCCTAAGACCTGCGTGTCTGCCATTTCACCACTCCCGCAAACCCAGATAAAAACCTTCCGGCCTTCATATGGATAGGGGACAAGATTAGAGGTAAGTTAGCGATGTACCAAAACGGGTCAAATCACACTAAGCGCGAAGGGCAATGCACCATGTCACTAACACCAACCCCTGCAGATAAGTTCACTTTTGGCCTCTGGACCGTTGGCTGGCAGGCACGTGATCCCTTTGGAGATTCAACACGTGCGGCGCTAGATCCAGTCCGTACCGTCAATGAGTTGGCGGCACGTGGTGCATATGGTGTGACTTTTCA
>CAIQRN010000090.1 GCA_903874255.1 uncultured Actinomycetes bacterium
ACTCACCGTCATTGACAGTGAGATTTAATTTATCGACTGCAGGTGCAGTTGTTCCTGGATAGATACGTGATGCGGCTTCGAAAACTACTGATGCCATGAGATTGCTCTCCTTCTCCGGGCAGGTACGTGCCCGACGGTCCGAGGATGAAGGTGATGGTCCGGTTGGGCCAACGGGGCTAGATTACGCGTAAATCTCGGGCATGCAAAGCCCCGCATCGGAGCTCGGCCATATACTTGCTCACATAATGCAGACCCACTCACTCAGTACCTTGTTTGCCGATCTAGCGATTGTGGCTGGACTGATTGTGCTAGCCGCTCTTTTTGTCGCTGCCGAAATCGCCCTCATCTCACTTCGCGATAGCCAGATTCGACAAATTGCCAGCCGTGGAAAACGGGGCGCTCGCGTTGCAAAGCTGGCAGAAAACCCCAATCGTTTCTTGGCGGCAGCTCAAGTAGGTGTAACGGTCTCTGGCTTTCTTTCAGCTGCCCTTGGTGCTGAAAAACTTGGCGACTTTGTAATCCCTTGGCTGGAAAGCCTGGGCTTATCTTTAGGTGCGAGCACCACTTTTTCAATTATCGGAGTCACTTTGGTTATTGCTTACTTCTCACTGGTCTTTGGTGAGTTAGTACCAAAACGTCTGGCGCTATTTAGAAGCGAGGAAATCTCATTAGCTTCGGCAGGAATTATCGATGTCATTGCAAAGGTTTTTCGCCCGATTATCTGGTTGTTATCTAAATCAACAGATTTTATTGTTCGACTCTTCGGAATTGATCCCAAAGAAGCACGCACCCAAATGTCGGAAGAAGAGCTTCTAGATTTAGTTGCAGGACATGCAGCGCTAAGTGATGAAGAACGTGACATTGTTGAAGAAGTTTTCAATGCCTCTGAGCGACAAGTTCACGAAGTGATGGTTCCACGTACAGAAGTTGATTTCATGGATGCCTCTTTAACCGTAGGTAAAGCCATTGAACTAGCGGTTGATAAAGCACATTCTCGCTATCCAGTTATTCGTGGATCATCTGATGAAGTAATCGGCTTCATCCATGTGCGCGATTTGCTTGATACATCGTTAGCATCAAAATCAACAAAAATAATTGAAATTGTTCGTGCCATCATGTTTTTACCAGGCACTAAAGGCGTTCTTCCGGCATTAACTGAGATGCGCGAACAAGGCCAGCATGTTGCAATTGTTTTAGATGAGTATGGTGGCACCGATGGAATTGTCACTTTAGAGGATTTGGTCGAGTGCCTTATTGGAGATATCCGTGACGAATATGATGATGTCGAAACAGAGATTTCAATTGAGCCGCGCACTGGAGATTTTGAAGTTGATGGCCTGATTTCGATAGAGGATTTGATAGAACAAAGTAATTTCAATATCCCGGATGGCCCATATGAGACTGCAAGCGGATTTGTCATGCATCATTTAGGCCGAATTCCGCAGGAACACGATGTAGTGACTATTGATGGGTTACGAATCACTGTAATTACTATGGAAGGCAAACGCGCAGGACAACTATTGATCTCGCGCACTGCATGATGTGTGAAAGAATTAGGGCATGAGCACCAAGCGAGTCCTATCTGGAATCCAACCCACCAGCGACTCCTTTCACCTTGGAAATTACTTAGGTGCGGTCAAGCAATGGGTAGATCTACAAGAAGGCCATGATGCGTATTACTGCATTGTCGATCTGCATGCGCTCACTGGAGAAATCGAACCATCACTTTTGCGCGCACGTACTTTGGCATCGGCAGCGCAATTATTAGCTCTAGGAATTTCACCTGAGAAATCAACGCTCTTTGTTCAGTCACAAGTTCCCCAACACAATCAACTGGGATGGTTGATGGAATGCATGGCTGGATTTGGTGAAGCAAGTCGTATGACCCAATTCAAGGATAAATCAGCTAAAGGTGGCGCAGATTCTGCGCGCGTTGGATTATTTACTTATCCGATGTTGCAGGCTGCAGATATCCTTTTATACCAAGCAGATTTAGTTCCAGTCGGTGAAGATCAACGCCAACACATCGAGTTGACCCGTGATCTTGCCGGCCGTTTTAATACAAGGTTTGGTGAAACTTTTACGATCCCAGATAACTTTATTCTTAAGACTGCCGCCAAGATTCAAGATTTACAAGATCCTTCTTCAAAGATGAGTAAATCTTCGAGCTCTGCTTCAGGTGTTCTAGAGCTAATGGATACACCGGAAGCGAATGCCAAAAAAATAAAAAGTGCGGCAACTGATGCTGGCCGCGAAGTAAAGTTTGATGAAAAAGAAAAACCTGGAATCAGTAACTTGCTAACAATTCATAGCGCGCTTTCGGGCCAATCAATTGCAACCCTTGAGAATGAGTTTGAAGGTAAAGGTTATGGAGATTTCAAGGCCGCGGTAGCCGATGTTGTTGTCGAGTACTTCCGCCCAATTCGAAGCCAGGCGCTAGAACTTATTAGCGATGAAAAACACCTTCTTGATTTATTACATTCTGGAGCGGCTAAAGCCCGCGAGGTTGCATCCCAGACTCTTGAAAAGGCCTATCAGAACTTAGGGATCGTTAAGTAATTTAGGGCTAGCACCTTCAAGGCTAGGTTGAGAGTTTTCCAAAACGTTACCTCTGAACTGCCAAAATCACGCTCTGCTTGTTGAGTTTATTCATGCGAAACTACTAGGCTCGCTTATACACAGAGCTTTTATAACTGCGCAGTGCAACTATAGAAGAGCCCCTTGAAGGAGGAAAATTGAAGAAAGTATTTCGTCTCGTAGCAGTTATCGCTGCAGCAACTCTTGCAGCAACTGCATTCGTTGCTCCATCAGCAACTGCAGCATCAAAGGTAAAAGTTGGTCTTGCTTATGACATCGGTGGTCGCGGAGATAAGTCTTTCAATGACTCTGCAGCAGCTGGTCTCGATGCAGCAAAGAAGAAGTTTGGTGTTACTGCTAAAGAAGTAACAGTCACAACAGGTTCAGACTCAGAGCGCGAAGGCAAGCTTCGCTTGCTAGCAGCTGCTGGTTACAACCCAATCATTGCAGTTGGATACCTATATGCCGGTCCACTAAAGATCGTTGCTCAGGACTATCCAAATACACAGTTCGGAATTATCGATGATGCATCTGTTGATCTACTCAACGTTGCATCTCTCGTATTTGCTGAAGAGCAGGGTTCATACCTTGCTGGCGTTGCAGCAGCACTTGCTTCAAAGTCAGGCAAAATCGGTTACATCGGTGGAGTTCGTATCGCACTTCTACAGAAGTTCGAAGCTGGTTTCGTTGCAGGCGTTAAGGCAACAAACAAGAAAGCCACAGTCGATGCAAAATATGTAACAGAATTCCCAGATTTCTCAGGCTTCAATGACCCAGCTAAGGCAAAGGTTATTGCTAAGGGAATGATCGATAAGGGTGTAGATGTTATTTATTCAGCTGCAGGTGGTTCAGGTGCGGGTAACTTCGCGGCTGCAACTGATGCTGCTAAGGCAGGAAAGAAAGTTTGGACAATCGGAGTTGACTCTGATCAGTACCTAACTGCTTCAGCTGCTGAGAAGAAGAACATGCTTACTTCAATGATTAAGCGTGTTGACCGTGCTGTTTATGACGTAATTGCAACTTCAGTTGCAGGTTCATCAGTTAACGACGTACTAGATGCCAAGGCTGGTATCTACGGTCGTCACTATGACCTAGCACTTGATGGTGTTGGAGTTTCATACTCTGGTGGTTACATCACAAAGTACAAGTCAAAGATTGATGCAGCAGCAAAGGCAATCAAGTCAGGCAAGATTAAGGTTCCAACAAAGCCATAAATCTTTGCTAAGTAGTGGCATTTGGCCCAACAATGGAGTTAAATCTCCCTTGTTGGGCCACATGCTTTTTATATCAACTCAAAGGAGAGTGCATTAAGTGTCTGTAGCTGTTGAACTGCGGCACATCTCTAAACGTTTCCCTGGGGTCATCGCAAATAAAGATGTCTCAATGAGCGTTGAAACTGGAACCGTGCACGCTCTTGTTGGTGAAAATGGTGCCGGCAAATCTACGGTGATGAAGATTCTCTATGGCATGCAACGCCCTGATGGTGGCGAAATCCTTGTTAATGGCAAAGCCGTGCATTTTAAGAATCCAAACGATGCAATTGAAGCAAGCATTGGAATGGTCCACCAACACTTCATGTTGGCTGATAACTTCACAGTTCTTGAAAATATTATTTTAGGCTCTGAACCTAAACATGGAATAACAATTGATTTTAAGGCTGCACGCAAGAAAGTAGTCGAGATGGCTGCACAATATGGTCTTGAAATTGATCCAGATGTTTTGGTTGAAGAGTTAGGCGTAGGACAACGCCAACGTGTAGAGATTCTGAAAGTCCTATATCGCGGCGCCAGAATCCTTATTTTTGATGAACCAACTGCAGTTCTAGTTCCGCAAGAAGTTGATGATTTGTTTAATGCTTTGCAGGGCCTTCGTGCTGAAGGAATGGCAATCATTTTTATTTCGCACAAGCTAGATGAAGTGCTGCGTGTTGCCGATGATGTAACAGTTGTCCGCGCAGGTTCTACAGTTGCTGAAGTGAAATCCAAAGACGTCACTGCCAGACAATTGGCTGAACTCATGGTTGGCAGCGAACTTCCGCAACCAACGACTCACGGGGATACTCGTCGACCAGAAGTTACCTTGGCGCTTAAAGATGTTTCGATTCCGACAAAATCTGGAAGCCGCGATCTAATTTCACATGTAACTTTTAATTTGCATGCAGGTGAAGTTATTGGAATTGCTGGAGTTGAGGGAAATGGTCAGGCCGAACTTGTCGAAGCAATCATGGGCCTTCGCGAGTACACAGGTGCAATTGAATTTTCTGGACAAAATATGGATCGTTTGAGCGTTGCAAATCGACGCGATTTAGGAATTGGTTTAATTCCAGAAGATCGTCAGCGCCAAGCAATGATGATGGAATCCCCGCTTTGGGAAAATAGAATTTTGGGTCATCAACGAGGTAAGCCAGTCATGCGCGGTTTCGTTTTAGATAAGAAAACTACAATCGCCGATACCCGCGCAATTATGGCTGAGTTTGATGTGCGCGCACCGGGGCCACAAACATTGGCAACTGCGCTCTCAGGTGGAAACCAACAGAAATTTATTGTTGGGCGTGAAATGAGTAAGGCACCATCACTGTTGGTTGCATCCCACCCAACGCGTGGCGTTGATGTTGGTGCACAAGGTGCAATTTGGGAAGAGCTTCGTAGAGCGCGCGAAAAGGGAATGGCAATACTTTTAATTTCTGCTGACCTTGAAGAGTTAATTGGAATGTCTGATCGACTCTTGGTTATGTTGCGCGGAGCAATCACTCTTGAAATTGGCGACCCTACTAAAACTTCCCCTGAACAATTGGGCTCAGCAATGACAGGTGCGTTATGAAGAATTTCAAAATATCGACGCTATTTTTCGCAATTGCAGCTCCGGTTGCCGCTGCAATTGTCTCAATTACTATTTCCAGCATTGCAGTTTTAGCGTCACATAAATCACCAAAAGATGCTTATGTAACTATGTGGCAATTTGGTACAACATCTGCAAATTTAATGCAGATGTTCAACACCGCAACTCCTTATTACATTGCAGCTATTGCAATCGCAATAACTTTTCGAGCCGGGCTATTTAATATTGGTGTTGAAGGTCAATTGCGCTTAGGTGCAATGTTTGGTGCCTACTTTGGCGCTATGTTTGTTTTGCCTCCTGTAATCCACGTTATTGCAATCATGATAATTTCGATGACTGTGGGGGGTTTGTGGGCGTCAATTGCTGGATATTTAAAAGTTAAACGTGGAGTGAGTGAAGTTATTTCGACCATCATGCTCAATAGTTTGGCGGGTGGATTTTCTTCATACTTGCTCGCAACGTACTTTGTTGATCGGACGACAAACTCAAATAACATGTCAACAAAAATGCTTCCTGCCTCAGGACAGATCCCAGACTTAATGCCACTTCTCAATAAAATAGGTATCGAAGATCAACCTGGTGGTGGAGTCTACGGAATACTGATTTTTGCCATTGTTTTGGGTTTCACCTATTGGTTTGTAATAAATCGCACCCGATTTGGTTTTGAGCTTCGTGCATCAGGTTCAAATCCGATTGCCGCGCGAGTAAGCGGAGTAAATTCAAAACGTATGACTTTCGTTGCCCTTGCTGTTTCAGGTGCCGTTGCAGGTTTAGCTGGATTGCCCGCAGTCTTGGGCGAAACACATCAATTCAATATGGGTTTTCGTACGGGAATCGGCTTTTCGGCAATTGCCGTTGCTCTGCTCGGTCGCAATAATGCTGTGGGAATGGCTATAAGTGCGCTTCTATTTGGTTTCCTAGAAGTGAGTTCTCGATCTCTCGAACTTATTGATATTGCGCCTGAAACTTATGTAATCATGCAAGGCTCCATTCTTCTTTCATCTGTAATTGCTTACGAAGTTGTTCGCCGATACAAGATAACTCTGCAAAGTAAAGAACTTGCAAAGGCGGTTCAAGAATGAAATTGAAAGCTTTGAAAACTTTGCGAAGTGCAACTATTTTAGTTTTCGTCTTGGCGGTAATTCGTCAAATAACCGGTGCATCTGATTTAACTAGCGTTGGAACAGTATCTGCCGCACTGATGCTTTCAGTGCCTATTTTTCTTGCCGGACTTGGCGGCCTCTTTTCGGAACGAGCAGGGGTTGTAAATATTGGCCTTGAAGGCATGATGATTATGGGTGCCTGGGCTGGCGGAATGATTGGTTATAAGCATGGTCCCTGGATTGGATTATTGGCTGCGGTTATTTTCGGTTCAGTTGGAGCTTTACTACATGCCATAGCCACCATCACTTTTGGTGTGGATCATGTTGTTTCGGGTGTGGCTATAAATATTATTGCCGCAGGTTTAGTTCGCTATCTTTCAACAATCTTGTATAAGAATGGAACTTGGCTCGGACCATCCCAATCACCTGATTCACCTTCAATAAACTCCAATGGATTGCCTTTCTTATCTGGAGGAACTTTTTTTGGCTGGAAGAGCCCGGATCTTCTCAATAGGCTGGCTGAAAAGCACTGGTTCTTTATCTCTGATATTGCTGCGATTTTAAGAGGCATTACTGGCGACCTGTCTTATGTAACTATCGTTGCCGTCACGTTAATTCCACTATCATTTTTCGTATTATGGAAGACATCATTTGGTTTGCGTTTGCGAAGCGCGGGCGAGGCACCTGTTGCCGCTGAATCACTTGGTGTAAATGTGTATGTGATGAAGTACGCCGGGGTTTTGATTTCTGGCGCTTTAGCCGGGCTTGGCGGAGGTTTCCTTGCCTTAGTCGCGGCTAATCATTATCAAGAAAACCAAGTTGCTGGTCGCGGATACATTGGTTTGGCTGCATTGTTGTTTGGAAATTATCGGCCTGGGGGAATTTTATTAGGCGCGGGTTTATTTGGTTTTGCCGATGCTCTGCAGCTCAGAGACTCCGCTTCAGTGCATGCGCTTATTCTCCTTATTGTAGTAATTTTATTGGCGCTAGTAATTCGCGATCTTCGTAAGAAGAAGTTCACGAAGGCAATTTTGACCTTTGCGTTCGCTGGCGTATCCCTCTGGTATTTCCTAGCAGTGAAAGAGTTGCCTGGTCAGCTAGTAACAATGACTCCATACATTGCAACGATTCTAATCATGTCACTTGCTTCCCAGCGACTTCGAATGCCTGCGGCCGATGGAATCCCTTATCGCCGTGGCGGACTGCGATGACACAAATAGATTGGAAAGTTTTGCATGATGCAGCGGTCGCTGCCATGAAAACTGCTTACGCACCATATTCCAAATTTCCAGTCGGGGTAGCAGCGTTAGTAGATGATGGGCGAATTATTTCAGGATGTAACGTAGAAAATGCAAGTTACGGCCTCGGTCTTTGTGCCGAATGTGGTTTGGTTTCTAACTTAATTGCAACTGGCGGCGGTCGCTTAATTGCAATTTCCTGTGTCGACGGTCAGGGAAATCATTTGGCACCATGCGGACGTTGCCGCCAATTATTATTTGAACACGGTGGCCCAGATGCAATTTTGATGACTGACGATGGACCTCAAACTATGGGGCAGATGCTTCCATGGGCTTTTGGTCCAGATGATTTAGATCGTAACGAGCGCTAAATGTCGCAGGCTGAAGCCTTTTCCGCCGCTGAAATTATCGCGGCGAAGAGAGATCACTTTTCTTTAACGGATCCACAAATTGACTGGATTATTGATGCATATACACGCGGTGTAGTTGCTGACGAACAGATGTCGGCATTGCTAATGGCAATTCTGCTCAACGGCATGGAGTCCCGTGAAATCTCACGTTGGACCGATGCGATGATCAATAGCGGCGAACGAATGAACTGGTCAGCGTTATCTCGTCCAACTGTAGATAAACATTCAACTGGTGGCGTTGGCGATAAAATAACTTTGCCACTCGCACCGCTTGTAGCTGCATGTGGTGCAGCGGTTCCGCAATTATCTGGACGTGGGCTAGGACATACCGGTGGCACATTGGACAAATTGGAATCAATTCCGGGTTGGCGTGCATCACTTTCAAATGAAGAGATGTTAAAAGTTTTACAGGATTGCGGTGCCGTTATTTGTGCAGCTGGTGCTGGTTTGGCCCCTGCAGATAAAAAACTGTATGCACTACGTGATGTGACTGCAACGGTTGAAGCAATTCCATTAATTGCATCATCGATAATGAGTAAAAAAATTGCTGAAGGAACCAGCGCTTTAGTTTTGGATGTAAAAACCGGTGCCGGTGCTTTCATGAGTGATCCTGAGAAAGCTAAAGAGTTGGCCCATGTCATGGTTGGCCTAGGAAAGCGTGCAGGAGTCAAAACAATTGCTCTAGTCACAGCAATGGATATTCCACTCGGTTTAACGGCAGGAAATGCCTTGGAAGTTCGCGAATCAGTTGAGGTCCTTGCAGGTGGTGGTCCAGCAGATATTGTTGAATTAACAGTTCTCTTAGCTCGAGAAATGCTGGAAGTCGTGGGAATCCATAATGTCGATCCTGCCGATGCACTTAAGAATGGAAAGGCGATGGACGTTTGGCGCCAAATGATTTCGGCACAAGGAGGCGACCCTGATGCAAAACTGCCGACTGCTCGAGAAAATCTCATAGTTACGGCCGAGAAAACTGGAACAATTCTTTCAATGGATGCAATGAAAGTAGGAATGGCCGCATGGCGTTTAGGCGCAGGGCGCACACGTCAAGGCGAAGGGGTACAGGCAGGTGCGGGCATTGAAATTCACGCTAAACCAGGGGATTTAATCACTGCTGGATCACCGCTTTATACATTGCACACTGATACTCCAGAGGCTTTTGTGCGTGCACAAGAATCACTCAATCACTCAGTAACTATCGGTGATTTAGGATTAAATGGAAAAATAGATAGATTGCCACTTGTAGTCGAACGAATTACTGATTGAGAGCATTAAATTGACTTTAACAAGCACACCTAGCCCTGAACAAATTAAGCGTGTACCTAAAGTTATGCTGCACGATCACCTAGATGGCGGCCTTCGACCTCAAACCATTATTGATATCGCTAATGAAATTGGTTACACAGCACTGCCAACACAAGATGCTACAGAATTAGCCACTTGGTTTCGTGAGTCATGTGATTCTGGTTCGTTGGTCCGGTACCTTGAAACTTTTTCGCACACAATTGCGGTAATGCAGCGACGTGAAGACATCATTCGAGTAGCTCGTGAATGTGCATTAGATCTTGCGCGCGATGGTGTTGTGTATGCAGAAGTTCGTGGTGCACCTGAGCTATTTACTGAAAAAGGCTTAACTATGGCCGAGGTTGTAGAAGCAACATTAGAAGGATACAAGCAGGGAATGGCGCAGGCCAAAGAAGAGGGTTTCGGAATTGCCGTGTATTCACTCCTCTGCGGAATGCGTCAAAATAAACGTTCACAAGAAGTTGCCGAATTAGTTGTGAAATATCGACATCAAGGAGTCGTTGGTTTTGATATAGCTGGTCCAGAAGATGGATTTCCACCAAGTGATCAACGTGAAGTTTTTGAATATCTTCGCAAAGAGGACGCTCACTTCACAATCCATGCAGGTGAAGCTTATGGACTTCCTTCAATTTGGGAAGCTATCCAACTATGCGGAGCCGAGAGATTAGGTCATGGTGTTCGAATAATTGATGACATAGATTTTTCAGGACCAGAGCCCGTGCTTGGACAACTTGCTTCATACGTTCGCGATCGCCGAATTCCTTTAGAACTATGTCCAACTTCAAATCTGCAAACAGGAGCCGCAAAGAGTTATGTCGAGCACCCCATTGGCGCCTTAGCCCGCTTGCGTTTTAGAGTAACAATTAACACAGATAATCGTTTAATGAGTCAAACCTCAATGAGTTTTGAAATGCAAGAAGCCGTAAAAGCCTTTGGTTGGGATTTTGCTGAACTGCAGCGAGTAACAATAAATGCAATGAAGAGCGCCTTCATTCCATATCCCGAGCGATTAGCGATTATTGAGCAAATCATTAAACCTGGTTACGCGAAGATTTCTGCAGAGTAATGCTTGATTTTAACAACCCTGATTTTATTAGCGACCCTTACGGGCAACTCAAGGAACTTCGTCAGTTTGGCCAACCTGTTTGGCACGATGAGATGCAAATGTTTTTGGCCGCCCGCCATAGTGATGCCAATGATGTTTTTCGCAATAAATCTCTCGGTCGTATTTTTGTTGATAAGCAACCTGAGTTCGAGTGGGAAACATTTAATTGGCTACACTCCGATTCAATTTTAGATAGCGAACCACCAAAGCACACTCGTTTACGTGCATTGGTTGCGAAGGCATTTAATCGAAACAAAATTGAGGGTATGCGTCCAGCGGTCGAGAGAATTACGCAGCAATTACTTGATGCAATCGAAGAAAAGGTTAACTCCGGTCAGAGTTTTGATTTAATTGCAGATTACGCCGAACCGCTTCCAGTAAAAATAATTGCAGATTTACTTGGCTTCCCTGAATCTGAAGAACATTTATTGCGGCCATGGTCACAGGCGATAGTAAAGATGTACGAAGTTAATCCTTCAACGCAGTATCAAATTGAAGCAAAGAACGCTGCTGGAGAATTTGCCGCATATGTTCGCGATCTAGCACAGCACCGTAAAGCTAACCCTGGCCAGGATTTAATTACCGACCTAGCGATGGTTGAGGAGAATGGCGAAAAACTTAATTCACATGAGTTAGTTGCCACATGTGTTCTTCTACTTAATGCCGGCCATGAAGCTAGTGTGAATGCTTTTGGAAATGGAATGGTTGCTGCCTTGCAGAGGCCAGATCAAAGCGCACTCTTGCGTCAGAATCCTCGCGCAATTACTGAGACCGCGCTTGAGGAATTCATGCGCTTTGACGCGCCTTTGCACTTATTTGAGCGTACCGCCACCCTGGATACCGAACTCGGGGGAGTTGCAATTGCGAAGGGCCAAAAGATTGCAGCACTCATAGGTGCGGCTAATCGCGATGAAAATGTCTTTGATCGACCAGATGAAATGGATTTAACTCGTGACCCAAATCCCCATATTGGCTTCGGTGCAGGAATTCATTTCTGTTTAGGTGCTCCACTTGCACGTCTCGAGATGGGTGTTTCATTACCAGCGCTTTGGGAAAAATACCCGCATATGCAACTTGCCAGTGAGCCAGTGCGCCGACCAACATTTGTTTTGCGAGGCTATGAAAGCGTCGAAATTTCTATTTGATTTGGGTACGACGATTGTGCGCCTTTTCTTGTCACACTCTTTGAAGCCACTTGTATTCCTAACTGCATGGCAGTAACAGGATTCTTTCCAGATGCAAGACCATAAGCAAAAGTTCCAACAAAGGCATCTCCCGCACCAGTTGTATCGACCGCAGTGACTTTTGGTGCCCTAACGCGCGTAATGGTTCCATCATTGGCAATGAGCACGGCTCCTTCGGCACCTAGGGTTACGATTGAATTCTTTCCAGGTCTGAAACTTTTTAAAATTTCATCATCTGTTGGAAGCTGACCATGCAGTTGCTCAAACTCTGTTTCATTGGGAATAATCCAATCAGTAACTTCAAGAAGTTGTGGAGTCAGCGGCTGAAAAGGAGCTGGATTCAATATTGTTATGCAGCCACGTTTCTTGGCGGCAACAAAAGCTGCAAGTGTGACTTCCTGTTTAATTTCGCACTGAGCAACTACAACACAAAGATCACTAATTGAATTGATGCCTTCGACC
>CAIQRN010000091.1 GCA_903874255.1 uncultured Actinomycetes bacterium
TGAATTGGAGTCTGCCATTACTGATCAAAGCCCGGCCGTTACTGGCCCATCTCTGACAACGCGCAAAGTTGTCTTTCTCGTAATTGCAGCAGCAGCCCCAATGGCGGCGATGGTGGGCAATGTTCCACTGGCACTTGTCTATGGAAATGGTGCAGGACTTCCTGCAGCATTTTTAATTGCCACATTGGTCTTGATCTGTTTTTCAGTTGGCTATGCATCCATGAGCCGCAAAGTAATTAACACCGGAGCGTTTTATACATATATCGCCAGATCCCTAACTAAACCTGTTGGCGTTGGTTCGGCATATGTAGCCCTTGCTGCATACACCGCACAGGCCTGCGGCCTTGCAGGTGCTTTTGGTTATTTCATGCAGCAGTTAATTCTTGAAGGTGCCGGCGTTGATGTGCCTTGGTATGTATTTAGCGCAATCGGAATAATCGTTGTTGCAATCCTTGGTTACCGCTCAGTTGAAATGGGCGCCAAGGTAGTTGGTGTCTTTATGGTTGCCGAATTTGCAATTCTCTTTATCTTTGAAGCTTTGGTCTTAAACAAGCAACACATGCAGGCATTTCCAATTGAATCCTTTAGCAAATCCGCAATAACCTCAGGCCCAATCGGAATCGCGATGTTGTTTGCCTTTACAAGTTTTATTGGTTTTGAATCAGCCGCCCTTTATGGCGAGGAAACCAAAGACCCAGAGCGCAGCATTCCTCGCGCCACGTATATTGCTGTCAGTTCAGTTGGAATTTTCTACGTTCTATCTTCCTGGATCATTATCGGTTCAGTCGGTGCCGACAAAGTACGTGCCTTGTCAGAAAAAGACGGGGGAGTCTTTGTTATTAATTTGGTGCAGCAATATGGCGGGACAATTCTTTTTGATATTACCGCTGTGCTGCTGTGCACCAGTGTTCTAGCTGGATATTCAGCGATCCATAACGCTGCCAGCCGCTATCTATTTGCCTTAGGCCGTGAATCCATCATGCCTACCCATTTCGGGCACCACCATAAATCTTTCCTTAGTCCTCACAAAGCAAGTCTTGCAATTACTGCTGTAGCTACATTCTCGGCCGTTGTTTTCGCCATAAGTGGCGCTGATCCGTATACGGTTTATGCCGCAAGTTTGATTGCTGTGGGAACATTAGGAATCGTTGCTTTGCAGGCTATGGCTTCGCTTTCTGTTGTTGCATTCTTTTGGAAACGCCCTGATCGCCAACTGTGGCAGGGAGTCATTGCACCATTAATTGGCTTTATTGGATTAGTTACGGCCTTCTTCTTAGCTGCGATGCATTACAACACGTTAACGGGAAGCGATAACAAGATAGTTAACTTGGTTCCCTTTGCACTTCTTGTTATTGCAATTGGTGGAACAATCTTTGGATATGACCTAAAGACAAGAAAACCACAGGTGTATGCAGATTTAGCGGTATCAAAGCTTCGAAATAACTAGTTCTATGGCTCGATGTATTCCCACGTTTGGCCAACTTTGCGTGCAATACCGCGAGCTTCAAGTTCCTTCAAAAACTTCTTATGGCCTTTATCGCCACTGCTTTTAAATAGCGGCATTAACTTTGGCAGCAAGTTAGGAACCAACATCGCAGCCTTTACCAATAGTGATTCGCTAAAGCGGGGATAGATTTCAAATCGAGGCTTATCTAACATCTTGTGAAAAGATTTAAGAACATCGCCGCTTGTCTGTGGTGGATCCATAAACTGCAACGTGTTGCCGCCTTCAATGGCCTCACGGTGCAACATCGGTGTATCTGTAGCCGAAGGCAGCACCGAGCCCGCCTTAATTCCCTTGCCCGCTAGATCTAAACTCATTGAAAGCATGGCACCGCGAAGCCCAAACTTTGAGGCCGTATACATTGGGGTTTCACCCAATGGGAAGATTCCACCCAATGAACCCGTTGTAATAATGCGTGGATCATCACTTTTCTTCAATAAATCGATAGCGCTTCGAATAAAGATAAGAGGTGCAACAAGATTGATATCTAATTCGCGTTCAATACTTTCGATACTGCGCACATCAAAGCGATCGGTGGTGGTGATTGCTGCATTTGGGATGAGTACATCGATATGCCCATATTCAATACCGATTGTTTCTAGGATGCGTGCAATCTCTTTACGGTCAGTTAAATCGGCTGCGATATACATGTGGCCATCGCCTTCAAGGCCAGCTAAAACGCTCTTTAACTTTGATTCAGTACGAGAAATCAAAACTACTTTGGCACCTTTAGAAGCAAAATCTGCAGCCAGATAAGAACCGATTCCACCTCCTCCACCAGTGATAACAAATACTTTGCCAGGGTATGAGTACTTCATGTTGAACTCCCAATGGTTAGTCGAGCAAGTGAAATAGATTCGCGTAGATCAAAGCGGCCAGTTTCAAAGAGCACCAAGATGGTGTTATCGCTAAGCACGCCAATCTGAGAACAACCAGCTGCACCTTGGTATAAAAGCTTTGAATACGACCATGTCGCACCGTTGTCATCACTTTTTCGAAGTGTCATTTCGGCGCGGTAACCAGCGGCTGGATTACTAAAGAGCAGCTGATCTTGGTAGTTAGTGATTGCAGCCTGGATTCCTGCATCCATTAAATTAGGATCGTTTTTCGTTGCAGGCCAAGTAATCCCACCATCGCTGCTGCAAGTAACTAATCGTGGTTTCTTTAAGGCGTTACGCAAATTAGCGCACACGGTCCCATCGCTTAGCTCCACGAACTGTGGCTCTTCACCCGCATCCATACCCCTACCTAGTTTCCAGGTTGCGCCATCATCATCGCTGTATAAAGAGCGTGGGGCATCCAAGTTGGAGGGAACAATCAAACGCCCTGAAGTTAATTGCAATCCACTGCCAGGACCCATTGCGCAATGTTGTGTGACTGGCAGTGATAGTTCTTGAGTTAAGTTTCGAGCCTTTGCCCATGTCACACCTTGATCTTTGCTAGAAGTTATAAAGAGTTCGGTGTAATCGGCGCAGAATGCTAGCCACACTGTTTTAGTTTTCTTGTCATACAAAACTGTTGGATTATGCACGGTGCGGCTGCCCATATCTTCAACAACTTGAATTGGCTGCCAGCTCTTTGCGCCATCAGTACTTCGGCGTAAGACGATATCGATGTTGAGCAGATCGCTCATAGCTTCTTGTCGACTTTCAGAAAACGCTAAAACTGTGTCATTGGGCAACACCGCCATCGCTGGAATTCGATATCCATGATCACCCGAAGTAAAAATCTCTTGGTGCGTTACATCTTTTGCCCATTGCGGATGCCACGTAGCTGCCTGAACCCCAACGGCAGTGAAAACCAGTACGAATGGCATACCAATCAGGAATGAGCCACGTAATAAGCGAACTGGTTTTCTCTGGGCAAATTTAACCCAAGACATAACTCCACTTGCAAGGAAAAATGTTGGATACAAAAGAAATGGTAGAGCTAGCAGTGCGACTGCAAACATTGGCACCGAACCCATTGCACCTAAGGCCAAAGTCCGGCCAACGCTAAGAATAGGACAGGCGATAATTATTGAAATAGTTGCCCATACCATTCGCCATGCAATTGGAACTTGGTTGCGATAGCGCGCATGCTTTGAATTAAAGACAGAAGCAGCCGTGGCAAGAATAAGAAGAAGGATAAATACATAGATATATATGCTGGATCGAACTGCGATCAGAAACTCACCCGAGAACGACATCTCATAAATTCCAAAGACTGCTAGCAAAAGAACTAGCGAAATCACATGGACTGTTGAAAGCCATCCTGATTTGGAGTTATGGGGTGATGCCATGGTGTGCCTCTCGCGATTTTCTTCGAAGGCTATTGCCATCAATGTTGTAATTCAAGGCTGGCTATGCAAAAGTAGATTATTAGATTCCTAGAAAAGGGTGATTTGTATGTCTGAGAGCGCGCAAAGCTCAAGTTCAGAGATGGACTCGATGCTAAATGAGTTGTACCCCTACAGGGATACAACCACGACATATTCTCAGATTCCCGCCCAAGGATTAAAGGCCGATGAAGTCTTGGCCATGGTTCGTGATTTTGCAAAACGTGAAGATGCAGTTGGGGATCAAGGAAAAGTCTCTGGTTCGTTATACAGCGGAGACCATGATCATTACCACGTGCTTACTCAGGTATTTGAAGAGTTCGCTCACGCCAATGTTTTACAGCGAGACATGTATCCATCGGCTACAAAATTTGAATCTGAAATAATTGCAATGACTCTAGATATGTTGCACGGAACAGGCCCTGACAGCGATGCGTGTGGAGTAATCACAAGTGGCGGAA
>CAIQRN010000092.1 GCA_903874255.1 uncultured Actinomycetes bacterium
ATGATGAAAAGAATCCCCCTTGTAACTTCACTCTTAGCGGTAGTCGCGGGAATCTGGGCAAAGCTTGCACTTACAAGTGGTGATTTATTGCCAGGACTAGATGGTGCGTATTACTGGGTACAAGTTCGTTCAGTACTAAACAATTTCACACTCGCATTCTCGGATCTTCCTTTAGTTTTCTGGATTCAAGCGGCAATTGCAAAGGTCGTTGGAAACGTAACCCTTGGAGTTCGAATCTCCGATGCGGTTCTTCCTGCACTATCTGCGATTCCAATCTACTTAATTGCTAAGAAATATAAGAATCCCTTTTTACCTGCCGTTGCGATATTGGTTGTCTTGCTCCACCCAGTTCAGCTCTATTTCTTCACCGGTGATTTCATTAAGAATGAGGCCACGATTCCAGTGGTCTTCTTTATGGCGCTGGTCCTTGCCAATTGGGATAAGAAATCAAAGCGCTTCTCAATAATCTCACTTCTTGCATTAACGTTCATAATTGCGATTTCTCACTTTGGAACACTGCTATTGGCCTTCATGCTTGTTGGTACATGGGCATTACTTCAATTACGCAAGAGTGGCCTCAAGTTTTGGCTGCGAGGAATAGCATTCTCTGTAGTGGCCTTTGCAGTATTACTGGGGGTATTGGCCGTATTGGTGCCATCTCGTTTCGATCGACTTATTAATTTCTTAACAACACCAACTGTTATTTTCCAAAGCCCTGCTTTGGATCGAATTCTTCATAGCCCTTCCCCATCAGTCATGACTATTGCAATCATCATTGGTCAACTGGGCACGTTAATTCTGGGAGCCATAACCTGGTTAACGCGCAGCAGATTTAGTTTTTCAGATATGTCCCTTGTGATTGCATCACTACTTACCACTTTCATTTTCTCATCACCATTGATCGGAATGGAATGGTCTGATCGCTTAACTGGTCTTTCCATAGTTTCATTAAGTATTGCGGCAATCATTATCTTTGGAAATGTTGAAAACCTTTGGCACAAAGCCCCGATTGCACTACTTGCAGCAGTGACGCTTTTTTCTGCCATTCCGTTAAGCACAATGGAGATGAAACGCGTTTTCTCTGATCAGGAGTATTCGGATTTCAAAGATTTTGCTTCGCATGTAAGCACCCCAAGCAATTCAGTTATCGTGGCCCGACATGGCGTCGAATACTTAAGTGCTTGGGAATTTAGCGCTGACGTTGTTTTAGATACTTATTACGAAAGTGCGGATTTAAGTTCTTACTCCTCGGTTTATTACATCCAAGAGTTAAAGACATTTACTCCAGGCGGTGGCGGTAAAGGTGATGGAACAAAGCCCTCAGAGCCACCTACAGGTAAATCTCCGTCAGATAAGGGCGGTAAGCCAGATGCCCCAACGGATTTACCGAAAAAAACCTCTATAACTGGTGAGACGATTTATTCGAGCTCTTCTTTTGCCCTTGTGAAAGTCCGCTAAACAAAGCGTGGCGGAGGATGAGGGATTTATCCTCTTCAGTCTGGGTAATTCCCCGATTTTTAGGTAATCGGGACATAAAGCCAATTTAGCATTTCTACCTTAAAAAAAGCAGCGGCTTTTTCAGAGTTTATTTGGCCTTGAGGATTTGATGGAATTCACTATTTCTTGCAGACCAAGTTCATTGGCGTTGAGATCTAAGTAGTTTTAAAGCTCTTCCGGCATCAAGATATTTGCTTCGGTTTTCGCAAAGAAATCAGGCAGGGCTTTTCTTTTCGCCTTTTTACCCCAACC
>CAIQRN010000093.1 GCA_903874255.1 uncultured Actinomycetes bacterium
AGGTGAGCCAGAAGACCGAAATATCTGGCTGTGGGCCAATGATCCGCTGATTTAAGCCCAAAACCTATAGGCTCTGCCCGTGTTACTAAGTGATCGCGACATACTCGCCGAAATCAAAGCTGGCCGCGTTGGCTGCGAACCTTTCCATGAAGCAATGATCCAACCTTCTTCAGTGGATGTCCGCCTCGATAAGTTTTTCCGGGTCTTTGAAAATCACAAGTACAGCGTTATTGATCCTTCAACTGAACAGCCCGAGCTAACTCGCGAAGTCATAGCCGAAGGCGACGAACCCTTTATTTTGCATCCAGGTGAATTCGTATTGGCCAGCACATATGAAGTTATTACTTTGCCCGATGATATTGCCGGCCGTCTTGAAGGCAAGTCTTCCCTTGGTCGCTTAGGCCTACTCACGCATTCAACTGCGGGATTTATCGATCCAGGTTTTAGCGGTCACATTACTTTAGAGCTTTCCAATGTAGCCAACCTGCCAGTTAAACTTTTCCCAGGAATGAAAATTGGCCAGTTGTGTCTCATCAAACTTTCATCTCCGGCTGAACACCCTTATGGCAGCGCAAAGTATGGTTCCCGCTACCAAGGTCAGCGCGGTCCAACACCATCACGCTCATTCTTAAACTTCCATAAATCAAAAATTCAGTAATTCTGAGGAATTAAATTACCCATTTCGCGGTTTAATTAGTTATGAAAACAATCATCGTTCTAGCAGTCATAGCTTTAATCGCCCTTTTCTTTGTTGCTCAATACAACCGACTCGTTCGCTTGAATATCTCAGTCAACGAAGCATGGGCACAGATTGAAGTGCAACTAAAACGTCGTGCAGATTTGATTCCTAATTTAGTCGAAACCGTTAAAGGTTATGCAAAGCACGAACAATCAACTTTTGATGCAGTGGTTGCAGCGCGTGCAAAAGCAACGAGTGCATCATCAGTCGCCGATACTGCAGCTGCAGATGGAATGGTGACACAAGCATTAAGAGGATTGTTAGCCGTAGCTGAGGCGTACCCAGATTTAAAAGCATCAGCCAACTTCATGTCACTTCAGGAAGAGCTATCGACCACAGAAAATAAAGTGGCATTTAGCCGACAGTTCTACAATGACAATGTGCGCTCGCTCAATACCGCAGTAAAAACAGTACCCACCAACTTCTTTGCAGGGATTGCAAAAGTTACTGAACGCGAATTTTATGAAGTTGAAGATCCACAAGATCGCAAAGCACCGAGCGTTAAGTTTTAATGAATTTTAGAACTCAACAAGCGGCTAACCGCCGCAAAACAATTGGTCTACTTATTGGTATGGGTCTTCTTGTTTGGCTCGTAGCTTTTGCCGCACTGACATATTTTGGGCAATCTACAACGGCAATTGTTCCAATTGCAGTTGGGATTGCTTTAGTTTCAGTGTGGGGTTCTTATTACGGCGCCGACAAATTAGTCTTAACCATGACAGGTGCACGCCTTATTCAAGAATCAGATAATCCAAAATTATTTAATTTAATTCAAGAAGTAACGATTGCCAGTGGACTTCCTATGCCCAAGGTGGCAATCGTTGTAGATAACGCACCTAATGCATTTGCAACTGGACGCAATCAAGATCATGCCCTCATTGCTTTTACAACAGGAATTCTTGATGCGATGGATCGCGACCAACTGCAGGGCGTAATTGCGCACGAGATGGCCCACATTGCTAATCGCGACACTTTAGTTTCCGCGGTGGCAGCCACCACGGCCGGGGCGATAGCAATTCTGAGCGACATGCTGACACGGATGATGTGGTTCGGCGGTGGAAGAGATCGCGATCGCAATGACAATGGAAATCCATTGGCGTTAGTGGCCTCACTATTAATTCTTATTTTGGCGCCACTGGCGGCAATGCTTTTGAAATCAGCAATTTCACGCAAGCGCGAATCTTTAGCCGATGCGACGGCAGTTGCTTTTACTCGAAACCCCGCAGGTCTTAGAAGTGCGCTAGAAGTTCTAGCACAAGACTCAACGGTTGTGCATCAGAAATCGAATTCCATCGCTCATATTTGGATTGAATCTCCACTTGATGGCAAATCTGTTTCGAAGTTATTTTCCACTCACCCACCAATTCAAGAGCGCATTGCAGTTCTTAAAGCAATGGAATCGCTAAATTAATTCTTAGCTGTTGGAAAAAATAAAGTAAATGTTGCACCCTGTCCTGATTTCGATGTAACACCAACTTTCCCACCGTGGGCCTGCATAACAGAATCAACGATAGATAAACCCAAGCCACTACCCTCCTGCCCAGTACGTTGTCGTGAAGGATCGGCGCGGAAGAATCTTTCAAAAATTCTCTTTTGATCTTCATCGCTCAGTCCTGGCCCGTTATCGCAAACAGAAATGTAAACACCATCTTCTTCGTTGCGCGCTAAGACTTGGATTTGGGTTCCTGAAGGAGTATGCGCGCGCGCATTAGCTAAGAGATTATTTATTACTTGATAGATACGACCTGAATCACCCAAGACGAATAATTCACGGGGCATTTCAACAGTGATTGGATGCTGCGGACCGGCAACTGTGGCAGAGGCAACCGCTTCTTCGATGATGTGCGCGATATCGACCGGTTTAAATTCGATGGCACGTGATTGATCTAAGCGAGCAAGTAACAATAAATCTTCAACCAAGGTGCCCATGCGGATTGATTCTTTTTCAATACGACCTACTAATTCATTTGTTTCTTTACCTTGAGGAACGGCGCCTTGTCGGTGAAGTTCGGCAAAACCTCTAATGGCAGTCAGCGGTGTGCGAAGTTCGTGACTGGCATCGGCAACAAATCGGCGGAGCTTATTTTCACTCTCGGTGCGAACAGCAAAAGACTCTTCAATACGGCCAAGCATTTGATTAAGAGATGTACTTAGCCGCCCAACTTCAGTGTTAGGTTCAAAATTATCAAGACGGGCAGATAGATCACCCGCAGCAATCTTTTCAGCGGTGGATTCAACATCTTCAAGTGGCTTCATGCTCAACCTAATAACTTGTCTGGCTGCAAAACCAATAAGCAGTAGCACGATTAAACCAATAAATAGAAAGATGCTTCCAATTTTATTGGTGGTTCTATCAAAATCTTCCAATGATTGTGCAACAACGACAGAACCCACCGAATTTGGCAACACTTGCGAAACAACTCGAAAATCAGCCCCAGGTGTCTTTACTGTGAAGGGCTTATCTCCGAATTTTGCTATATCGGCAGGAAGCCACCCAACAACATAATCAGTGATTCGATTTGCATTGAGATCTCCACCGATACCTCCAACAAGATTTCCAGAAGCATCTAATAGAGTCACAGAAACAGTTGTAGGAACTCGGTTCAGAGGTGTAATCGGTGCATTAAGCGGTCTTCCCTCTTCTTCATCACTCTCCACATGACGTGGATTTACTTGCTCATCATTAACGATTCCAGCTTGGCCTACACGAGCAGAAGTACCCCCGATAACACTGAGCAATTGATTATCAACCTGACCAATTAAGTAACCTCGCAGCGCACTTTGTGCAACCAAACCCGCTCCAACAAAACCAATTGCAGATAAAACGAGAACGCCAGCAGTTAGGCGGTTTCGTAAAGACCAATTGCGAAGAGGGGATGTCATAGCTGAATTACTTTGGTGGCATTCGTAAACGGTAGCCAACACCACGAACGGTATGAATTAGTGGTGGATCAAAGGCATCAATTTTCTTGCGTAGATATGAAATATATGTTTCAACGATTCCAGCATCGCCGCGAAAATCATATTGCCACACATGATCCAAGATTTGTGATTTTGACACAACTCGATCTGCATTAATTATTAAATATCGAATCAGCGCAAACTCAGTGGGCGATAAATCAAGCAAATTTCCTGCACGACGCACTTCATGTGTTGCTTCATCTAATTCAAGATCGGCAAAACGCATTTTCTCTTCATCAATATCAATCTGGTCAACACCAGTGCGTCGAAGTAGAGCGCGCAAACGTGCAACTAACTCCTCAAGGGAAAAAGGTTTAGTCATGTAATCGTCGCCGCCAAGAGTTAAACCTTTGACTTTATCTTCCATGCCATCTTTGGCAGTTAAGAAAAGTACCCCAGTGTCGACACCCTCGTTGCGGATCTTTTTGCACACTTCAAAGCCATCAAGATCAGGCAACATGACATCCAAAACCATTGCATGAGGTTTAAATTCCTCTGCCATCGCTAACGCTTGCGCACCATTAGCCGCAGTGCGAACATCAAAACCAACAAAGCGAAGGCTCGTTGAAATCAATTCGCTAATACTGGATTCATCGTCAACGACGAGAATGCGTTGCATACTTTTTTCGGCAGTTGTAGTCATGGCCTAACAATGCTCCCACGAACTGGGAGTTTCCTGAGAATGACCTTTGTTTTACCCCTTAACTGAGCGCAGGAGGAGCTGAGCGACGTCGAAAACCTCCATCGATGACTCGCGCGAGCTCAATCCATCGCTCGTCATTACTCGGCAGAAAGGACAGGCAACTGCAAGCTCTTGAGCGCCAGTACCAATCGCTTCATCGACTCGGTTTAAATTAATTCGCGTTCCAATTTTCTCTTCCATCCACATGCGTCCACCACCAGCGCCGCAACAAAATGATCGTTCTTTATTTCGTGGCATTTCAGTTATCTCCACACCGGTTGCTTCCAAAATTTCGCGGGGTGGTTGATAAATCTCATTGTGACGACCCAAGTAACACGGATCGTGATAAGTCATTGCCGTATGACTCATTTTAATTGGAAGCAACTTCTTCTCGCGAAGTAATTGATTGAGCAACTGCGTGTGATGAACCATCTCTAATTCAAACCCGCTTTGTGCATAGTCGCGTCCGATAGTTGTGAAGCAATGCGGACAAGTAACAACTACTTTCTTCTTACCCTTTGGTCGATCGGCAAATACTTCCTTAAATGTTTCAATATTTTCTGCTGCCATAATTTGATAAAGAAATTCATTTCCAGCACGTCGGGCTGGATCTCCCGTGCATGTTTCCTTCTTACCTAGAACTGCAAATTCAACTCCGGCCATATACAAAAGTTCAGCAACTGCCTTTGTTGTCTTTCGTGCGCGTTCATCGTAAGCACCGGCGCATCCAACCCAGAATAAATATTCAACTTCATCAGGTAGAACGCCTTCAACGACTCGGATTGGGAAATCACATTCAGCTATCCACGCTTCCCGATCATTTTTATTGGCACCCCAAGGGTTTCCGGACTGCTCAAGGTTACGGAAAGTTCCATTGAGTTCAGTTGGAAAATCAGATTCGACCATAACTTGATAGCGACGCATATTTACAATGTGATCAATGTGTTCGATATCGACTGGGCATTCATTAACGCACGCACCACAAGAAGTACAAGACCATAAAATATCTGAAGTAATTGCGGCGTTTTCTCCCACCATAGCTTCAGTTTCAACTGTTTTCGCAAAAGCATGATCGCGCATTGCCATGATTAAAAGCTTTGGCGATAGCGGTTTATCTGTATGCCAGGCAGGACATTGTGACTGACAGCGTCCACACTCGGTGCATGAACTCATGTCCAACAAACCTTTCCAGGTTATGTCAGCGCGAGTTCCAAGTCCAAAGACATCATCATCTTTAGGATCTTCAAAATTAACTACCTCGCCATGAGACAACATTTCTGGAAGAGGGCCGAGTGAAGACTTTCCATCGGCATTTCTGCGAAAGAAAATATTAAATGGCACAAGGAATCGGTGCCAAGCAACACCCATAGTTAAATTAGATGCAATAACTATGAACCACAGCATTGAGCCAACAATTTTAATTGCCGCTACTAATTGAATTGTCGAAATTAGTTGCGGAAGTGTCCATGACTTAAAGATGGAGGCCACGAACCACGTTGCAATGAAGTGGCGGTTCCACTTAATTTCATCTGAAAGTGCACCTTCTAATCCACGCAAAGCGATTACACAAAAAACAATTAGTAAAATTGTAAATTCTACGTAATAGGCCTTCCACATGCCGCTGCCATAAAAACGTGATCGCTTATTACGTAATCGAGTCACTTGGCGTATGCCAATCAAAGTTACGATTCCGATTCCCGTTGCCCAAGCAATCAGCTCAGTTATGTATTCATATACCCAGAAATGACCAATGATAGGAAGCGCAAAACGTGGATTAATGAGTTGCCCGTATGCGGTGACTAGAGTTCCGAACAAAACAACAAAGCCGACCATGACAAACCAATGGGCAAAACCAACAACAGTGAAATTAAACATCTTGGTATGGCCAAAGATTTCTCGCAAAGCCATACGCAGGCGTTGACCTTTATTCTCACCTCGTGTGGGATCGGCTGCGCCTTTTTTATAAATACCGATCAACTTTCGTGCGCGCACGGTAATCAGCACAAGGGCAACGACAGTGATTGCATACGAGATGGCTGCAAGAGTCAGGTTCATGGAGAAAGATTAACGGCCAACCTGCTGCACAACGGGAATAAGTGGCGGGGGTCAGCCGTTACCTAAGTAGCAAACCTGAGTCGCACTGACTCAACCTTTCGGGTACGATCGGCTCAGGTTTCAAGTAGGCCTCGACCCTAAATCAGGCTCGAGCGTAGAAAAAGGAGCACTACTTACATGGCTAGAGCAGTTGGAATCGACCTAGGTACAACCAATAGTTGCGTTTCGGTCTTGGAAGGTGGAGAACCCACCGTTATCGCCAACGCTGAGGGCGCTCGCACGACCCCATCGATCGTCGCCTTCGCAAAAAATGGCGAAGTACTTGTTGGTGAAGTGGCTAAACGCCAATCAGTGACAAATGTTGATCGCACCATTCGTTCAGTTAAGCGCCATATGGGAACTAGCTGGACCGTTGATATCGATGGCAAGAAGTACACACCACAAGAAATTTCAGCACGCGTTTTACAAAAACTAAAGCGTGATGCCGAGGCGTATCTCGGTGAAACAGTGACGGATGCAGTTATTACTGTTCCAGCATATTTCAATGATGCACAACGCCAAGCAACAAAAGAAGCTGGCGAAATTGCTGGGCTCAATGTTTTGCGCATTATCAACGAACCGACTGCAGCTGCGCTCGCTTACGGTCTTGAT
>CAIQRN010000094.1 GCA_903874255.1 uncultured Actinomycetes bacterium
CACTAATTAATAGTTCAAAGAAAAAACCCCGCAGATTTTTCTGCGGGGTTTTTTTATTCTTGACTCTAGGAGGAGAGTTCAGGAAATCTATGATGCGTGCGAGATATCGGGATTTATTTCTTTTCCAAGGATTGCTAAACGATCATCTTCAGATAGGCCGCCCCAAATTCCATATGGCTCTTGCACGGCTAGTGCATGTTTGCGACAAGCAGCAATTACAGGGCAGGTGGCGCAGATAGCTTTTGCCGTGTTTTCACGGTTACGTCTGCGTGGACCACGTTCTCCATCTGGATGGAAAAACATTTCAGTGGGTAGGTCACGACAAACGCCCTGATATTGCCATTCCCACTCGTCGGCAACTGGACGCGGTAAACGAGATATTTCAGCCATGGGGTAACCATACAATCGCGCCATAAGTTGTTCAAGTGGCAACGCTCCAAAACTTGTTCAATTCGGCATTTCGGGTGGTGTGATTGCCCACTTCAGGCAACGATAGGGGCGTGGGAAATAGCGAGGAGCTTCTAACCGTAGCGGCCGTAGCCCGGCGCCTAGGGGTTGCCCCTGCCACGCTTCGGACCTGGGATCGGCGATACGGCCTTGGGCCATCAACCCATGAGATCGGCGAACACCGTCGCTACTGCCCGGCCGATTTAGCTCGCCTTACTTTGATGCGCAGATTAATTTCAAGCGGAGTTTCACCATGTGATGCCGCTGAGCAGGCTAAGAACCACAAAGGAAAAATTAAACTCGAAAAAATTGTTGATGACTACATTCTCCGAGAGGATTTAGTTCAAGCTTTACACAAAGCCGCGAAAACCTTGGATAAGAATTTCTTAGAAACAGCACTTCGAAAAGATTTATCCGAGCATGGAGTTGAAGCTTCTTGGTCTGAAGTCATTGTTCCGCTTTTATTTTTAGTTGGAAATGAGTGGGAGGCAAGTGGGCAAGGCGTTGAAATCGAACATCTGCTCACTGAAGTGCTTAAGAGAATTCTCCGTGAAAGTGTTGACGATATTAAGAAACCTGTAAATGCGCACCCAGTTTTACTAGCATCGGTTGGCGAAGAGATGCACTCACTTGCGATACATGCACTTGCTGCCGCACTTGCAGAGCGCAAGATCGAAACCTATTTCTTGGGACAACGAACACCGTTAGCGGCCTTGTGCGGAATGATTTCTCGGTCAGCACCTCCCGCTATATTTCTCTGGGCCCAACTTCCCCAAAATGCCGACCCTAAGTTTTTTAAAGAGATTCCAACAATTCGACCAATGCCCCGAGTTGTCTTAGGTGGGCCTGGCTGGGATCTTGAAGTATGTAAAGATGTTGCAGTAGTGAGCGATTTATCCCAGGCCTGCGCTGAAATCGAGCGTGCAGTAGGGCTCTAAAGCCCCGATAGACTTCCCACCTTCAATACCCAAGGTGTCGGGAGGGCAGATGAGCGAGAACGAGAAAGTCGCAATGCTCGGCCTGACCTATGACGATGTCCTCTTATTGCCAGATGCCTCTGATGTAGTTCCCTCTGAAGTTGATACAACTACGCGCTTAACGCGAAACATCACTATCGCAGTTCCGCTTGTTTCATCGGCCATGGATACTGTCACAGAGTCTGCAATGGCAATTGCAATGGCAAAAGCTGGCGGCATTGGAATTATTCATCGCAATCTTCCAATCGATGAACAAGTAACACACGTCAAACTCGTAAAAAATGTAGGTCTTGCTGGCGCCGCAGTTGGTGTTGGTGACGATGGCTTTGCACGTGCCCAAGCTTTGATCGAAGCAGGTGTTGATGTAGTTGTTGTGGATACCGCGCATGGTCACCACCGTGCAGTACTTGATGCAATTTCACGAATTAAGAAATTCTCATCCACCATCGAAATCATTGGCGGAAATATTGCAACTCGTTCTGGCGCACAAGCACTTATTAATGCCGGCGCAGATGCAGTAAAGGTTGGTGTCGGACCAGGATCAATTTGTACGACTCGAGTAGTTGCAGGTGTAGGCGTTCCACAGATCACGGCAATCATGGAAGCGGCAAAGGCATGTAACAAAGCCGGTATTCCTTTAATCGCTGATGGTGGACTTCAATATTCAGGTGACATTGTTAAAGCAATCGTCGCCGGTGCAAATTCGGTAATGCTTGGTTCGCTTTTGGCTGGTTGCGAAGAATCACCGGGCGAACTTGTTGAAATTAATGGCGTTAAGTACAAGGCCTACCGCGGCATGGGATCACTAGGTGCAATGCAATCTCGTGGTGAAAAGAAATCGTATTCAAAAGATCGCTACATGCAGGACGATGTTTTATCTGAAGACAAACTTGTTCCAGAAGGTATTGAAGGAAAAGTTGCTTTGCGAGGCCCAGTGGCCGAAGTTGTTCACCAACTTGTTGGTGGACTTCGCTCTGGAATGGGTTATGCCGGAGCGCCAGATATTGAAACCCTTCGCCGTGAAGGCCGTTTGATTCAAATTACTTCAGCGGGATTGCAGGAAAGCCACCCACACGATGTTGCCCATGTGGCCGATGCCCCTAATTATCAGCAGAAAGGCCGTTCATGAACGAAGTTGAGATTGCTCCTGGAAAACGTGCTCGCGCCGCGTATTCATTTGATGACATTGCAATAGTTCCTAGCCGTCGTACTCGTGACCCAGAAAATGTATCAACCTCATGGCAAATCGATGCCTACAAATTTGATCTACCGATGCTTGCAGCTCCAATGGATTCAGTTGTTTCTCCAGAAACTGCAATTGAAATTGGTCGCTTGGGCGGACTTGGTGTTTTAAATCTTGAAGGACTCTGGACGCGTTATGAAGATCCACGAATTCCTTTGGGTGAAATTGCTTCGATGCCAGATAAGCATGCAACTAAGCGCATGCAAGAAATTTATAGCGAACCGATTAAACCTGAACTTCTAAAAGCACGTATCGCACAGATTCGCGATGCTGGCGTCACGGTTGCAGCATCATTATCTCCAGCTCGAACAGCAGAACTTCATAAAGCAGTGATCGCTGCTGGTGTGGATATATTCGTAATTCGTGGAACAACTGTTAGCGCCGAACATGTTGCTGCAGAAAGTGAAGCACTGAACCTGAAGAAATTTATTTATGAACTCGATGTCCCAGTTATTGTTGGCGGCGTTGCGACTGCAACCGCGGCATTGCACTTAATGCGTGCAGGCGCTGCCGGTGTTCTAGTTGGTTTTGGCGGAGGCGCAACCCACACCACTCGTAAAGTTTTGGGAATTGAAGTTCCAATGGCTTCTGCCGTTGCCGAAGTTGCTTCTGCCCGCCGCGAATATCTCGATGAATCTGGCGGACGTTATGTTCATGTAATTGCCGATGGTGCAGTTGGCCGAAGTGGAGACATCGCTAAAGCAATTGCATGTGGCGCAGATGCAGTAATGATGGGTTCACCTTTAGCAAAAGCTACAGAGGCACCTGGTTTAGGTTGGCACTGGGGATCAGAGGCACACCATCAAGTTTTGCCACGTGGAGAACGTGTTGCAGTCGGAACGGTTGGAACTCTTGAAGAAATTCTTCTTGGCCCATCACATACTTCTGATGGTTCTATGAATTTATTTGGCGCACTACGTCGCGCGATGGCCACCTGTGGTTATTCAGATGTAAAGGAATTCCAGCGCGTAGAGGTCCTTATTCACCGTGCCTAATGATCGCGGCGTTCTTGTAGTCGATTTTGGGGCGCAGTATGCCCAGTTAATCGCTCGCCGAGTTCGCGAAGCCAATGTCTATAGCGAAATCGTTCCATCTTCAATCACATCTGCTGAAGTGAAGGATAAGAATCCTTCGGCGATTATTTTGTCTGGTGGGCCATCGAGTGTTTATGCAGAAAATGCACCAACTTTCGATACAACAATTCTTAATTTAGGTGTTCCAGTTTTTGGAATCTGTTATGGATTCCAAGTTATGGCTGCAGCTCTTGGAGGAGTAGTTAGCCAAACTGGAAAATCTGAGTTTGGTCGTACAGATGTAAATATCCAAAGCTCTTCAAAATTATTTGCCCAAACCCCTTCACAACAAAAAGTATGGATGTCGCATGGCGATGCAGTCACGCAAGCACCAGATGGATTTTCGGTAACTGCAGTAACTGCAGATACACCCATTGCAGCTTTTGAAGATTCGACCGGATTGATTGCGGGCGTTCAGTTCCATCCAGAGGTTTTGCATAGTGAATATGGCCAGGTGGTACTAAAGAATTGGTTGATCAATATTGCTAAATGTGATGCAAGTTGGACAACATCCAATATCGCTGAAACTGAAATTGCTAAAGCAAAAGCGGTAATTGGTGCAAAGCGCGTGATTTGTGGACTTTCAGGTGGAGTTGATTCAGCCGTAGCTGCCGCAATCATTCAACGTGCAGTCGGTAATCAGTTAACCTGTGTTTTTGTCGATCACGGCCTGCTTCGTAAAGGTGAGGCCGAACAAGTTGAACGTGATTTTGTTGCATCAACCGGTGTACAACTTGTTGTAGTCGATGCAAAGAAACAATTTCTTGATGCACTAAAAGGAATTGTTGACCCAGAGCAAAAACGGAAAATTATTGGCCGCGAATTCATTCGCTCTTTTGAGAGCGCTGCCCGTGAAATCGCAGCAGGGGGAGATGTTGAATTCCTAGTACAGGGCACGCTGTATCCAGATGTTGTTGAATCTGGCGGAGGCACGGGAACGGCAAATATCAAGTCACATCACAATGTTGGTGGATTGCCCGATGATTTGAAGTTCACGCTGATCGAACCATTGCGCACTCTATTTAAAGATGAGGTACGCCAAGTGGGACTCGAGCTTGGACTTCCTGAAGAAATAGTTTGGCGGCAACCTTTTCCGGGACCAGGACTTGGTATCAGAATTATTGGTGAAGTAACGCAGGAGCGTTTAGATCTACTTCGCGATGCCGATGCGATTGCTCGATTTGAGTTGAAAGCGGCAGGTCTTGATCGCGATATTTGGCAGTGTCCAGTAGTTTTACTTGCAGACGTTCGAAGTGTTGGAGTGCAAGGCGATGGCCGTACATATGGGCATCCAATCGTTTTGCGTCCAGTATCGAGCGAGGACGCTATGACTGCCGATTGGTCTCGCGTGCCCTATGAAGTATTAGAGAAAATTTCGACTCGAATCACTAACGAAGTACGTGAAGTAAATCGAGTCGTTTTAGATGTAACAAGTAAACCGCCAGGAACGATTGAATGGGAATAACAATGAAGAGAATACTTTCGGCATTAATAGTTGCAGTGTTGTGTGTTGCTACTCCAGCAATAGCTGCGAGCAAACCAACATCAGTTGCTGGGTGCAAAAAACAAACCGCTAAGGCCCATAACCCAGCAAAAGTTACCGAACCAAAGAGTGTTGCTAAGTCCCTTCCAAAAACAATGACAATAGAGACTAACTGTGGTCCGATTGTGATTTCACTTCTCACAAGTAAAGCACCGGTAACTATTACAAAAATGTCAGCACTTGCCCGTGCTAAATATTTCGATATGAGTTTCTGCCACCGCTTAACTACTGAAGGTATTTTTGTTTTGCAATGTGGAGATCCATCGGCCTCTGGTTCTGGATCACCTACTGGTTGGAAAGGGTATAAAGATGAAAACCTTCCAACCGATGGTAAAAATACTTACCCCGCAGGCACCGTTGCAATGGCGAACTCTGGTCCAGGTACAAATGGCAGTCAATTCTTCTTGGTTTATAAGGACTCCACGCTTGGCCCTAACTACAGCGTTTGGGGCAAGATCACCAAAGGCCTTGATTTGCTAGTCAAAGTAGGCGACGTTGGTGCATACACAATAAATTCAACTGATAACAAGGCGTACTACGCAACCGATGGCTACCCAATTCAACCCGTTGAAATTAGAAAAGTTACTGTCAAATAATTAATTTGTATTAACTATTTTAAAAGCTTCAGCGATGCGGCCATCTGGTAATCCGCCGATTCCAGCGTTTCGTTGACCCCATTCGCGGACCATTTTTTCAAGATCTTTATTGTGTGCAGTTTGCGATGCATGCGCATGTAAAGCTTTCATTTTTAAATCAAATGTGTCGGTTATATCTACAAAGTGATCGGGATGTGCAAAAGCACTAATCCAAATCTCTTTAACGCGCCAAGGCTGCAATCCTTCTTGCTCAAGCAAATCAGTAAATGCAAATGGATTTCGAGCATCTGGATACACCGCTTGAACTGAAGCCTCACCAGCAGCGAGGTGGTCAGGATGGCTTGCGCCAATGCGATCCCAATTTCGTTCTGGGCTTTGGCACACCAATCGATCAGGTTGTGACTTACGTATTTGGCGTACTAAATCTTTGCGCAGACCGATTGTTGGTTCTAGATGACCATCGACATAGTTCAAGAAAGTTATATCGGTGACTCCAATTGCTTCACCAGCCGCGCGTTGTTCGCGTTGGCGAATTGCGGGCATCTCCTCTTTTGTGTAACCTGATTCTTCGCCGCCCTGGTCACCATTTGTGCAAAAAACATATGCGACTTCAATGCCCATTTTTACCCAGTGAGCAATAGTTCCTGAAGCACCAAAATCTGAATCATCAGGATGGGCGCTAATGACCAAAACTCGTTTGATCTCGTTATCTGCAATCGGTTCCATGTCGCTAAGCCTAATAGACTGCGCAGCATGACGAGTACTGATCCGCTGCTTAGTGGGCTCAATCCCCAACAGGCAGAGGCGGTCACTCACGCAGGTGGTCCGCTACTTGTTGTAGCAGGCGCTGGTTCGGGAAAAACAAGGGTTTTGACGCGTCGAATTGCTTATTTAATGTCGCGACGCAATGTGGCTCCTTATCAAATATTGGCCATCACTTTTACAAATAAAGCGGCCGGTGAAATGAAAGAACGTGTAGGCGAACTTGTTGGCCCAATCGCAAAATCAATGTGGGTTTCTACATTTCACTCTGCATGTGTACGAATCTTGCGGCAAGAAGCCGCACGATTGGGTTACAGCAACTCTTTTTCAATATACGACTCAGCTGATTCGCTAAGACTTATCACGATTGTTGCTAAAGAACTCAATCTTGATTCAAAGCGGTATCCGGCTAGACAATTTCAATCCATGATCTCAAATGCAAAAAATGAATTATTGGGACCTCAAGATTATGTCAATGCTGCTAGTAATCAATTTGAGCAAGTAGTTGCCGATGTTTATGCGGTTTATCAGCAGCGACTTGTCCGTGCTAATGCCATGGATTTTGATGATCTAATTTTAAAAACCGTTGAAGTACTGCAACGCTTTCCTGAAGCTAAAGCAAGATTTAGATCTAGGTTTCGCCATGTGTTAGTCGATGAGTATCAGGACACCAATCATGCTCAATATATTTTGGTGAAAGAGCTAGTAGGCAATGATTCAGAAGGACAAGCACCTGCCGAACTTTGTGTCGTTGGAGATGCTGATCAAAGTATTTATGGTTTTCGCGGCGCAACGATTCGAAACATTTTGCAGTTCGAGCTCGACTATCCAAATGCAACAACGGTCTTATTGGAACAAAACTATCGCTCGACACAGAACATTCTTAATGCTGCAAATGCTGTGATTACGCGCAACGAAAGTCGCAAAGAAAAGAATCTGTGGTCTGATGCCGGATCTGGTGCACCATTGGTTGGTTATATTGCAGAAAATGAGCATGACGAAGCCGTGTTTATTGCCGATGAAATTCGCCAACTCCAGCGAGATTCAAAATCACAGCCGGGCGATACGGCGATTTTTTATCGCACAAACGCGCAATCCCGTGTCTTTGAAGAAGTCTTCATGCGAAATGCACTTGCTTATAAAGTTGTTGGCGGTTTGCGTTTCTACGAACGGCGAGAAGTCAAAGATCTTTTGGCCTACCTACGCGTCCTCTCAAATCTGGAAGATGAAATTTCGCTCCGTAGAATTATCAATGTTCCAAAGCGAGGTATCGGTGATACTTCACTCGATTATGTTGATGCCTTTGCAAAATCCTGCGGAATTTCATTCTGGCAAGGATTACTTCGATGTATTGAAGCTCCTGGTTTACCCTCTCGGGCTGCGCAATCAATAATCGATTTCACATCGATGATAAGTGCACTCAATACCTTGGTTGAAGCAAAAACTCGGCCATCTGTAATTGTTGAGGCCGCACTTGAGCAATCTGGTTTGCTCAAAGAATTAGCAGACAGCGTTGATCCACAAGATGAAGTTCGGGTTGAAAACCTTAAAGAACTTGTCGCAGTTTCAATGGAGTATGAAGAACGACCAATTGAAGAACTCGCTGAAGACGAAGAGATTTCATTGGCAGGCTTCTTAGAAAAAGTTTCCCTTGTCGCCGATGCTGATGAGATTCCCGATGGCGAAGATCACGGCGGCGTTGTAACAATGATGACTTTGCATACAGCCAAGGGTCTCGAGTTTCCAACTGTTTTCTTGACTGGAATGGAAGATGGAATTTTCCCGCACTCGCGAACGCTCGGTGAAAAAGATGAAATTGAAGAAGAGCGAAGACTTGCTTACGTTGGTTTAACACGTGCACGCGAGCGTTTGTATATATCTCGTGCTGAATATCGTTCAACATGGGGTGCGCCAAATTACAATCCACCATCTCGTTTTCTTGATGAAATACCTGAGAATGTAATTGAGTGGCGCAATGAAACAAGAACTGCACTCTCACCTTCACTGGTGCGAAAATCGAGAACTGTTACCGCGCCTCCTCCTCGTGCGACGGGCAAGAAGATTTCAACGATGGAACTTCATATCGGTGACCGTGTGTCTCATGACACATTTGGTTTGGGCTCCGTTGTGGCAGTTGCAGGCGAGGGCGAAAAGGCTGAAGCAACAATTAACTTTGGCCAGTACGGTGAGAAGCGATTACTGCTGCGCTATGCACCCGTTGAGAAGCTCTAGGATTAACCCCTAATTACGATGTGGAGCACCCGTGGATCTATTTGAATATCAAGCTCGCGATCTCTTTGAAAAACATGGCGTACCTGTTTTAGCAGCTGCAATTGCAACTACTGCCGACGAAGCAGAATCAGCGGCAACAAAAATCGGCGGAAAAGTAGTTGTTAAGGCGCAAGTAAAAGTTGGTGGTCGCGGTAAAGCAGGTGGCGTAAAACTGGCAGAAAATCCAGCAGATGCCCGTGAAAAAGCCGGTGCCATTCTTGGCATGGATATCAAAGGTCACGTAGTGCGAACTGTAATGATTGCCGCTGCTGCTCCAATCGAATCTGAATATTACTTAGCAATCTTGCTTGATCGTTCAAACCGTACATTTCTAGTAATGGCATCAGTATCTGGAGGAATGGATATTGAAGAAGTCGCCCACTCTGCTCCGGAAAAGCTTGCAAAGATTCCAGTTTCAGCTGTAGACGGAATTAGTTTGGCAAAGGCGCATGAGATAATTACCGCGGCAAATTTTCCTGCCGATGTTTCCGACCAAGTTGCACATGTACTCGTGAAGCTCTGGGAAGTTTTTCAATCTGAAGATGCAACTCTGGTTGAAGTTAACCCACTTGTAAAAACCAAAGATGGAAAAGTAATTGCCCTCGATGGCAAAGTAACTCTCGATGACAATGCCGATTTTCGTCAGCCAGAACATGAAGCGTTGATCGATCAAGCTGCAGAAAATCCTTTAGAAGCGGCAGCTAAAGAAAAAGGTTTGAATTACGTAAAGCTTGATGGACAGGTAGGAATTATTGGCAATGGCGCTGGGTTAGTAATGAGCACGTTGGACGTAGTTGCCTATGCCGGAGAAAAACATGGCGGAGTTCGCCCAGCCAACTTCCTCGATATTGGCGGCGGTGCCTCGGCTCAAGTTATGGCCGATGGACTTTCAATTATTCTTGGCGACAAAGATGTTAAAAGTGTTTTTGTAAATGTTTTTGGTGGAATAACTGCCTGCGATGCAGTTGCAACAGGAATCGTTCAAGCCCTTGAATTACTTGGGTCAGCGGCAACTAAGCCGATCGTTGTGCGCTTGGATGGCAATAACGTTCTCGAGGGACGTGCAATCCTTGATAAAGCGGCACATCCTTTAGTGCAGCAGCTCGACACGATGGATGGAGCAGCTGATCGTGCTGCAGAATTGGCGGCTAAGTAAATGTCTATATTCCTCAATGAAAATACAAAAGTAATTGTTCAAGGTATGACAGGTTCTGAAGGAACCAAACACACCCGCCGCATGTTGGCTTCTGGAACAAAAATTGTTGGCGGCGTAACGCCCGGTAAAGGTGGGCAAGTAGTTGATATAGATGGCAATCAACTTCCAGTATTTAATACTGTTGCCGAAGCCATGACAGCAACTGGTGCAAATGCATCAGTGGTCTTTGTTCCACCAAAATTTGCTAAAGCTGCCGTAATTGATGCAATTGATGCTGCAATGCCATTAGTTGTTGTTATTACTGAAGGAATTCCAGTTCACGACTCTGCAAGTTTTTATGCTTATTCATTGACTAAAGGAACGACTCGTATTGTTGGGCCAAACTGCCCAGGTTTAATTAGCCCCGGCAAATCCAATATTGGAATTATTCCTGCTGACATCACTGGTGCAGGACCGATTGGTTTAGTTTCAAAATCAGGAACTCTTACCTATCAAATGATGTACGAACTTCGTGACATTGGTTTTAGCACTGCTGTTGGTATCGGCGGAGATCCAGTGATCGGAACTACTCACATTGATTGCCTTAGAGCGTTTCAAGATGATCCAGAGACTCAAGCGATTGTGATGATTGGTGAAATTGGTGGCGATGCAGAAGAACGCGCAGCGGCATTTATTGCTGAGTATGTAACTAAGCCCGTTGTTGGCTACGTTGCAGGATTTACTGCACCCGAAGGAAAAACTATGGGCCATGCTGGCGCAATTGTTTCGGGTTCATCAGGAACTGCACAAGGGAAAAAAGATGCACTTGAAGCTGCAGGAGTTAAGGTCGGTCAAACACCAAGTGAGACCGCGCGTTTATTGCGCGCGATTTTAGGCCGCTAAAGCAATGTTTGGCCGCGTACTTGGAACCACACTGGTCCAAGTCACGCGCAGCATTGCATTCTTGCTTTTTCCAATCTCCTTCATCGCTCTAATCGCTTGGGCCACGGCTGGAAGCGCAACTGGAAATACGGGAGATCCTTTACGCGCAGCACTATGGATTTGGTTAGGTGCACATCAAATTCCATTTGACCTAGCATTACCTCCGGCGCAAATCGCGGGCCATTTTTCATATCTGCCATTAGGCGCACTGCTGTTTCCCTTTCTTGCAATGCGCAGTGGAATAAAAAGGTCAATTGATCGCCTCGGAAATGACACATCGCTTTTAAAACTTACAGAGTTACTTTTCACGGTGCAGTACACAATCGCTTCTATGCTTTTGGCATACTTTTCTTCAACTGATTCGGTGAAGCCAGTTTGGTATGTCGTACCGTTATTTGTTGTCCCACTATCTTTGATCACATTTGCAACTATTGGAAGACGTTTAGCAATAGGTCAGGCCGCACTATATGGTTCACGTGCACTCGCACTGTTATTAGGAGTGGCATCAATAATCCTTGGCATTTCAATTTTTGTGCATATCCAAACAATTCAAGACGTAACAACAGTTCTTCAACCGGGGATAATTGGCGGTCTATTACTCTTAATTCTTAACATTCTCTACATTCCAAATGCAGTTGTAGCAACGCTTGCCTATTTATCAGGTTCAGGCTTTGCCGTTGGATCTGGCACAATCGTTGCACCTTTGAGTTATCACTTAAATACAATCCCTGCTTTTCCACTTCTTGGCGCTTCGCCATCTAGCAAATCACCTCTTGCTCTTTTTGGCATTGCCTTTGTGATTTTAACCGGCGCCTTTCTTGCAAGCTGGACAATTAATTTGAGTTCACGCGTTCTGATTCAGAGTTTGATCATTGCAACTTTGTTAACTGTATTTATCTCATATGCAGCAAGTGGCGCTTTGCTCACGCAAGCACTTTCCTCCGTCGGAGTCTCACCCTGGAAATTCACACTGACAGTAATCCCTGAACTGTGCGTTGGGGTATTTTTGGCTAACTACCTACCTAGATTAGGTAAGCGCTCGTGAGCCACCGTGTTGTAATTTTGGCTTCAGGGTCGGGCTCGCTAGCGCAAGCAATTTTTGATGATACTGATTTAGATATTGAAATAGCCGCAGTTGTAAGCGATAGAGCGCAAGCGCAAGTGTTGCAACGTGCACAAGATGCAGGGCTGCATACAGAGGTAGTGCCAGTTAGCGAAAATCGTGATGCGTGGAATTCTCAGATAATTGAAAGAGTTGCACAGTACAAACCCGATCTTGTCGTCAGTGCTGGGTTCATGCGAATTTTGCCTGCGAATTTTGTTAATCGATTTCCTACAATCAATAGTCATCCTGCATTGCTGCCACATTTCCCTGGTGCCCATGCGGTTCGTGACGCACTTGCCGCTGGTGTCAAAATGACAGGTACGACAGTGCACTGGGTAGATGCTGGAATTGATACGGGACCGATCATTACTCAGATGGAAGTTCCGGTCTTGCCTAGTGATGATGAATCAACGCTTCATGAGAGAATTAAGAAAGTTGAACGAGGTCTCATTGTTGCGACCATAGCCCTGATACTCCCGACTTTGGAGCGCAATGACTGATCGCAAAATAATTCGCCGAGCTCTAGTGAGCGTTTACGACAAAGATCGTTTACTTGAAATCGGTACTGCATTGAATGAAGCCGGAATTGAAATACTCTCAACTGGCTCAACTGCAAAAAGCCTTCAATCATTTGGAATCGCTGTTACCGAAGTTAGTCAGTACACAGGCTTTCCAGAAATCATGGGTGGGCGCGTTAAAACGCTGCACCCGCGCGTCCATTCTGGAATTCTTGCCGATCAAGATAACCCTGAGCACCTTGCGGCAATCAAGGAGCTTGATATCGAGCCATTTGATTTAGTAATTATTAATCTATATCCCTTCGCGGCAACTATTGCTTCGGGGGCTGATTTCGCAGAATGCATAGAGCAGATAGATATTGGCGGCCCATCAATGTTGCGCGGTGCGGCAAAAAACCATGGTTCCGTAACCGTTATTTGTCAGACATCTCAGTATGACCATTTGCTCGAATCTATTAAAGCTGGCGGATTCACCCTTGATGAGCGACGTAGATTGGCACTTGAAGTATTTAGAACAACTGCTGAATATGATTTAACGATTGCCAACTGGTTAGGCAAGAGCGATGAAATTCCTGAATGGTTTGGCCGAATCTGGCATCGTGAAAATACTTTGAGATATGGCGAAAATCCACATCAAAAAGCTGCAATCTATTCTGGTGGTCCAATTGGAATAGTAAATGCAGTTCAGCTTCATGGAAAAGAAATGTCATTTAATAATTACACTGATGCTGAATCTGCTTGGCGGGCCGTTCTAGATCACCGTGATCCAGCGGTTGCAATTATGAAACATGCCAATCCATGCGGAATTGCAGTTTGTGCACTTGGTGTAGCCGTTGCGTATGCCCATGCACATGAGTGCGATCCGGTGTCGGCATTTGGTGGCGTAATTGCCGCAAATCGCACGGTGGATTTAGCAATGGCAACACCACTCTCTGATGTATTTACCGAAGTAATCATCGCGCCTGACTATGACGCAGATGCACTTGATTTACTGATGAAGAAGCCTTCGCTTCGAATATTAAAATGTGAAGTACCGACTATTTCACCAATCGAACTTCGTCCAGTATCAGGTGGAGTGCTCTTACAGCAGACAGATTTACTTGATGCACCAGGTGATTCACCAAGCAATTGGAAACAAGTAAGTGGCGATGCACCTGATGAACAGATGATGAAGGATTTGGAGTTTGCTTGGCGAAGTGTCCGTAGCGTCAAAAGCAACGCGATTTTATTAGCCAAAAATACGGCCTCAGTTGGAATTGGAATGGGCCAAGTAAATCGAGTCGATTCTGCTCGACTTGCAGTTGCTCGTGCAGGCGATCGGGTAGCGGGCAGTGTTGCAGCTAGCGATGCATTTTTTCCTTTTGCAGATGGCCTTCA
The DNA here is from genome assembly GCA_903874255.1 of uncultured Actinomycetes bacterium. Classification (GTDB taxonomy): domain Bacteria; phylum Actinomycetota; class Actinomycetes; order Nanopelagicales; family Nanopelagicaceae; genus Planktophila. Next base: position 13,990 of record CAIQRN010000094.1, read on the forward strand.
AATTTTGATTGATGCTGGCGTGGTTGCAATAGTGCAACCAGGTGGAAGCGTGCGAGATGAAGAGGTTATCGCCGCCGCTCACAAAGCAGGCGTTGCGATGTTTTTCACTGGCGTTCGCCATTTCTCACATGCCTAATCTGCTTATAAGATTCGACGTATGAGCGCCCAAATTCTGGATGGAAAAGCATTAGCTTCAACAATTAAAGGCCAATTAGCGATTCGTGTGACTGAACTTAAATCACGGGGAATTACGCCAGGTCTTGGAACAGTTTTGGTTGGTGATGATCCAGGTTCACACTCTTATGTCGGTGGAAAACACCGTGACTGCCATGAAATCGGAATCAACTCAATTCGAGTTGATCTTCCCGAGAGTGCCAGTGAAGCTGACGTATTAGCGGCAATCAAAGATTTAAATGCTTCGCCCGAATGTACGGGTTACATCGTGCAACTGCCGATGCCTCGCGGAATCAATACCCAGCGAGTACTAGAAGCGATTGATCCATCCAAAGATGCAGATGGATTACACCCAATGAATTTAGGTCGTTTAGTTTCTGGTTACGACGCCCCTCTTCCTTGTACTCCACATGGAATAGTCGAATTACTAACACATTATGGAATCAGCACAAAGGGTGCTGAAGTAACCGTAATTGGTCGTGGCTTAACTGTTGGCCGCCCACTTGGTTTGTTGCTGACGCGCAAACAAGAAAATGCAACAGTTACATTGACACATACTGGAACCAAAGATCTTGTCGCACATACAAAGAATGCAGACATCATTGTTGCTGCGATTGGACAAGCACATTTCTTAAAAGCCGACATGATTAAAGAAGGTGCTGTCGTCATTGATGTTGGAATTTCTCGCACCGATAAAGGTTTGCTTGGTGATGTTGATCCATCAGTAATGGAAGTCGCATCATGGGTTGCTCCAATGCCAGGTGGTGTTGGTCCAATGACGCGCGCCATGTTGGTAAAGAATGTTGTCGATGCATGCGGATAAATGATCGACTATTAACTCTTGCAAGTAATGTAATAATTCTTATCGGAATTACATTGGGTATTTTTGGCGTAGTGCGAGGTGGGTCACTTTTTATTGCAGTTGGTACGGCAGGTATTGCAATTAAAGCCAGAGGTCAGCGAAGGTTCGACTTTTATTTCCCTTTACTAATAGCGATAGCCCTCTTTGCGCTGGCAATAGCACTTCCTCGCGGACGGTAGAGTTACGCCCGTGCCTTACATAGGCAGCGCGAATATAAGGAGTACGCCATGGGCGGAAAAGTTACTGTTGTGGGTGCAGGTTTTTATGGTTCAACAACTGCACTTCGTTTAGCCGAGTACAACATCTTCGATACGGTTGTTCTAACAGATATTGTTGAAGGAAAGCCTGAAGGTTTGGCTCTGGATATGAATCAATCCCGCTCAATTGAAGGATTTGAGACAAAGATTATCGGTGCAACAACAACACCTGAAGGTGCTGGCTATGAAGCCACAGCAAACTCCGACGTAGTTGTAATCACCGCAGGCCTTCCACGCAAACCTGGCATGAGCCGCATGGATTTAATTGGAGTCAACGCTGGCATAGTCAGAGGCGTTGCAGAAAATATCGCTAAACATTCGCCCAAGGCAGTCATTATCGTAGTTTCAAATCCACTTGATGAAATGACTGCGCTAGCTCAGATCGCTACTAATTTTCCAAAGAATCGCGTAATGGGTCAGGCAGGAATGCTCGATACTGCACGCTTTACTAACTTTGTCGCCGAAAAACTTGGAGTAAAAGTTGGATCAGTTAAAACTCTGACGCTCGGTTCACATGGTGACACTATGGTTCCAGTTCCAAGTCGTTGTACAGTAGATGGAAAAGCACTGAGCGATTTATTATCCCAAGTTGAAATTGATGAATTAGTTGACCGCACTCGCAATGGTGGCGCAGAAGTTGTTGCTCTCCTTAAGACTGGTTCTGCTTATTACGCACCTTCAGCTGCAGCTGCCCGAATGGCTAAAGCGGTAATTGAAGATTCAGGTGCAGTAATGCCTGTGTGCGCATGGGTCGATGGTGAATATGGAATCTCAGGTGTGTACCTTGGCGTAGAAGCCGAAATCGGTCGCGAAGGAATTAAGAAAGTAGTTGAAAGTAAGTTGACTGATTCAGAAGTTGAAGCTCTTAAAGCTGCAGCCGAAGCAGTTCGTGCAAAACAAGCAGACGTACAAACACTCTAAAGGAGCGCATTACATGGCCAAGATCAAAGTAGCAGGAACTGTTGTTGAGCTAGATGGTGACGAGATGACTCGCATCATGTGGCAGTTCATCAAAGACTCGCTAATCCTTCCTTATTTGGATGTAAATCTTGAGTACTACGACCTCGGTATGGAAAATCGTGATGCAACCGATGACCAAGTGACTATTGATTCAGCCCACGCAATTCAAAAGCATGGTGTTGGAATCAAGTGCGCAACTATCACTCCAGATGAAGCCCGCGTTGAAGAATTTGGCCTTAAGAAGATGTGGAAATCACCAAATGGTACTGTCCGCAATATCTTGGGCGGTGTAATTTTCCGCGAACCAATCATTATTAGCAACGTTCCTCGTTTGGTTCCACATTGGACCAAGCCAATCGTTATTGGTCGTCACGCATTTGGAGACCAGTACAAAGCAACTGACTTCAAGGTTCCTGGCCCAGGCAAGTTAACAATGTCATTCGTTCCAGAAGATGGCTCTGCGCCTACCGAGTACACCGTTTTTGATTTCAAATCATCAGGTGTGGCAATGGGTATGTACAACGTTGATGAATCGATCCGCGACTTCGCACATGCTTCATTGAACTACGGTTTATTGCGTAATTACCCGGTTTATCTTTCAACTAAGAACACAATTCTAAAAGCCTACGATGGCCGCTTCAAAGATATTTTTGAAGAGATTTATCAAGCAGAGTTTAAAGAAAAATTTGAAGCTGCAGGTATTTGGTACGAGCACCGCCTAATCGATGACATGGTTGCCATGTCACTTCGTATGGAGGGTGGTTATGTTTGGGCCTGCAAGAACTACGACGGAGATGTTCAATCTGACACCGTTGCACAGGGTTATGGCTCACTTGGCTTAATGACATCTGTACTTATGACTCCAGATGGAAAAATTGTGGAATCAGAAGCAGCGCATGGAACCGTTACACGCCACTACCGTGATCATCAAAAAGGTAAAGCAACATCTACAAATCCAATTGCATCTATTTTTGCTTGGACTCGTGGCCTTGCTCACCGTGCAAAACTTGATAACAATCCAGAACTCGCACAATTCTGTGACACATTAGAGCGCGTCTGCATTGAGACAGTTGAGCAAGGGAAGATGACTAAGGATCTCTCACTGTTGATTTCCAAAGAAGCTCCCTATCAAACCACTCAGGAATTTCTCAATTCAATCGATGAAAATCTAAAAAAGGCGATGGCGTAAGCCTTAAATAGTTTTTATTGAGGGGTAGACCTCTACTTTTCAATTGCCCCGATTAGTCTTGCAGGTCTATTTTCTATCCAACATCGCGAGCACCGCTGCCCGCATGAAGTTGGAGGAGACATGACCGATTTCATTGCTCCCGGACAACCCGGAAGCAAAGTTAATTACGCATCACGATATGACCATTGGATTAATGGTGAATATGTAAAACCAGATTCAGGTCAATATTTTGAAAACGTAACTCCAGTTACTGGAAAAGTATTTTGTGAAGTTGCACGTGGAAATGCTAAAGACATTGATAAAGCCCTCGATGCTGCGCATGCCGCTGCACCTGCTTGGGGTAAAACATCTGCAACGGAGCGAGCAATTATTCTCAACAAAATTGCTGATCGTATGGAAGCAAATGTCGAAGCAATCGCAGTGGCAGAAACTTGGGAAAACGGTAAGCCAGTTCGCGAAGCTCTCTATGTTGATATTCCATTAGCAATTGATCATTTCAGATATTTTGCAGCAGCAATTCGTGCTCAAGAAGGCTCAGCTGGTGAACTCGATCACGACACCGTTGCATATCATTTCCATGAGCCACTAGGCGTCGTCGGCCAAATCATTCCGTGGAACTTCCCAATTTTGATGGCGGTCTGGAAGTTAGCTCCAGCACTTGCTGCGGGTAACTGCGTGGTATTGAAGCCAGCTGAACAAACACCAGTTTCAATTTTATTCTTGATGGATATCATCAAAGATTTATTACCGCCTGGAGTTGTCAATATTGTTAATGGCTTTGGCGTAGAAGCGGGTAAACCACTTGCATCTTCTCCACGAATTGCAAAAATTGCGTTCACAGGTGAAACCACAACTGGCCGTTTAATCATGCAGTACGCATCAGAAAACATCATCCCTGTCACTCTCGAACTCGGTGGCAAGAGCCCGAATATCTTCTTCAATGATGTTGCGGCCCACGATGATGCTTTCTATGACAAAGCACTTGAAGGTTTCACAATGTTCGCCGTTAACCAGGGCGAAGTCTGCACATGTCCATCTCGTGGCTTAGTTGAGGCCAAGATTTACGACAAGTTCATGGGCGATGTAACAGCTCGTACAAAGGCTATTAAGCAAGGCCACCCACTAGATCTTTCAACAATGATTGGCGCGCAAGCAAGTACCGATCAATTAGAGAAGATTCTTTCTTATCTAGATATTGGAAAGAAAGAAGGCGCAAAGGTAATTACAGGTGGTGAGCGCGCAGATCTCGGCGGCGAACTCTCTGGTGGTTACTACGTTATGCCAACAATCTTTGAAGGTAACAACAAGATGAGAATCTTCCAGGAGGAAATCTTCGGACCCGTTGTATCTGTTACAAAGTTTGATGGCTTTGATAACGCAATGGAGATTGCAAATGACACTTTGTATGGACTCGGCGCAGGTGTATGGACTCGCGATATGAACACTGCTTATCGCGCAGGTCGTGCAATCCAAGCAGGTCGTGTTTGGACAAATTGCTATCACGCATATCCAGCTGGAGCAGCATTTGGTGGTTATAAGGCGTCTGGAATCGGCCGAGAGAATCACAAAATGATGCTTGACCATTACCAACAAACAAAGAATCTGCTAGTTTCTTATTCACCAAACAAGTTGGGATTCTTCTAAGGAGAACAAATGACATTGCCGCCTCGCGTTGATTGCACGCGCGAGGCGGCATTGTTATTAGTAAAACTTTCTGCCATCAACGGTCCGCTTATGTTTCATCAATCAGGTGGGTGTTGTGATGGATCTTCACCCATGTGTTATCTCAAAGGTGAATTTCGTGTAGGTGGCGCCGATGTACTAATTGGCGAGTTAATGATTCCAGAACTTAGTGAACCGATTCAAGTATGGATGTCTGCCACACAATTTGAATATTGGAAGCACACACATTTAACGATTGATGTTGTTGATGGCCGTGGTGGCGGGTTTTCTCTGGAATCAACCGAGGGCAAGCGTTTTCTCATCCGTTCACGTTTATTCACCGATGAAGAGTGGGCACTTCTTGAGAATGCTCCCATCAAAACGGGAGCATAAAAAAACCCGCCGAATGAACGGCGGGTTTTTTATTTAAAGCGAATTAAATACGCTCTCCTGTAACTGAGTTAAACAGGTGAACTGCTTGAGTGTTTGCAACAACAGAGATTGTCTCGCCTGGCTTTGGAGGATTCTTTGGATCCCAGCGAACAATAATCTGTGCACCTTCATCAGTTGCATTTGCGAACTTAACATTTGTATCAGCTGGCTTTCCATAAACGAAAGCATCTGAACCAAGTTCTTCTACAACTTCAACTAGAACATGGAAACCATCTGCCGCTGGAGTGAAGCCTTCAGGGCGAATTCCCACAGTGATTTCATTTCCTGCTGCAGCGGGAACCGCAATACCAAGATTTCCTAGCATCGCTTGTCCGTTAACGACTGGAGCGTTTAGCAAGTTCATTGCAGGGGAGCCAATAAAGCCTGCTACGAAAGCATTTGCTGGGTTGTCATAAAGATTGCGTGGTGTATCAACTTGCTGAAGTAGTCCGTCCTTTAGAACTGCTACGCGATCACCCATTGTCATAGCTTCGACCTGGTCGTGAGTTACATAAACAGTTGTAATTCCTAGGCGGCGCTGCAATGCAGCGATTTGTGTACGAGTTGCAACACGCAACTTCGCATCAAGGTTTGATAGTGGTTCGTCCATAAGGAAAACCTGAGGTTCGCGAACAATTGCACGACCCATAGCAACACGTTGACGCTGTCCACCTGAAAGAGCTTTTGGCTTGCGCTCTAGGTAAGGCTCGAGGTCAAGAAGTTTTGCTGCTTCTAGAACGCGTCGTTCGCGCTCTTCTTTTGGAGTTCCGGCGATCTTTAATGCGAAGCCCATATTTTCTGCAACTGTCATGTGTGGGTACAACGCATATGACTGGAAGACCATCGCGATGTCGCGATCTTTTGGTGCAACGTTTGTTACGTCGCGATCACCGATCAAGATTCTTCCGTTATCGACTTCTTCAAGTCCTGCCAACATACGAAGTGATGTTGACTTTCCGCAACCTGAAGGGCCGACCAAAACCAAAAACTCACCGTCATTGACAGTGAGATTTAATTTATCGACTGCAGGTGCAGTTGTTCCTGGATAGATACGTGATGCGGCTTCGAAAACTACTGATGCCATGAGATTGCTCTCCTTCTCCGGGCAGGTACGTGCC
>CAIQRN010000095.1 GCA_903874255.1 uncultured Actinomycetes bacterium
CGAATTATCTGTGACATGTTTGAAGGTAGCGCCCCTTACCGTCCTCGATACTTGCTGCCTGACTACAAAAAAACTTTAGATAACGGTTCGGTTTTCCTCGAACTACCAGCTGCTAAAGATTTTGATGATGCCCTGGCTTTCCTATTAATAATGTATTCGGCCACACCTTCAATTACTGGCTATCCGGTCTACTTTGGAGATCTTGACACTTTACTACTGCCTTATGTTGAAGAAGTAAGCGATGAAGATCTCTATGCCAAGTTAAAGCGTTTCTGGATCAGCCTTGATCGCATGTTCCCTGATGCCTTTGCCCATACCAATTTAAGCCCGGTGTGCAACCGTGTTTCAACGATGATTTTCAGATTAGAGCGCGAACTACTTCAAGTGGTTCCGAATATTTCACTTAAAGTCGACCCAGTGCTGACTAGTGATGAATATATTTTGGATGCTGTTAACACCGTATTTGCTTGCGGGAAACCTCATTTCATTAACGATGTCATGATGCAGCGCGATTTGGGTCCACAGTACGCAGCCGTTAGTTGCTACAACTCACTCAAGATTGGCGGTGGCTCACATACCCTTGTCCGCATAAACCTCAAACTCACCGCCGATCAATGCGACGGAGGGGTCCAAAAGTTCTTTGAGACGACCCTTCCCTACTATTTAGATTTAACTGCCGAACTCATGGAATCTCGCATTCTTTACTTGGTTGAAGAGTCGAACTTCTATGAAAGCAATTGGTTAGTAAATGAAGGTTTGCTTGATCTCAATAAGTTCTCTGCAATGTTTGGCCTCTTTGGTTTAGCTGAATGCGTCAACACGTTGATGGAACATGAAGGCAACGCTGGAACATATGGCCACAGCATCGAAGCTGATGATCTGGGTTATCGAATTACAAGCTTTATTGCAGAATGGGTTGCAGCTCGAAAAATGCCGTATTGCAATGGAAACAACGGTCATGCTTTCTTGCACTCACAATCAGGTATTGATCTTGATTTAGGCGTAACTGCAGGTACGCGTATTCCAATTGGCACAGAGCCACCGCTAATTGATCATTTACGCACGGTTTCGCGCCACCACCATCTCTTTGCTTCAGGCATTAGTGATGTCTTGTCATTTGATGAGACAGCGGTCAAGAATCCTCAGGCCGTTGTCGATGTTATTCGTGGAGCATTTAAAAGCGGAATGCGCGATTTCACTTTCAACTTAGATAGCAACGACTTTATTCGCATCACTGGCTATTTGGTTCGCAAATCCGATCTTGCAAAGATGCCAAGTGCTAGGCATTCAAGTACTTATCTTGGAGCTGGCTCTGTCAAAGATTCACACGTTGATCAACGAAATGTAAAGCGAGTAATGAGTGCCGAAAGCTCTCCCAGCTCAAGTAGCTAGCATTATTAAGTTTTCCTGGGTCGATGGCCCCGGAAATCGTTTTGTACTTTTTTTGCAAGGGTGCAACTTCAACTGTTTAGCCTGCCATAACCCACAAACAATTCCTGTGCACACTCCCCGTGCAACCCAGATGGTCGTTGAGGATGTTCTACAACAGATTCGTCAATCAATGCCATATATATCTGGCATAACTATTTCAGGCGGAGAAGCAACGGTCCAACATGGCTTTGTCCTAGAGCTATTTAAAGCTATTAAATCTGCAAAAGAGTTTGAGGACTTAACCACTTTTATTGATAGCAATGGAAATGCAACTAAAGAGATTTGGGATCAGTTGGCTCCGTATACCGATGGCGTAATGCTGGATTTAAAAGCTTTGGATGATCAAAAACATATAGAGCTAACGGGAAGTTCAAATGCGGCAGTCCTTGAATCCATTCGATACCTGGATTCGATTGGCAAGCTCTATGAGGTTCGGCTGTTACTTGTACCCGGACATAATGACTCCGATAAAGTGTTAATCGATACAGCGGTGTGGTTACGCTCGGTTAATCCCCAGATGCGAATCAAGATCAATGCATTCAAGACACATGGAGTACGCGCACTTGCCCGTGAATGGCCAGAAGTCAGTGATGAAGATTTAGCGCGCTATAAAGAGATTGTGAATTAAAGCGAAGCAAAAGCCTCTTCAAGAACGCTTAAAGCATCCTTTAGAAGTTCATCGGTAATTACCAATGGTGGCAAGAAGCGCACAACATTTGAGTATGTGCCCGCAGTAAGAATTAATACGCCCTTGCTCTGGCAGTACTTAACAACTGCGTTCATGGCCGCTGTATTTGGATTCTTAGTACCAGCTTCGACAAGTTCGATTGCCTGCATCGCACCGCGACCACGTACTTCACCGATTACTGGATATTTCTTGGCAAGTGCGCGAAGTGAAGAACCTAAGATTTCGCCGATGTGTTGTGCACGTGCAACAAGATTTTCTTCTTGCATGGTTTCCATCGCACCAAGTGCTGCAGCACATGCGATTGGATTACCGCCATAAGTTCCGCCAAGACCTGATGCATGGACTGAATCCATGATGTCGGCGCGGCCAGTAACACCAGCTAGTGGCAATCCGCCTGCGATTCCCTTTGCAGTTACAACCATATCTGGCACAACATTTTCTTCTTCAACTGCAAACATGTGACCAGTGCGAGCAAAGCCTGTTTGGACTTCATCGGCAATAAATACGATCCCATTGTCCTTTGAATACTGTGCAAGTGCTGGAAGGAAACCCTTAGGTGGGACGATGAATCCGCCCTCACCTTGAATAGGTTCGATCAAAATCGCAGCAACATTATGCGCACCGATTTCCTTTTCAATTTTATGAGTCACCATTTCAATTGCATCTTCGGTGATTGTTGCCTGGTTACCAATCCAGTGGAATGAATATGGCATTGGTACGCGGTAAACCTCGGGTGCAAAAGGACCAAAGCCTTCCTTGTATGGCATGTTCTTTGCAGTCAAAGCCATAGTTAAATTTGTACGGCCGTGATAGCTGTGCTCAAAGACAACAACAGCTGGGCGCTTTGTAAAGTGGCGCGCAATCTTGACGGCATTTTCAACTGCTTCGGCACCGGAGTTGACAAGCAAAGATTTTTTCTTGTGATCGCCCGGTGTCATGGCGTTGAGTTTTTCGCAAACTTCGATGTAGTTCATGTACGGCGCAACCGTGAAACAAGTATGCGTGAATGCTTGTACTTGTTCGATCACACGATCGACAACGCGTTGTGCAGAGTTACCAACGTTAGTAACGCCGATACCTGAACCTAAATCAATAATCTGGTTTCCATCAATATCAAGCAAGATTGCATCGCTTGCACGTTCGATGATTACTGGAATCGCCATACCCAATCCGCCTGACGTCGCTTCCGTGCGGCGCTTAAGCGCTTCGGTAGATTTTGGCCCCGGAATAGCGGTAACCAAGCGACGTTCTTGAGTCAGATTAGTA
>CAIQRN010000096.1 GCA_903874255.1 uncultured Actinomycetes bacterium
GTGCACTTGTCACCGCCAATCAAAAATGTTGCTTCTTTGTCTTCCCAACATTCGAAAATATTTGGACAGGCTGCTTCCTGACAAACTGTATGTAGACCTTCGCTTTTTACTAAAGTTTGAAGTCGTGTGTATTCGGGTCCCATGTGGGCTTTTGTTTTAATCCATTCAGGTTTGCGCTCAATAGGTGTCTCGGCATTTCGCGCTTCAATACGAATTAGTTTGCGACCTTCAGGAGCTAAAGTCATGCGCTTACCTTCTTTAGTGATTCGAAGATGTGTCGTTCCACAAGGGGCGTAACTTCATCAATTGTGATTTCGCGGTTTAATTCTTTGGCAAGAGAGGTTACGTCGGCATCTGCAATTCCGCAGGGAATGATTTGATTGAAAGCCGATAAATCTGGGCAGACATTAAGAGCAAAACCATGCATTGTTACACCTTTTGTAACACGGATTCCGATAGCGGCAATTTTTCGATCTCCCTGTTCATCGCTCACCCAGACTCCAGAACGGCCTGACACACACGTTGCCTCGACACCTAAATCTGCGCAAACATTTATGAGTCCAGATTCGATCTCTCTAACAAATCCAACTAGTTCATGGGGGTTTGCTAGTTTTACAATTGGATATCCAACTAACTGACCTGGTCCATGCCAAGTAATTTTTCCGCCTCTGTCGACATCTATGACAGGAGTTCCATCCTGTGGTTTTTCAGAGTCCAACGTTCTTCGGCCCGCTGTAAAAACTGATGGGTGTTCAAGAAGAAGCAAAGTGTTTGGTCGAACTCCGCTGGCTACTTCACCATGAATAGTTCTCTGGACCGACCAAGCCTTTTCATAATCGATAAGGCCATGACGATTCAAGGCGATGGCTGACTCGCTGGAGGGGGTTACAACAGGCACATCGCTAGCCTAAAGGTAGGCTTGCCTCCTTACCAATTGAGAATCCATTGGCAGTACGAAAGGTCTAATTCACCGTGTCAACTAACACTCCTGCTCCTGTCAAAGGGCGAAAGCCCCTGTGGTTTGCAATAATTGCAATCGTTGCTTGGTTGGCGATTTCTGGGATAGCTGGCCCAATGTTTGGCCAACTCTCAACTGTGCAAAAAAATGACAACACTAAGTTCTTGCCTGCCAATGCCGAATCACAGTTGGTATCCGAAGAGTCGAGGAAATTTCAGGGCGCAACCTTTGATCAATTTCCTGCTTTGGCATTTTTCATCGGAAATGTAGATCAAACACAGATCACAGCAGCAAATGTATTTTTCGCTGGGTTAAGCGCCAAACAGCTCGTTGATGCAGATGGCAAGCAACTTGTAGGAAGCGATGGCGCAGTAATTGAACGCACTATTGGAAGTTTTCTAATTCCAAATGCGCAAATTGTTGCTTTCCCTTCTGTAAAAAATGATGCAGTACTTGCAAGCATTCCGATTTCAGCTTCAAGTGCAACGCAAACACTTGCAAACAAGAAACCTTCTCTGCCTGCCGTTGTTAATGCGATTCGATTCTATACAAATGGTTTTGCAAAGACTCAAGGGTGGGAATCGCACTTAACAGGAATTGGCGCAATTTTCGCTGACCTATTTGGGGCTTTCGGCAGTATCGATTCAAGTTTGCTACTGACAACAGGTTTAGTCGTTGCATTGATTCTTATAGTTGTTTACCGGTCACCAGTTCTATGGATGTTGCCATTATTTTCAGCAGTCACAGCTTTATCGCTAGCCGGTTCAGTTATCTATCTTTTGGCAAAGCACAACATTATTGATCTCGATGGGCAGTCGCAGGGAATTCTCTCTGTATTGGTCTTAGGCGCTGCAACTGACTACGCACTATTACTAATTGCACGATATCGAGAAGAGCTGCACTTAAGTCAATCTCGATTTGTCGCGATGCAGAAAGCATGGAGAGGTGTTGTAGAACCGATTGTCGCTTCTGGAAGCACAGTTACTTTAGGTTTACTTGTTCTCTTACTTGCGACTTTAAAGAATTCACGTGGCCTCGGCCCAGTGGGAGCAATCGGAATCGTTGCTTCGATGATTACGATTTTAACTTTCTTGCCGGCTTTGCTGGTTGTATTTGGCCGCTGGATATTCTGGCCACGCATTCCACGCTTTGATTCCGAAGATGAAAAACTTTCAGGAATTTGGTCGAAAGTCGCAAAACGGACCGAAAATCATCCACGCAAATATTGGATAGCGACCTCATTGCTTTTGCTTATTCTTTCAGGATTTGCGACAACTCTCCATGCAAATGGCGTTTCCAGTTTGGATCAATTTACAAAAACAACAGATTCGATTGAAGGTCAGAGAAAACTCTCAAACTATTTCCCTGGTGGCGAAGGTTCTCCAACTGTGGTGGTAGTTCCTAAAGAAAAAATGATGGAAGCAACTGCAGCTCTTCAAGGAATTGATGGGGTCATGAGCGTTTCACCTACATTGGAAACACCAACAGGTCCAGGACAGGGGTTGGCGGCGTTAAAAGTTGTTGGTGGAAAAGTTCTCTTAAATGCAACGCTGAAATATGGAGCAGATTCACTTCAAGCCCGCGCGATGATTCCAGGAATTAGAAGTGCAATGCACGCAATTGATCCTTCAATTATCACCGGAGGAACATCGGCCGTTTACTTTGATATTGATGCCGCATCAACTAAGGATCGAAATCTTATAATTCCGGTTGTTTTGTTCCTCATTGCACTTGTGCTCGCCTTACTTCTGAGATCAATTCTTTCAGTTGGAATCTTGCTCGTTACTGTGGTGCTCTCATTCTTGGCTACATTAGGAGTTAGTTCCCTTGTGTTCCACCACTTATTCCATTTTGCAGGGGAAGACTCGTCATATCCACTGTTCTCTTTCATTTTCCTTGTAGCCCTTGGAATTGATTACAACATTTTCTTGATGACTCGTGTTCGCGAAGAATCGATTAAATTGGGTACACGTGCTGGCGTTACGAAAGCAGTAACCGTTACGGGAGGCGTAATTACTTCAGCAGGAGTAGTGCTTGCGGCAACGTTTACTGTTTTGGGAATTCTGCCTCTAGTTGCACTTGCTGAAATTGGATTCACTGTTGGTTTTGGCGTTTTGCTGGATACATTAGTTGTTCGATCAATTCTGGTGCCAGCTCTGGTTCATGCGATTGGGCCAAAAATCTGGTGGCCTTCGAAATTACAGCATGAGGATATTGCTAAGTAGTGAAAGTAGGTATTGCTGGTTATGGTTTAGCAGGACGATATTTTCATGCGCCGCTTCTAAAGGGCTGTGGATTTGAAGTTGTTGTAATTCAAACCAGCAATGCCGAACGGGCCTCACATGCTGTTTCAGATTTTCCTAATGTGTCGGTCGTA
>CAIQRN010000097.1 GCA_903874255.1 uncultured Actinomycetes bacterium
AGTTATATCCAAAAATGGAACACCGGCTTTAATTGCCGCAATACCGGCCTTTTGAGATTCATAAACCAGCATGTATAAAGCACGCTGTGTAGGTGTGAATTTTCCACTGATCGGCAAAGTGCGTGTTATGTCAGCGGTGTAGTAAGAATCGACTTCTACACCAGCATCAACAAGGATGAGGTCTCCGACTTTAACTTCGCCATCATTTCGTTCCCAGTGAAGCACGCATGCATGTGAACCAGATGCAGCAATTGTGTTGTAACCCAAAGAATTTCCTTCAATTCGCGCTCTGCCATTAAACGCCGCTTCAACCACACGCTCTCCACGTGGAGAATTTACTGCAGCAGGTAGAACGCGAATAATGTCATTAAAACCTCTAAAAGTAACATCAACAGCTTTTTGCATTTCGCTGATTTCATAATCATCTTTAATAAATCGCGCAACTGAAACAAAGTTAACCAGTTCTAGATCTCGTGGATGCGCTTTCACCGAAGCATCAACAATTTCATCGCAGCCACGAATAGAAACTGCAATGCCACCTTTTAAAAATGCTTCTAGTTCACTGACCGCACGAGCTTCAATTCCATAACGTTGTGCCGCTTCTTCAGTTGTGAAACGTCGACCCACCCATAGTTCTCCATTTTTTGCATCACGAAAAAATGCATCAGTATCTCGTGTTGATCGTGGATTGATAAATAAAATTGGTGTGTGTGTTTCTCCGCTTGGCTCCATAACAAGAACTGCGTGTGGGTTTGCTTCAACGCCTTGCACGCCGGTGTAATAAGCAAAAGCCGTATGAGGTCGATACAGGTAATCACAGTCATTGCTGCGCTTTTTAGGTCCACCACTAGGCAAAACAATTCGAACACCAGCAAAGGCAGCAGATAAAACTGCACGACGTTCTGCGCAGAACGGAATTATATCACCTTGTGCGATTCCTTCTAATTGAGTTGGTGCCCAGCCAGTCATCATAAATTCAGCAAAAATCTCTGAAGGTGGGACGTCATAGACGCGCTTGCTGCCAGTCTCAAAAGCCTTCTCTGTATTTTCCATGTGGCAATCTTAGGACTTACCAGAGCAAGTTCAAGAAGACTTAGAGTTAATCAGTTAATTAGGGCGCATCAACAACAAATACAGCACCATCACGTTCTATGACTGGTAATTGCGCTAAATTCTTAAGTGCTGGGCCTGAAGTAGGAGAACCTGAAACTGGATCAAAATATGAGAGATGTCTAAAACAAATCAACTTTCCCGCGCTAATTTCGACTTCGGCACCCTCATGAGTGCATCGATTGTTGAATGCAATAATTCCACTATCTCTTCTCACAAGAATGTAACTTCTTGACGGGAAGTTTAATGAAGGATTAATCACCGTGATTGGTTGGTTGAACTTTACATTTATGCTCTTGGCAACTTCGAATTCTTCTGGGGTTGGTGTGTAGGCAGGATGGGGCGAATTTGTTGCAACAGGGCTTTTGGTTGCTTGGATCGGCGAAGCCTTAGGTTTAGCAACTGCTATCCCTTTATCCCAGACCAACTTCTTTCCCGATTTGACGCATGTGTACTTCCTGTTTCTCCAGATAATTGTCTGACCCGCGCGAGTGCACTTTAGAGTTGGTGTAATGGGATTTGCCGCTTCTGCGAATAATGGATTAGCGAGCAAAACAAGCCCGGATAGAATCTTTAAGATTTGTCTTCGTGAAATCTGGGGCATAGATACATTATCGAGTTAATAGATATGTACGAAGTGAACACAAGTAAAACTCTTGATAAATAATAATTGATGAAAAGAACTTCATTCACCTAACTGTCCATGACTATTTGTTTTGATGTAACCAAAAATACAACTAGAGAGATAACACTTCATCCAAACTCATTATGAGAAATTACCCAAAAGGAGCAACGAATGAAGAAGAAACTCTTCACAGCTATATCAATTGGTGTGATCACATCATCACTCGTGACCCAAGTTGCACATGCAGCTGGAGCACCGGTTTATGTTGTATCTAAGAGCGACGGAGCAGCACTTTCTGTAATCGCAACAACAGGTGACAAGTTTTCAAACGGTATTCTTCGCGGTGTGCCGGATGGAATGGGCGCACTTAAGAATGCTGATGGCACACTTACACTTCTTTCAAACCACGAAATTTCACTTTCAAGTCCAGTTGCTCAGGCTTCAAAAACAACTACTGGTACATGGGGCTCATCAATTTCAAAAATGACATATGACCCACAAACAAATCAAATTGTTAAAGTTGAAGACTTGATCAAATCGATGTCTTACTACAACTACGCAACGAAAGCGTGGGGCCCAACATGGGAGCAATCAGTTCCAGTAGGAACAGCCAAAGTTGATTCTTACGGCGGAGATATTGGTACCAATGGACTGAATCGTTTTTGCTCTGGCAACCTTGCTGCGGCCGGAACTCTTTCATACACTGAGAAAAACACAAAGACTAAAAAGAGCGTTACTTACGGTTATAAGGGTCCTGTCTACTTCACAGGTGAAGAAGGTGGCGACACATCTCGCGCATTCGCATTTGATTTAAATGGCAGCGGAATTCAACTTCCAGGATTTGGTCTCGCAGGATGGGAAAACTTCCTAACTAAGCCAGGTACAGGTAAGTCAACCGTGATTATGGGCAACGAAGATAACACCGCAAGCGATAGTCAGCTCTATATGTATGTCGGCACAAAGCAGACGTCAGGTGCTAACTTTGCTGAAAAAGCAGGTCTAACAAATGGCAAGCTATACACAGTCGCACTTGAAGGATTCCTTTCCGATAAGGCGCTTCGCGCATCAAAAAAAGTCGGCGACAAGGTAAAGGTTGGATTTAATGAAATCAATACAAATCCGGACTTCGGTAACTTCACCGCAATGGCACAAGCTAATGGAACAACATTCTCGCGAATTGAAGATGGTGAATTTGATCCAAATAATTCAAACATTTACTACTTCATAACAACTGAATCAAACAAAGATCCATTAGCAACAGCACCAAATCCTGATGAACCGACATTTTCTCGCGATGGTGGTGCGCTTTGGAAAATGACTTTTGCAGATGCAAAAGATCCATTTAAAGGTGCAACTATTGAAATGTTGCTGAACGGAACAGAGGCCCCATACCTTAGCAAGCCAGATAACCTGACTGTAGATCAGAATGGCTACATCTTGATTCAAGAGGATCCAGGCGCAAACGATCACGTTGCTCGCATAGTTGCATACCGACTTTCAGATGGAAAGCGCGCAGTTATTGCAGCATTTGATGATCAGTATTTTGCAAAGGGCGGCACAAATTTCATTACTAACGATGAAGAAGCTTCAGGAATTATCAGCGCCAATCAATTCCTTAAAGCAAGCGGAGATTCCAAGTCTTACTTCTTCTTGAACGCACAAGTTCATGCGAAGTTATCTCTTGCAAACCCCACACTTGTTGGTGGTTTGAGTGCCGCAGAGATTGAAGCGCTCGATAATGCCGCAATCGAAGGTGGTCAGTACTACAAACTAGTAATTGACTGGACGAAGGTTGTATTTGCCTCATAAGGCCGATGTAGCTTTTAACGTAATAAAACAGAGGGGCGGCTCGCATTAGTGCGGGGCGCTCCTCTGTTTTTACTCAAGCCGGGAGTGAGCGTACAAGTCTTTACTTTTGAGGACTACTCGGTGCGCCAACTCATTTCTAAGGCAAATTTAAGTAATATCCGTGGGCAAACTTGAGAGAAATATTGAGACGGAGAAGGTTAATGAAGGAAAAGAAGCCTGGATTTATCAGAGTAAATACCCGAAAAATATCGGGTTTTTGGTTAGCAATTCTTCTCGGTTCACTTGTATTGGGATTAAGTGGCTGCAGCACACAAGCCGCAAGTAATGAATCCAATAACAAAGGAGGCATCTATACCAAAGCTGGCGAAGCCGCCGCGACTGCCACAAAAGTGACCGTAGGACTGTATGCCGTTAATGCATATGAAATCGATACCGCTGCAAATACTTTTTTCTTTAAAGGATATCTATGGTTGAGATGGCAAGGAGATGTAGATCCAATTTCAACACTTGAATTTGCTAATTCAGTTGAAGAGTGGGGATTGACAGTCACAAATCTCACCGAAAAACCACAAGATCTACCAAATGGCGAGCATCTACAAATGATGCGCGTGCAAGGTCGATTCTTTGAGCCATTTGTGTTGAGTAACTACCCATTGGATAAACAAAATCTGGAAATTACTTTGGAAGATACTCTCAACGATAATACGAAAATCGTTTACGTTCCTGATAATAAGGAAACAGCTTTCGATTCCCGATTTAAAGTTCCGGGTTGGACAGTCAATGCGATTTCAGCCGAGACCGTTAACCACAATTATGTTTCTAACCTCGGAGATACAACCGCGCAGACAAGCAACTTTTCTGCGTTGACTTTCTCAATAGGAATTCACCGTGCACAGAATCTATTTTGGTGGAAACTGTTGCTTCCATTGATCTTGGTTCTTATAACCAACTGGTTGGCGTTGTTGCTTAGTCCAACGTATTCCGAAATCAGAACCGCGATGCCAGCAACTGCACTGCTAACAACAGTTTTCCTACAACAATCATCCCTTGATGCAATTCCGCAGGTATCTAGTCTTGTATTGATGGACTTAATTTATGTTGTTGCTTACTCAACAATTGTCCTTACCTTTGCTCAAGTTATTTGGGACAACCACAAAATAAAGGATCAACATGAAGGAACAATCGCAGATGTAGCGAAAGGAGATCGTAAGAGTTTGGTCATCCAGGCCTTAGTCTCAATCGCTCTCATCGCTGTATTGGTTGTAACACACAGCTAAAAACTCGAACCATAGAAATGGGACCAACTTCGGTTGGTCCCATTCTTCTCGAAATTCAAGCAGAAATCACTGTTAGGTAGAACTCCCCAGAAGCCTGTAAACTTCCCCTGCAACTCGGAGACGTCGCATAGCCCGGTCGAGTGCGCCTCACTGCTAATGAGGTTGAATTATTTAACCAAGTATTTTGAGGCCGAAGAAACTAGGCGTAGATAACAGGAAAACTAAGTTTTTTAACAATATTTCCCTGCTTCGGTTTTTCCTGCCCAAGAGTTGCCTAACCTTTACTCTTTCGAGCTCCTTTACCTGGCTTCGTAAGAAGCTCTTGCTTTCTACCTTCGTTGAGCCTTGCGTAAATGGTATTGACGGCGACTCCTTCTATTTGAGCAATCAACCAGGCTGGCGTTGATTCTCCCCATTCCTGAAGCTCCTTGAATATCCGTGATGTAGTTTTTGTAAGACTTTCCTTCGGCCTAGCGGGTAGGTCAAAGCGGATAGACATTCCTTTCACCGACACAGGTGTATCAGCTAGCGAATGTCTCGCAACCAAGAGATCAAAGAATCGATACGCCAAAATGTGCCCAGTTAATAGATTACGAAAAGTTCGGGAATCTAGGTGTTGACTAACAACCACCGAATTCAAATCTGGTGATTCTGTGTAACCAGCCAGTACTGCTTTCAACCAAGATGCAGGGGCATTACGAATAGGCCCCCTCTCTTTAGATGCCGCCAAGGTTCCTGCAGAAGGGCTCTGGAACCGGATCCCCTTTAGTCGCACTTCTCCCTCGATTTCGTGAGAAATGACAATCGCCTCAATCGGCCCATGTCCCGCATCTGCGCTCATTTTTGGCGGCTGAAGTAGGTGAAGAGATGCTCCCCAGCCGTCTTTTGAGCCTACCCAAAGGGGTAGAACGGGAAATTTGGCCATGCCTCATCGTAGCCCCCTAATTATCCAAATCAAACTAATTCGGCGTATAGTAACCCAATCTAGTAGGTTATATGTTAGGATTTGCAAATCTAGTAGGTTCGGTATAGAATATTTAATAGGACGGCAATTAGGAAGGAATTACATGAAAGACAGGGAAGTAGATCTCAATGATGAGGTTTGGGGCATCGGCCATATGGCTAAGTACATGGGGCAATCTGAAAAATCCATGTACAAGTTGGTTGCAGAGCCTGGCTTTCCTATGCCATTGCATTCCCAATCTAGAAATCGACGCTGGTTGGCTGAAGAGGTTCGAAAATTCCTCTTCAACCGATCAACAAGAACCCTAGTTGCCAGAAACACAAATGTAAGTCATATGTCTGACTATCAAATTACTGAACCTAAGAATTTCTCGTTTAAGAAAACCAAGGAGGCAGTTCGATGAAACGAGTACCAATAGCACCACCAACAAAGTTTGCCAAAGCCATGAAATCAGCTCAGGAAAGTGGCGAGAAGTTAATAGCAGACGGAATTACATTAGAGGGCCCAACCAGCAAACGTCCTACATGGCGATTAAGGTTCACATTTCAAAATGAAACTAAAGAACGCAGTGGTGGCAGAAGCCTGGATACTGCTTATGCGGCTTATGTTGAATTGAAGAAATATCTTGCATCAGCTCAATCAGGAGTAATCGGTCAACCGCAAAACTCAAAGGCATATTTACATGACCTAGTGGAAAACTACTTAACGCAAGGTGGACCTAAGTTCGTTTGGAATTCCAAGACTAAAAAGAACCGCCGTGAAGACCTACGCCACCTGATTCTTCTAGGCAAGAAAATCAACTTAAAGTGCGAGGATCTAAATGTTAATCATTTACGCACCTTTATAAATACAGCGACAGCCTCACAGAAGCGCTCAATTCATATTCTAAAAGTCTTAAAAACCTTTTTGGATTATGCCTACAAAGCAGGCTATATCTCAATCGAACAAGCTGGCTTGGTCGCAAGTATCACCTGGACACCTCCAGCAGGTAGTTCTTATGCACCAGTCGAATCACGCCGTCAGCAATCTCAAACCCAATTCGGCACTGAGATTTCCCTTGGGGGAATGATCCCAACACATGGTGAAGTAGTCGAGCTTGCAAAAGCCTTACAAGCTAAGTATCTACATGGCGAGGCGCTAATTCATATTTCTGCAAACTTGGGTACGAGAGCTAACGAAACCTTCCTATTAACAGCATCTGAAGCAGTCTTTAAGAAAGGGCAAGGAAACTACGTTGACACAAAAGGTTGGAACGCTCTTGTTCACTGGCAAGTAAACGATGATCCAAATAAGGCTTACAAAACTACCAAGAACAAGAAGAACCGAGCGGTTCATATCCCGTCCGTAGATGTGATTGCAAGTGGTTTCGATATTAGAAAATGGCTTGAACAACGTTCCATTGAAGCTTTAGAAGAGCAAAGTCTTGGGCAGAACCCAAACGCCTTACTCTTCCCAAATTCAAAAGGTGAATACATCAAGCTTCATTCATTCTCAGTTACCTACATGAAGCCAGTATTAGAAAGCTTGAATTGGCGAATGGCTCCATATGTTGACGCACGAGGAAAAGTTTTTCGCATGAATCGATTTACCTTGCATGCGTTACGAGATCGATTTGCCACTACGGCGGCTGATGAATGGAAATACTCAGAGCGCCAATTACTAGAACAAGGTAGTTGGTCTGATGCTCAAACGGTACGAAAGTATTACTTGGGAACTACAAGTGAGACATTTGATTCGGTTAAACAGAAGCATCTTGCGCTGTCGGTTAAAGAAGTTTCAGGAGTAGAGGATGGAGGAAAAGTTGAGCAAATTGATCTAAACGAACAAGAAGTTTACGGTTTCTTGCAAATGCAACAGTAAGAAGCAGATTGGTGAAGAGGAGTACAACTTCACTGATCAGTTGCCTTCAGAGGCAAGTACGGGAGTGTGCCGTATTAAATAAAGTCAACACCACCGTCAGGCCTAACGGGTGTAGCGAGAGCGAAAGCAAGAGTGGTCTTTTCGATGTTGAGTGCTGCGCAAAAGTAGTTTCGAAGCGCTAAGTACTACAACTCTGATCTAGGAATCAGAGAAGTTCTCAACTTTAACTACAACCGCAGATAGATCCTGTACGTAAAGGCAGGCTCGGTGTACCCATGACTTCAATTGAAGTAGCGATCTATCTAATTCCCAGCTCTGTCGCCCAAGTAATTTCTGGGCGAGGTGTTACTTCATTAGTGAAGACGACGGGTTGCATACCGCAAACAACACTCCCCAGCCCAATAGCAATTGTTATTGGTGACTGGGGGGAACTCTGAGAAGCGCCCGCAAGAGATTAGTTAAAAGATGATTCTTTTCTTTCTTTTTCTTTTTCTTTTTCCCCCCTCCTACACGAGGTTCACAAAGTGAACCGAGGGGAGGAAAGACCCCGACCCCGAAGGGGGAGGGGGCTTACTAAATACAAACGGAATGGACATATAGCGAGGAGGTAAATAAATGTATATGGATGAGTTGGAAGTAGAGCAGACCTATTCCCCCGAAGAGGTTGCTATTTTGCTTGGGCTGAAGCTACGAGTCGTAATGGCTGCAATTAAATGTGGGGACTTGGAGTCTCTATGGCTAGTGGATCGGTATGTAGTTTCACACCAGCACTTAGGAAACTATGTGATCGCCCGACTGAAGGAATTTAGATCAAAGAAGCCCAAAGTAATTAGATCTAGAAAGAAATCAAGGACTTACTGAGGATCTGTCGGGTTTACCCTGACAGGTTCATCCAAGAATGAGAGTATAAAAATAAACCGAGAGGAATACATGGAAGAGAAGTACTACACACCAGCACAAGTCGCCAACCTACTTGGGGTAACCCGAGAAACCGTATACGCACAATTACATAGAGGCACACTGCAGGCACATCGTTTTGGGAGATCGAGGCGCATTACAGAGAACCAACTTAAATTGTGCCTCGAGCATAAGGGTTCAGTTGTAATAGATGCAATGAAACCAAATGCTGTTATCTGATAACAGTGAGTCAATCAAGTATTAAATAAATGGAAAACGAACTTGCAAGATCCACAAGACATCAAAATCTGGGTGAATCGTGCAATGTTAATTAGTACTAACCGATATAAACCTCATAAACAATCTTGCCTATGCCTGGATACCCGATGTGTCGCACACAAATGGTTAAAAGGATCTAGGCAGTACCTAGAAAGCAACTATGGAAAATTCCAGATCAAAGCAATTTAAGAATCAAACTAGTCCTCCATCGACACCAAAGCCGAGTAAACCTTTGAACTATGGTTACGGTGGGGTTAACCAATTGCTTACGATGCAAATTAAGCAGGAGCAATTAACTGAACTCAGAAAGAAAAATCAACAAAACTGACCCCCCCAGGGTTAAGTTCTATTCATTTAAGAGCTAAGTCAGGTTTTATGCACAGATAAGGCCATAGGTTCTAGGCAGTGGCTCAAGTAGCCTAGGAACATGAAAAGAAGGTTCCGTATCCACGGTGACAACGTAGTTGAGTGCGAGCGCACCCTGCGACTTCTTGAGGCTGGCTTGAAACTGAAATCTGAACTTGTCTCTGGATCATCACCAGCTCACCCTGAATTCAAATTTAAACATCCTTCCGCAGGTGAGTTGGTGTTTGAGCTTTTGCCAGGTCACGGAAGATGGGGTGTTGATCTGGCACAAGAGCTGTTAAGACGAGGTGCAAGGATTAGAGAAAATGCGGATTCTTTGATTACTGAGATTAAAGGTACAGAAGAAGAAATAATCTTTGGAATTGAGTATTGCGGAGCGTTACCAGCAGGCAACCAGGCATGGCAAAGACATGGCCGTGCATATAGCTTCGCCCAAAGTAAGACTCCTTATTTAATTTTTAACGAGGTTGGGGGGACTGAACTCGATGCAGAACGAGGTGTTAAAGCGAGTCGATACCCAAATCCGACTGCACCTTTTGCGTTACTGCTTCTAAGTAAAGACCTGGGATCGGTAGTGCTCCCAATTTATGAATCCGCCGTATCTGCTCCACCTGAAGTTAAGAAAACCTTTCAGAGTGCCTTTGGAATCGATGATGCAACAAGCCTGATTGCAGCTCTTGTTTTAGGTGAAAGCACGAAGGCACAAGTATCTGAATTGGAAAGCAAAACCCTGAATATGGTGGAGTTACTTACTAAATCCAGGGTTAGAAAAGATTCAATAGTGGAAACAGAATGGGCAAAGGCGCTCGCCTCTAAAGATCGATTTACCTTTTTAAAAACTAAGAGTGGCAAATATTCTCGAAAGACAACCGATAAGGTTCAAGCGAGTAAAACTGCATCGAAGTTTCTAGATTTAGTTCTAAAGGCAGGTGCACTCGATTTCTATTCTGGATCATTACCGTTTACATGGATACCAAAAGAGCAAAAAACTAAATTTCTTGAAAGCTTAACTGCACTTTACAAAAACGATGTTCAAACTAAGAGCTTTGATCCAAGCAAGGATCTTGTAATTGTTTTTGTAACTGGATTTAAACCTAGAGGCGATGACTCTCGGCCAGACAGAGGTCTAACTCCTTTAGGGCGCATGCTTGCTGGCCCAAATGCTGAATTGCTCACTTTCCTATGGGGGCCAGCCAAGGAAGCCATGCTTAAACGTCTTAAGGCTGACCATGACACTGCAGCAAGTCTTAATGGCTTAATCGAAGCCGTTGTAACAACCAGCGATTTTGTTCTAGTAGACAGTGTGAACCATTCGCCATTCCTAATTGACACACGAAACCCGGCCCCCGTTGCGAGATTGAAGAAAGCTTCCAGAAGCGAATCATTCGTAGTTAGTGAGCACGATGTTGATTCAGTAATTCATTTCCTAGTTACTCAACCTAGTCGCCCTGAATACTTTGAAGGCCTTTGTAATCCACCAGGAGGGGATTGGAGCGGAATCTCACTGCAAGATAAGGATTTAGAGGAAATTCGCTGGACATCTTTGCCCAGAGTGAGCAGCTCTGCAGCCAAACGGCCAGATCATGTGATTCAGTTTCACCTGAAGAATTCAAACTATGTTTTAGCTGTGGAATCTAAGCTCGATGCTGGGGATATGGACCTGAAAGTAGGCCCAAATCTAATTCGCTATGTTGATGAGCTGACCAAGGTTCACCCTAACGCTCGTCGTAAGAATTTTAAGGCGGATTGGCAAGTCACAAGTTCTGAGACTGTCAAACTTCCAGCATTTAAAACATACAGCGCTGCGGCCTTTAGGATCAACAATTCTGTTCAATTAAAGACGGTACAAGAGCGCTCGCAGGCAGACTTAGTTATTGGTATTGAGTTCAGTGTGGATTTATCAGAAGTTACTGTTTACCTAAAAGCGGATCAGAAACATAAGTTTTTAGTTGATGAATTCAAAAGTCTAATTGCAAGTTCATCATTTAATCTTAAAGTTAAGGAATAGCGATTCGGTAACGTTATCCAATCTGCTATTTAGCAACCTAGGGAAAGCCGAGCTTTCACCATCCAATAAATACGCATCCTTCGATAATTCCTTTGGAGCAGAAAGCGCCTTAGAGTAGTCACGATCTCCAGACTTTCCATCCAGCGAAAGAATCCATTTTACTTTGCGCTTGTTCAAGTCATCGAGGATCTGCCATAAACGTTCGAAATCGAACTGTTCATTCTTATAACGGCCTTTATTTCCCATGTATGGCGGATCCATATAAACGATGTCACCAAGTTTTGCTTTCTTTAGCAAATTCTCATAATCAGTTGCAGCGAATTTAGTTTTCGAAACTATCTTTGACCATTCAAGCAATATAGATCTTAAAGTCTCAGGATGAATTCCAGGGCGTGTATGGTGAAGCGAGTTATTGAAATCCCCATAGGTATTGAATCTAATCAAGCCGTTTACGCAGGTTCTGGACAGAAATAGTAAATCTTCAGGGTTTCGCTTCTTATTAAAACGATCACGCACTTTGTAGTAATAGGTATGGCCTTCTCTTTGAAGTCCATTCCAGCTCTTTTCATAAGAGTTTGCTAGAAAAGATGGATCTGATTTAACTAAATCCCAAATCCCAATAAGTTCTGGAATTTGATCTCCAGCATATCCAGGACGATTGCCAAGTGCGCCGAGAATAGAGCCACCACCAAGGAACGGTTCAAAGTAAGTGCCAGTCTTTGGAATAAAGGAGGTGATGAATTCTGCTGACTTCCGCTTACTGCCAGACCACTTGATAACAGGTTGGAGCATTACTTAATTTCTCCAAAAGGTAGCTCACTAGCTTCCCGATCTAGTTCTCCCTGAAGTCTCCTCTGCGCTAATTCGTAGTACTCAGGATTCATTTCAAAGCCCACACCCTTAAGACCATTTCTTAATGCAACAACCAGATCTGTTCCAGATCCAGCGAAGGGGGATAAGACTGTACCTTTCTTTGGAGCGGATATATCAAGCATCCTTTGAATAAGGCGCTCAGGTTTTTGCGTAGGGTGCGAGCCAAAAGACAGCTCATATTTGGTCTTGTTGTTAGGAATATCCCAAACTGTTCTCATCTGCTTATCTGCGTTCTTAAAAGAATCTTCTTCATAATCTTTAGCTTTAATAAAATCATAGTTAAAGTTGTATTTTCTATTCTTTTCGCCGCCTGTGTGTGCCCAAATGATTCCTTCGTGGCTTGCAGTCAATCTAGTTGCCCTCAAATTTGGCATAGCATTTCTCTTGAACCAGATAACTTCGTTGATGATTTCAATTTTCAAAGACTGGCAAACGACATTGACAAAGCCGAGGTTGTGATAACTACCGTGGATCCATATTGAGCCTTCTGGCTTTACAACTCTCTTTAATTCAGAAACCCACTCTGCGACCGCATCTAATTGCTTCGATGGATCTAGAAGATCCCAGGAATGATCAGCAGCCTTCCAAGCGCCACCGAAGCCCTTTAAACCGTGATCTGAAGGCAACGCAGTAGGAGTTTTACTAGAAGCTCCGTAGGGCGGATCAGCTATAGCAACATCTATTGAGTCGTCTTTCAAGGACTTTAATAAACTTATGGCATCCCCTTGAAATAATTCGATTCCACCGATCTGACAGCTCTCACCTTGGAAATCAGGGAGCAAGCTTTTACTTGGCTTAGGAATCTTCTTATTCACCTGGTTATTCTTTCAAAGAGAACTGACATCTGTACCCAATTAGCCAGTTGTCACGCAATAACTTATTGGTAAGGCTAATTTGCCCTAGTTTTACCCCAGAATAAGCAGGAATAATTCGTTTCAACTGGCACTAAAACACCTGTAAACTGACCATGCACGAGGAGACGTCGCATAGCCCGGTCGAGTGCGCCTCACTGCTAACGAGGTAAGGGGTTAAACCCTTCAGGAGTTCAAATCTCCTCGTCTCCGCTCCGTATAAGACCAGCCTCTGTTTCATTAGGGAATAAGATTCAACATATGAGCAACGCGATTTCGGCCAGTGAAAAAACAATGACAAAAGCAATAGTCTGCTCCTTCTACACAAATGACGACTATTACAGAGCTCACGCCAATAGATTACGTAAAAACTTAGAATCTTTAGGCGTCGAAATCGATTTACGCGAAATTATCAAGAACCCAGGCGAAGACTGGGCTTCAATCTGCAGGAAGAAAGTCGGATTTATCGCTGAAGTTTGTGCAGCAAATCCTGACAAAAAAGTTTTTTGGATTGATGTTGATTGCGAGCTGTATTCGATTCCAGATTTCATCCTCAATTCAACGGCTGACATTGTTGGCTTTCAAAGAGGCTTTAGCAATCCGCTTAAAATCGGTTACGAAAACCGTGGACGTTTTTGGGAACCATGTTTTTGGGGGATCAACACGACCCAACAAGCACGAAACATGATTGCAGCTGCTGCAGAATTTGAAAGAATTGCAACAGTTCGAGCAACAGATGATTTCTTTTTCGAGGAAGCTTGGCGGGCAGCATCACCGAATTTAACTTTTCAAATAATTCCCTCGAACTGCGCAGTCGATAAAGGTAAGCCATCAATTGCCGGTCACCAAGTATTTTTCCGTTTTGGTTCAAGCGGTCAAGTTGCTAACTTTAAGGATAAAGTCGAGCAACACAAGGGAGCTAAAGCCAAAAAGCAATTTAATCCCAAGCTCGAACTTCTTAGATTAGCCAAAGAAATTGAAGATATTTTGCCAGTTTCGCTCTCTACAAAATTAAGGCAAGTTGTTGATGCTTCGGGCATCACAGGAATTCTCACAGGAACCAAACATAATGTTTACAACAACAAGGTAATGGTTAACATACTTAGATCTGGTAGATCCGGGGATGTCCAGAAATACAACGAAAACCTTGAAATATTTAAGAGCAAAACACTTCCAGATAATTATGAAACCGCTCTTATAAAAGTCTCCTCAACTTTTCTTGCATATTCCGGGCGCAAAAGTGACCAGAAAATAATGCTCGCCTGGTGGGAAAATCCTTTTCCCGGTAATTACGGTGACTGGTTAACGCCATTTATCTTTAGTTATTTCACAAATAACAAAATTATTTTCCAAGGTTTAACTTCACGTGCTCACCAAAAACATATAGTGAGCCTTGGTTCAGTTGGCCGTTTTATCAAATCAAACTCAGTTGTAGTTGGAACTGGCGTCAGTTCTTTCAACCATGCATTACAAGCCAAAGCAGATTACGTCTCTGTAAGAGGGCCACATACTGCTGAGCTATTAAAGCGATCTGGTGGGCCAACGGTTGCTAGTTTTGGAGATCCCGCCGTTTTGCTTTCAAAAATTGTTCCGGTAAAACGAGAACAAACAAATAGCAGAACAGCATTTATTCGCCATCACACTCATTTGCAAGCACCAGTAATCTTGCCAAGTGACTTCGATGAAATCTCTGTCTTGCTTTCACACCCAGACGATGTCATTGCTTTTATCACGAAATTGAACGAATATGACAAAGTGGTGACCAGTGCCATGCATGTAATGATCACTTGTCAGAGCTATGGCATTCCATGCGCACTTGTGAGTTTTATAGGTTTCGAAGAGTACGTACACGGAGATGGAACCAAGTATTCGGATTATGCATTAGGCGCCGGCGTAGAAATCATGGACCCAGTGGCTATTGACCCCAACTTAAATATGGCTGAAATAACACCACTGGTAAAGCGAATACAAATTAGTAATGAAAAAATGGAAGAGGTTGAAGCCGCAATTCTCGAGGGCTTGCGCAGAGTGAAGGGTTAATTTATGAAATTGATCGCCTATCACCTTCGTAAGGCGTTGTTGGAACTATTCACCACAACGAAATATCGATTAATTTTGATAGGTCTTGTTGTAATTGCAGCTTTCATTTCAGTTTCAGAATTAGGCGTCGCTAAACTATTTACGAAGATTATTCTTCACGAAGGCTCACTAAGCCACATGAGGTTATTTGTATATGTTTCAGCGTTTTTCCTCTTTTTTGGGGCTACTCGAGGAGCACACTACCTTCAGCGCATTTACCGTGTGAATGTATTTGATAAGGCTTTTAAAGAGACAAAATCTGAAGTTTCTGGATTTAAAGATAGTTGGAGATGGTCGCTAGCATTTGAATTAACAACATTATTAAGTACTTGTACGCAATTGGGTGTAATCGTAATTTTCTTTACTATTTTTAATTGGAAATTTGGTGTTTTGAATCTGATAGTTCTACTTCTGGTATTCGAGATATTTGGTAGATTGTTTAAGAGTCAACTTGAAGCTCAACGTGGATTTACGGCTGCAAGCAAGAATAAATCACCGGTCGCAAACATCATCAGAATTGGAAGCAGAATCAAATCAGGCGAAAGAGGAATTCTAATTTCAGGAATTGCTCTGATTTTCTTACTCGGTGCACTCATTTATTCTAGCTATATCGGTGAAGTGAGTAAGTCAAACGCAATTGTTTTATTTTTTGGTCTTCGAATGCAGAATTCCAACCTATCAAACATCTCAACCAGCCTTATGAGATTTGCAAGGGCTCGAACTAATAGTGAGTAGTGAGTTACTAACTGTTGGCTTCTCTGTTCTCTCCCAGAGAGTTGGAAACATAAAACAACCTAATTTGGATATTCCATTCAAAATCTTTATTTCAATTCAAGATCCAGATAATACAAATACCCCGTTGCCAAACGGTTTCCACTACGAGTATTACGAAACCAAGAGCCGTGGTGTCACGAAAAGCCGCAATATTGTTTTGGATAGAACGGATACCAAATACTTAGTATTTGCTGACGACGAAAATACCTTTTTGGCTGATGGCATAACCCAAGCAATTAATTACCTTGAAATACATCCGCAGTGCGATTTAGTCCTTGCACAAGCTGTTGACGAAAAAGGTAATCTGCGAAAAAAATACTCCAAACGAGAAACGAAACTGACCCGCTTCAATTCGGCGAAAGCGGCTACCTACGAAATGATTGTACGTATGGACTCTATAAAGAAAGAAGGCCTTCGTTTTGATGAAGAATTTGGTGCCGGGGCCGAAAACTACATAGGTGATGAGTACATCTTTATCGCAGACTTACTTAGCAAAGGTAGAAATGCTGTCTTCCTCCCAATAATAATTGCGATACATCCACAAGTTAGCTCAGGGGGCACCTGGGGGACCGATAAAGATTTGAACGCTAGAGCAAAGGTTTTCACACGGGTATTTGGGAGCGCTGCACCACTTGTGCGCGCAGCTTTTTACCTCAAGAATTACAGCAAAACCAAGGGCATTGCTGGCTTTTTTCCATTCGTAAGCGGCAAAAGCCCAAAGGCTTAGCAAGAATTTAGGGGGTAAAAGACAATGCCAATCTTCACAATAGCAATTGTCGGAGCAGGACCAGCGGGCTATTTCGCTGCGCAGGCTTTACAAAACTCTCAAAACGAAGAGCGCACATTTGCAATCGACATGATTGAAAGACTTCCTACACCGTGGGGATTAGTAAGAAGCGGTGTTGCCCCAGATCACCCAAAAATTAAAACAGTTTCAAAAGTATTCGAAAAGATCGCCGCAGATTCGAATTTCCGTCTTTTTGCTAATGTTGAAATCGGTGGCGATCTATCAATTGCACACCTACAAGAAAAATACGATGCTGTAATTGTTGCGACAGGTAGTGCACTTGGAAAAACTTTGGGGATTCCTGGTGAAAATCTTGCAGGTTCAATGTCTGCAGCAGACTTTGTACCTTGGTACAACGCCCATCCCGATTATGCAGATATCAATCCGCCACTGGATTGCGAAACGGCAGTAGTAATTGGTGCTGGAAATGTGGCAATGGATGTTGCACGCATGCTGGCACTTGAACCATCTGAACTTGATACGACCGACACAGCAGATCATGCAATAGCTGCGTTAAAGAAAAGTGCAATCCGTAACGTATATATCAGCGCTCGTCGCGGACCTGAATATGCTGCATTTACTTCTCCGGAACTTCGCGAACTTCCTAAGCTTGAACACACAAATGTTGTAATAAAAAAAGATGATATCGATGCCGCCATTGCACGCGCGGGCGATGCCCCCGAGAAAGATGTTAAAAGTAATTTGGATGCAATGCTGGTGATTGCAGAATCAGAAAAGAGTATGCATGAACGAACAATGCATTTCTTGTTTCAGCACACCCCCAAGGAGATATTGGGATCCGATCATGTTGAAGGAATTGTTTATTCAACCCCGGATGGCGACGTAACAATAAAATGTGGATTAGTTGTCACGGCAATCGGGTATCAAGCTGTCAGTATCGAAGGTGTCCCATATGAAAACGGCAAAGTTATAAATATCGATGGCCGCGTTAAGGAAAATCTATATGTTGTCGGTTGGGCAAAGCGCGGGCCATCTGGTGTTATTGGGACTAATAAATCAGATGCTGCAGCCGTGGTTGAATTGATTCTCAGTGACTTACAATCTCCAAAATCAGCTGGCGATATTTCGCAGTTGCTAACTAACCAAAACGTTGTTGATCAGAGTACTTGGCAGAAAATTAATGAAGCCGAAATTGCCGCAGGCGAATCACTGGGCAAGCCCCGTAAAAAAGCAATTACACGTGCTGAATTACTGCATTTGGGAGGCCTGTAAAAAGAAGGTACTATTCGCAGGCTGTACAAAACTAAATAAGCGCGCGTAGCTCAACGGATAGAGCATCTGACTACGGATCAGAAGGTTAGGGGTTCGAATCCCTTCGCGCGCAC
>CAIQRN010000098.1 GCA_903874255.1 uncultured Actinomycetes bacterium
GCCGATATTGCAGCCTCAGATTCCTTAGATATCACTATCTATCCCCTGCCACCGCTGCTGCATAATCGCCCTGAAAAAATCGCTGGCGAAGTCGATCAACTGCTCAATGAAATCAAGGATAAGCATTCACGGTGCGCCGTTGCATATGCAGATTGTGGAACATATGGCGCACTCGATACCGTCATTGAACACCACGCAGTAAAACGCTTAGGTGGCAATCACTGTTATGACATCTTCGCGGGTCGTGAAAAGATCGAATCCATTATGGAGTCGGATGCCGGCACTTACTTCTTAACGGATTTTCTCGTTAAGTCTTTTCATCGCAGCGTTATCGTAGAACTTGGTTTAGATATTCGCCCAGAACTTCGCGATGATTACTTCAAAAACTATTCGCGGGTTATTTGGCTGGCACAACAACCAACAGCTGAACTAGAGGCGTTAGCTAAATCAGCGGCGGAAGAAATTGGATTACCGCTTGAGATTCAAAACGTTGGATATGGCCAGTTAGCTGCGCAAGTAAAGCAGTTACTTAGCAACTAGCATCACATCAAGTGCCTTTAAGACAATTGGTGACAACTTAGTTTTATCAACATCTTTATGTAGGCGTTCGATCATCACTGGTGTCCAGAACTGAACAATGTGGTGGGCAACCTTGATCTCAGGTGCATCGGTTGCTGGGATATTTGCCGCAATCTGATTAGCCATTCGGATAATAGATTCAAGTTGGACATCGCCATCGATATGGCTTTCAACCATCGCTCCTGGGCCCTTTGCACTTGGTGCAATTTCAACTGCAGTTACTTTGTATTCGGGGCAGTTTGTAGCCCAATCTGAAAAATCAGTTGTGATTACGTTTGCGCCACTTTCTGGGAAGTGGAATGTCGTATAAACAACACCAGCTGGTACTTCATCGGTAATACGTGCTCGCATAATTGTTTCACCGACACGGCTAGAAAGTTTGACCCAAGATCCATCGGCGATGCCACGAAGCTGGGCATCTGATTCATGCAGATCTAAAATATCTTCCTTGTGCCAAACGTTATTGGCAGTTCGTCGGGTCTGCGCTCCTACGTTGTACTGACTTAAAACACGTCCAGTAGTAAGCAAAAGAGGGAACTTACGTGATGCTTTTTCATCAGTTGCTACGTATGGAGTGCGCATAAATTGGCCCAAACCACGCATAAAGCTCTCGGTGTGCATCATTGGCGTGCCTTCTGGGTTGGCCTCGTTACATGGCCACTGCAAACTTCCAACTTCATCGAGCTTTGCAAATGAAACACCCGCAAAAGTTGGAGTCGTCGCTGCAATCTCGTCCATGATTTCGGCGCCACTGTTGTATGACATTGGATAGCCCATGGCCGTTGCGAGATCGCATGTGACTTCGTATTCACTTTTGCCTGTCGGAGATTTCATGACTGGGCGAACACGGTTGATGCGGCGTTCGGCATTTGTAAAGGTTCCATCTTTTTCAAGGAAAGAAGTACCAGGCAAAAACACATGAGCAAACTTTGCCGTTTCATTCAAAAATAGATCCTGCACAATCACCATATCCATCGCGCGCAAAGCGGCGTGGACATGAGAAGTATTTGGATCAGATTGCGCAATGTCTTCACCATGAACATAGATTCCACGGTAATCCCCAGCTAAGGCCGCATCAAACATATTTGGAATACGCATTCCTGGCTCAGCATCGAGAGTCACGCCCCACTTATCATTGAAAATCTTGCGGGTATCTGGGTTAGAGATGTGGCGGTATCCAGGTAATTCATGTGGGAATGAACCCATATCGCATGAGCCCTGCACGTTATTTTGTCCACGTAGTGGATTAACGCCAACACCTTTACGTCCGATATTTCCAGTAAGCATGGCAAGGTTTGCGATTCCCATAACCATTGTTGAACCCTGGCTATGTTCGGTAACACCTAAACCATAATAAATAGATCCATTTGGAGCCGATGCAAATAAACGTGCAGCTTTGCGAACTTCCTGCGCTGGAACACGTGAAGATGCTTCTAACTCTTCAGGTGAGTTTTCAGGAAGTGAGATAAATGCTTCCCACTCTTTGTATGACTTGTCTTCGCACCGTGAATTAATAAAATCACGGTCCATCAATCCCTCGGTAACAATTGTGTGTGCCAAGGCGTTAATAACAGCAACATTTGTTCCTGGCATTAGCTGTAAATGATGTGAAGCACTAACACCTGGTGTTCGTACAAGTGGAATAACACGCGGATCGATCACGATCAGCTTGGCACCCTTGCGAATCGCTTTTTTCATACGTGAAGCAAAGACTGGGTGGGCAGAAGTTGGATTGGCACCAATTAACATGATGACATCGCTGTGCTCTACAGATTCAAAGTCCTGGGTACCTGCTGAAGTTCCAAAGGCCTGACCAAGACCGTAGCCGGTAGGTGAATGGCACACGCGCGCGCA